>CAIWNE010000053.1 GCA_903913915.1 uncultured Opitutia bacterium
CCCTTCACGGAGTGCGAGTTCGACATCATGTACACCGAAGGCATCTCCCGCTCCGGCTCCGTCCTCGACCTCGGCATCGAACACAAGATCCTCGAGAAGAAGGGCGCCTGGATCGCCTATAACGGCCAGCTCATCGGCCAGGGCCGCGAAGCCGCCAAGGACTACCTCATCAAGAACCCGAAGGTCCTCGAGGAACTCCAGAAGACGATCATGGAGAAGGTCCAAGTCGTCGGCGGCATGACCCTCGGCGTCGGCGTCGCCGAGAACGTCACGGCCGAATAACCCATCGTTGTTGGCTAGCCATAGCCCGGGCCGCACGAAAGTGCGGCCCGTTTCATTGGCGGAGGTCGCTCAGCAAGAAATCCGCCCTTAGGGCCCAACTATTGGATATTCTCGAATCTGATTACAGGAGGAAAACCGTCTCTGGCGTACAGCCTCAAACTACGCCTCTGTTAGGCGCGCAAGATGCCTATCACGTCCTGCCCATCTGCTCCAATACATACAAGCCCTTCAACCTACGACTTATTAGCACCCGCCGTAACGAGCTCAACTCAAGGCAGACAGGGTCAACAAAAGAGCTTTATCTCAAAGATGTACTGTCCCTAGGAAGCCAACTGACGATCGATTGAATGACATCAGGAGAACCGAGATAACTCCAGTGGTCATGACCAACAAGGAGCATGATCTTTGTTCCTTCCGGCCTACCATTGAAAATCCTTTTCGCATGCTCAACTGGAACGCATATGTCATTATCACCATGGACTATAAGCACCTTTGAGGTCATCGAACGGAGGGCAGCGATCGCGCTGGATTTTTCCGGGTCTACGCCATGCCGACTAGAGGCCAGAAGTATGCCCGCCCGAACTGCCCAGTCCGACAGAAGGGGTCGACTAAACCAATAAAGTTTAGGATAAGAAAACGAGACAAGTCCCCTGACGGTTGGTCCGAGGGACATCAGTTCGCATGGCCCGGATAAAGAAACGGCTGCTTTGACATGCGGATTATGCGAAGCGATTTGGATTGCCGCAGCCGCACCGTAGGAATGCCCGGCCACTATGATTGACCCACGCAATTCATCCCGGTTATTAAGTTCTTTGATTACCGTCGTAAAATCGGCAGAATCAAGAAGCCCGTAAGTACAGGTGTCTCCGGTAGAAAAACCCTGCCCCCGAAGGTCTATCATGATAACTTTGAATCGTGCTTTATGCATCTCGATTGCCAAAGGAAACAGGTACTGGGAACTGAGCGCTGAGCCTCCCCACCCGGAAAGCAGCATTACTGTTCCTTCATAACCGCGACTCGCCCCCGTCCTAGACGAAGCCAAGCCTGGAGGATCGAAAACCCAGTAATGTAAATCAGCCGCCGGGGCAGTTATTTTGATGACACCATGATGGCTAAACCAATTTCGGTCGAATGCGTCAGCTCCCGAACGCAACATGGTTTCCTGTGCTTGGACCATGCCTTGGTTCACGCTAACGCTTCCATTGACCCTATTTGCTGGCTCAAGAACTTGGCGATTTACTTCAAAAATCACGAATATCTGGAGTAAAACCACCCCCAATCCACACGAAAATACCCAGACCCCGAAAGCCTTTGTTTTCTGTTTCACCTCGCTATCTTCGTAGACCTATTTTCTTCGGCAATCAATTAAACCGAATTTATCGTGAATATAAATGCTTTTTATGAATCTATTCGCACGTAGTGTGATATTGCCTGCGGTTTTCTCGTTGGGGGAGGTCGCTCAGCGCACCTCTTCGAACTTGATGGTCGAGTTGACGGGCTTGACGGCGGCCTTCACGGCGGCGGCCAGGCGATCGAACTCGACCTGAGAGCTCTTCACGACGGCTTCCATGTCCTTCTTGGCCTCGGGGCTGCGGAAGAGGGTCTTGATCTGCTTGGTCTCATAGGCCTGCTTCTCGGCCACGGCCTTCCAGATCGCGGCGAAGGTGTCAGAGGTCGGATTCTTCGGGAACTCGACCGCGAGGTTGATTCCCTTGGCGAGCTGGTCGGCGGAGAAGACCTTGGCCTCGGCGCCCCAGGTGACCTTCACCTGGGCGGTCTTGGCGCCGGCGACCTTGAGGGTCAGTCGGTTCAGCTTCTTCTGGAAGTCGGCCAACGCCACGCCGGCGGCGAGGGTGTCATCCTTGGCGACATCGCCCGGCTCGAACGAGAACGGCAGGCGGAAGCTGCGGAGGGCGACCTCGCCGTTCTCGAACTTCATGATGCGCTGGCCTTCGCGGGCGGTGGCCTTGCCGGCGGCGAGGTCGACGTTGATCTGGCCGACATCTCCGCGGAGTCCGAGTCCCTCGAGGAAGGCGGTCGCCATCATGACATGACCGGCCCAGCCGGGGTGCACGCCGTCGGGACCTTCGAGCTTGAAGCCTTCGCCATACTTGGCGCGGGCTTCATGACCTTTCACGAGCATGGGCCAATAGACGTCGGCGAACGCGACCTGCTCGGCCTGCGCGACCTCGATGTCGATGTTGCGGAAATTCAGCAGCGCGAGGTTGAGCGTCTGCCAGGTGCCCTTGGCCGACTTCACCCATGGCGGGACGGAATGGATGGTGCCCGACGAACCGAGCACGACCCGCACGCCGGCTTCCTTGAACTTGCGGACGACGGCGGTCTGGTTCTGGCGATAGGTCGCGGCGATGGCGTCGTCCTGCGGGACGTATCGGAAATCGTTCATGCCATAGCAGGTGGTGGCGACGGTGGGCTTGAAACGCAGGACGTCGTTGTCCATGCGCTTGAGGAAACCGCCTGCCTGCTCGCCGCTCCAACCGTACTGGCGGACGGTGACGTGCAGGTCGGAACGCGCGGCGACGATGTAAGACTCCATCAGCAGGCTGTACTTCTTCTGCTCGGTGATGGAGTCGCCGCAGATGGCCAGGCGATCGTCCTTCTGGAGGAGCAACGAGGCGGTCTTCGGCGCCTGGAGGCCGACGTAATCGGCCGGGACGACGTCGGGACGAGCTTGGTGCTGCTGACAGCCGACAAGTCCGAGACACAGGAGGAGGATCGCGCAGGGGTATCGCATGGGGAGGTTGTAGTCCTCGACACGGGGAAATCTACCCTGTTCCGCCCACCCGCTTGCTTTTCGGGGATATTCGCTCCATATTGAACGTCCCCTGCGGTGTTCGACACCCGCGGCAGCCTCCCTTCCCTACGAACATAATATACGGGAGGTGCGACCCGACCGGCCTCGTCCGAGCCGTGGCAACGTACCGCCCACCTAAATCCAGGAATAAGTGGAGCTCCAATCGGAATCGGCACAGGCGGGGGACCTCTTTAAAGTAGATGGCAGATGGCAGATGAAGCCAGGCAGGGATGCGACGACATCGCATCCGCCTGCGTTGGCCCGAATCAAAAAGATGACCGGAGACCGGAATGAATGGCCGGGGTTCAAAGCCCGCAGCATTCATTCCGGCCTCCCTTTGAGCGGATGGCTTTACCTGACCGCCATCCTCTTGCCACCTAGACCTTAGCTGAGATTCAGCGCCCCGCCCTCACAGAGGCTCGGATTGCCGAAAGTCTTCATCGGATGACCGAAGCCCTTGGCGATCGCCATGAGAAGTCGGTTGTGGGGCTCCTTCTTGAACTTGAGCGCCCGTCCGGCCTTGAAGCCCAGGCCGCCGCCGATGAGCACCCAAGGGATGTCTTCGTGCGTGTGGCTGTTGCCCTTTCCGAGCTCATTCGTCCAGACGATGGTGGTGTTGTCCAGCATGCTGCCTTTTCCGTTCGGCTCGGGGGTCTCCTGCAGGCGCTTCGCAAGGAAGGCGATCTGCTCGGCGAACCAGGTGTTGATCTTGATGAGTTTCTCGACCGAGACGGAGTTGAGGTCCGGATCGTGCGACAGCGAGTGGTGGCTTTCGTCGATGCCGATCCACTTCATGCGGGCGCCGCCGACCGAATTGGTGAACTGGAACGTCGAGACGCGCGCCATGTCGTTCTGGAACGCGCTGATGAGCAGCTCCGTCTGGAGACGCGTGATGGTCGGGATGCTGTCGTTGTCGAGGGGGACGCCGGCCTGAGGCGGCGCCGGCACCTTGAGGGCGGCCTGCGACTGGCTCTCCTTGAGGCCGCGCTCGAGCTCGCGCAAGGCGGTGGCGTGCTGGTCGAGGAGGCCGCGGTCTTCCTTGTCGACGGCGTTGGCGACCTTCGAGATGTCGTCCTTGAGGCCATCGAGCACGGAGCCGAGGTTCTCGCCTTCCTTCATCGAGCCGTAAAGCTTGTCGAAGAGTTCGTAGGGGCTCGAGATCGGGGCCACGGGCTGATTCGGACCGGCATAGCTCCAGCGGGTCCACGGGTCGGCGCGATTGCCGACGCCGACGCCGATCTCAAGGGACCCCATCCGGGTCTTGGTCTCGGGCTTGGACTGCAGGTAGTTGCGGATGACCTGGTCGACCGAGGGACCGCTGGCCCACCCGGCCGGCGCGCCGCCGCCGCCCATGATGTTGCCAGGGAAGAGCTCGATGCCGGTGAGCAGGCAGCTCATGCCGCGCATGTGCGAGTCGCCGTCGCCGCGGACGCGGTTGTTCACGCCCTTGAGCGTGAGCATCCGATCCTTGAACGGTTCGAACGGCTTCATGATCGGCTTCAGTTTGAAGCTGGCACCTTCCTCCTCGGGCCAGAAGGCCGGCGGGACGGTGCCGTTCGGAGAGAAGACGAAGATGACGCGCTGGCGGCGAGCCCCCGCCGGCTCGGCGGCGCCGAGCGAGGCGAGCCCGCCCAGGAGAGGCAAGGCCGCGGCCGAGAGGCCGAGGCGACGGAGGAATTCCCGGCGATGTTGGAGCGACATGGTCTTAGCGATTGGAAGGGGCGGGTGCGGTGGCCGTCGGCCGGAGCGCCGCGACGACGGCGACCTCGACGGCGAGGTTACGGACATGGAAGCCGCCGGCGCGGAACTTCTCGGTCAGCTGCCCGAGGAGTTCGGGTGAATAAGCGGTCGGAGGCTGTTTGACGAGCGACTGGAAGAGGTTGCGGACGAAGCCGGTCTGGCCGGCGAGGCTCTCGGCGGCATGGGTCGCGACATCACGGGCCCCGGTGAGCTTGATGACGTTGCCGTCCGAGGTGGTGTAGTCCGCGACGACGTCGACGGGCTTCTTGTTGTCGGTCGCCCGCACGCGGCCGACGGCGTCGAAGCGCTCGAAGCTGAAACCGAGCGGATTGATCGTGACATGGCAGGACTGGCAGGCCGGCTTGGCGGTCAGCTCGGTGACCTTCTCGCGCATGGTGAACGACGGGTCGAACTTGTCGTCCATGAAGGCGATCGCCATGGGCGGCGGCTTGAGCATGCGGCCCAGGATGTTGCGCGTCACGAAGACGCCGCGGTGGATCGGGGAACTGGACTTGGTGTAGGAGAAGGTCGCGAGCACGTAGGGGTGCGTGAGCACGCCGGCGCGCTGGTCGGCGTCCATCTTGACCGGCTGGAAGCCGGCGCCGGGCGCGATCTTCTGGCCGTAGAACTTGGCGAGGCGGTCGTTCATCAGGATCGTGTCGCCGAGCAGCAGCTGGCGGTAGTCGGACTGCTCGGACCAGACGATGCTTTCGGCGAAGAGGTCGAGCGAGGTGCGGAGATCCATCACGACGCCTTGGTCGAAGCCGGGATACTCCTTCTGGTCCTTGGCGATCTCGGAGCCTTCCTCGACCTGCAGCCAGTGGTGGAGGAAGTCGCGGAGCTTGGCCTTGGCGCGCGGATTCGCCATCATGCGCTGGGCCTGCTTGCGCACCTGGGCGTCGGTCTTCAGCTGGCCGGCGGCCGCGGCCTGGAGCAGCGGGGCGTCGGGCACGGAATCCCAGAGCGAAAGCGCGAGGCGCGAGGCGACGGCGTAGTCGTCCTGCGCCCCGATGCCGGGATAGAGGAAGTAGGGGCTCGAAAGCGTGAAGATGAAGGAGCGCTTGGCGGCGACCTCCGGGGCGATGTCCGCGGCGTAGATCTTCTCGAGGTCGGCCTTCTGCTCGGCCGTCAGCGGATGGCGGTACGCGAGCTGGGCGAAGCGCAGCGAGAAGGCCTTGAGCTTCTCGGCGCGGTCCGGCGCGTCGGCCTTGGTGCCGGCCAGGGCGAAGAGATTCGGGCCGATGAGCGCGGAGACCTGCAGGGCGCCCTTGGCGACGGCCTCCGTCCATTCGCGCGACACGGAAGCGCCGCGTTCATAGCCGATGCTGCCGTCGTCCGGCGGCAGCGGCACGGAGACGACGTTCACGAAGGAGGAATACTTCGGGGAAAGGTTCGTGTTCGGGATCACCGTCCAGGCTCCGCCGGGCGGACGCCACTCCAGCTTCAGGCCGGCGGACTTGTCCTTGAACTTGAAGAACTCGAGCTTCAGCGGGTAGCTGCGGCCGCCGAGCAGGAAGATGGGCGCCTGGGCCGAACGCGACATGCCGGAGCTCACCCAGAGGTCGATGAGCGCGTTCTTCTCGCTGCCGTTCTCGGGCGGGTTGACGTAGAGACGCACGCCGTTCGGAGAAGTGACGCGGAACTCGTATTCGCCGGTGTCGGGGATCAGCACCGAACCGCTCCAGTTGATCGTGAACTGCGCGGCATAGGTGCCCTTCTCGGGAGCCTTGTCGCCGAAGTCGAAGTCGATCACCGGGTCGACCTGCTGCTTGAAGGTGGTCTCCGGACGGTTGCGGTCCGGCATCTTCGGGTCGCGCTCGGGACGCTCGCGATAGGTGCCGGCGAGGCCGCCGGACTCGGTCGTGCCGTTGGCGCCGCGGAGCGAACCGAGGAGGTCGGCGATGCTCTCGCGGTACTGGCGGACGGTCAGGTGCGCGAGCTCGATGCGGGGCGGATGATTGCGGGCGCGCGCCTCGGCGGAATAGAAGGCCTTGTGGATGTACTCGGCGGAAGCGGTCGCATCGGCGAGCGAAAGAGTGCCGGGGTCGTTCTCGGGCATCTCGCGGACGATGTACTTGGCGAGGGACGCGACCGACTTCTCGCCGACGAGCGGCTCGTCGGCCTTGCCGGCGACGCCTTGGCCGACGGGTCCGTGGCAGCGCATGCAGTCGTCGCGGTACACGACCTCCCCGGCGCGCGGAGCGGCGAGGTTCTTCTTGTAGTAGCGCTGGCCTTGGCGGGCGGCGAAGGCCAGGAGGGCGACGACGGCGAGCGCGGCCGCGATCTTGAGGGACCGGGAAAGGGACATGGGGTTCTGACCCCCAAAGTCAGGGGTAAGTTCCTCTAAATCAAGCCCGCCTCGCCGAAACTGAACCACCCTTTGCCTCCCGGATCGGCCTCCGGCCGGCCGATCACGACATGGTCGAGCAATTCGACCCCCACGACCCGTCCGGCGTCGGCCAGCTGCCGCGTGACGGCGCGGTCGGCCGGGCTGGGCGTCGGATCCCCACTGGGATGGTTATGCGCCACGATCGCGGCCGAGGCGGCATGCTTCAGCGCCTGCCGGAACACCTCGCGGGGATGCAGGAGCGAGCTCGTCGCCGTCCCGGAACTCACCTCGTGCAGCGCGAGGAGCCGGTTGCGGCGGTTCAGGCAAAGGACCCAGCACTTCTCCACCGAGAGGCCGGCCGCGAACGGCTCAAGACGCGCCCACACCTTGGCGGGCGCATCGAGCTTCTCGCCCGGATCGTGCGCCCGCTCCCGGATCCGCCGGGCGAGCTCCATCGCCGCGGCGAGTTCCGCGCCCTTCGCCGGACCCAGCCCATGCACGCGGCCGAAGTCGTGCGTGTCCCAGGTCGCCAGCGCGGCGAGCGACCCCGACTCGGCGAGCAAGGCCGCGGCGACGACCGGCGCCGGCGCGCCCTTGGTGCCGGTGCCGATGAGCAGCTCGATGAGCTCGGCGTCGAGCAAGGCGCGCGGCCCGAGCCGCACCAGCCGTTCGCGCGGACGATCCTGGGAAATCATCCCGCCACGCTGGCGCGGCGGACCATGCGCTCAAGCGGACCTATCACCCAGCGGTTCCACCCAGGCGGCGGTAGTGCGCGAGGACCTTGCCGTACGCCGGCGTCAGCGCCTCGAGCGACGAGACGTTCAGGCCGAGGTCCTTGAGCAGGCCGTCGCGAAGGCCGTAGATCCAGGCATGGACTTCGACCTTCTGCCCGCGCGCCCAGGCGTCCTGCATCACGGTGGAATGGCAGACGTTGGCGGCCTGCTCGATGACGTTGAGCTCGCAGAGGGTGTCCAGCTTGGCGGGCCCCAGCACGGATTCGACGAAGAGGGCGTGCTTGTGGTGCACGTCGCGCACGTGGCGCAGCCAGTTGTCGACAAGGCCGACCTTGCGGCGTTCGAGCGAGGCCTGGACGCCGCCGCAACCGTAGTGGCCGCAGACGATGACGTGCTCGACCTTGAGGACGTCCACCGCGTACTGCAGCACCGAGAGGCAGTTGAGGTCGGTGTGCACGACGACGTTGGCGACGTTGCGATGCACGAAGAGCTCGCCGGGCAGCAGGCCCACGATCTCGTTGGCCGGGACGCGGCTGTCGGAACAGCCGATCCAGAGGTAACGCGGCGTCTGCTGCTTGGACAGCGTCTCGAAGAAAGAGGGGTCGCGGCGACGGACGCCTTCCGACCACACGCGGTTCTGACCGAACAAGGTTTCGATGGAGGACATCGAAGGCACTTACAGTGGGGATAAACTTGAGGCCGCAAGCGAATAGGCGAAGAATACCGAAGACCTCATGGAACCCGCCCTGCTCCGCGCCACCCTGCTGACCGTCGCCATGCTCGCGGCGTCGAACCTCTTCATGACCTTCGCTTGGTACGGCCACCTGCGCATGATGCAGCAAAGCCCTTGGTGGCTCGCGGCGTTGGTCAGCTGGGGCATCGCCCTGGCCGAATACCTGATCATGGTGCCGGCCAATCGGCTCGGGCATGCCGGCGGCCTTTCCGGCGCCCAGCTGAAGATGACCCAAGAGTGCGTCACGCTCGTGGTTTTCGTTCCTTTCATGGTCTTCTTCCTCGGGGAGAAGTGGAAATGGGACTACTTATGGGCCTTTTTCTGCATCCTGGGGGCGGTCTTCTTCATCTTTCGCCCTGACAGGAGTTGAAACTCCGCTCCGGCTGTGGTGTATTATCCATAACATGAAGCCCCCCCTCCTCGCCCTGCTCGCCGCCGTCGCGCTCGCCTCGGCCGCCACCCCGACGACGAAGAATCCGACCAGCAGCTCGGGTACCGTCACCCTCGACCAACCGCAGCCGACCTCCACCAAGAAAGCCAAGAAGGATACCGCGGCCGCTGCCGCCGCCGAACCGACCTCGCTCGTCGGCGACACCGTCGACGCCGCCACGCAGATCGCCCTCGACGCCGCCAAGGCCGCGCAGGCCGAAGCCGACAAGCTCGCCGCGATCGGCACCGACAAGGCCGCCTCCCCTTCCAACGCCAAGCTGGCCGAGACCGCCGTCGTCGCCGGAGCCACCGCCGCCAAGGAACTGAAGAAAGCCAAGAAGGACGCCGACGCCCAGAAGACCGAAGAGCCGAAGGCCGACGCCCCGGCGCCTGCCGCGGACGCGCCCAAGCCGGCGACCAAGCCGACCTCGAAGAAGGCCTCGAAGGACGCGACCGCCCAATAAGGGCTCCGCGCCTGAGACGAGACAGCCCCGGACGACGGGGCTTTTTCATGCCCGGACGCCGAGGTTGAAACTTCCGCGGCCATCCGCTGTATCACTCTCAACCCCATGAAACCCTCCCTGCTCGCCCCTCTGCTGCTCGCCGGCCTCGCCCTCGCCGCGGAACCGGCCAAGGACGCTCCCGCCACGCCCGAGCCCAAGCCGTTCTACGATCCCAACGCCCCCGCGCCGACGGTCGACCCGACCAAGCCCGTGCCCGAACCGGCGGTCGACGCTCCGGCGAAAGCCAAGCCGGGCGCGCCCGAACGCAAGAAGAAGGCGAAGCAGTAAGCCGCGGCCACCTCGGCCAAGAAAAGACCCCGGCGCTCGCAAGAGGCCGGGGTCTTCGCTTGGAGGGAGCGCGTCAGGTCAGTCGACCAGGATCTCGCGCGGGCTGGAGCCGTTCTCCGGCCCGACGTACCCCTTCTCCTCGAGCAGGTCCATGATGCGCGCGGCCTTGTTGTAACCGATGCTGAGCTTACGCTGGAGCATCGAGACCGAGGCCCGCTTGGTCTGCTTGATGATGGCCCAGCTCTGCGCGACGAGCGGATCCTCGCCGTCTTCGCCGTCTTCGCCAGCGGCGCCATCCATCGACCCGTCCCGGATGGCTTGGATGACGTCCTGGGCGAACTCGGGCTTGCCGTTCTTCTCGGCGAGGAATTCCACGATCGCGGCGACCTCCTGCTCGCCGACGAAGGCGCCTTGCACGCGGTTGAGCGTGGCGCTGCCCTGCGGCACGAAAAGCATGTCGCCCTTGCCGATGAGCGCCTCGGCGCCCCCGCGGTCAAGGATGGTGCGGGAGTCGATCTGCGAGGGGACCCTGAAGCCGATGCGCGTCGGCAGGTTGGCCTTGATGAGGCCGGTGATGACGTCCGTCGACGGACGCTGCGTGGCGAGCACGAGGTGGATGCCGGCGGCGCGGGCCAGCTGGGCGATACGCGCGACCGACGTCTCGATGTCCTTGGCCGCGACCATCATGAGGTCCGCCATCTCGTCGATGATGCAGACGATGTAGGGCAGCTTCTCGGTCGGGACGCGGATGCCGTCGTCGATGACCGCCTCCGCCGCCTCGGCCGCGGCGGCCCGCTCCTCGGGGCTGAGCGCGAGCTCCTCCTGCTTGGGCGCACCGGCCTCCTTGGCGATCTTGGCGTTGAAGCCGGTGATGTTCTTCACGCCGCACTTGGCGAAGATCTTGTAGCGCTGTCCCATCTCCGCGATGAGCCACTTGAGGGCGGCGGGGACGCGCTTGGGGTCGGTCTCGACCGGGATCAGCAGGTGCGGCAGGTTGTTGTAGATCTTCAGCTCGACGACCTTGGGGTCGACCATGATGAAGCGCAGGTCCTGCGGCGTGCAGCGGTAGAGGAGCGAGACGATGATCGCGTTGATGCAGACGGACTTGCCCTGGCCGGTGGCGCCGGCGATGAGCGCGTGCGGCATCTTCGCGAGGTCCTGGATGACGGGCTTGTTGGTGACGCTGTCCACGCCGAGCACGACGGGCAGCTCCATGGCGGCCTCGGCCCAGGCCTTGGATTCGATGATCTCGCGGAGGAGGACGTCCTTGCGGCTCTTGTTCGGGATCTCGATGCCGACGGTGCCCTTGCCCGGCACGGGCGCCAGGATGCGCACGGCCTCGGCCTCGAGGTTCATCGCGATGTTGTTCGAGAGGTTGGAGATCTTCTCCACGCGCACGCCGGGGGCGGGCTTGATCTCGTAGCGGGTGATCGACGGGCCCTGCTGGATGCCGACGTCGACGCCGTTGGCAGGGTCGACAGGCACGCAGTCGACCTTGAACTGCTTGAGGGTCTCGATCAGGTCGGCGGCGCGCTTGCGGAAATCCTCGGGGGCGGCCTTGGAGCCGTCGGCCGGCTCGTTGAGCATCTTGATCTCAGGGAAGACGTAGTCGCCGCGCTTCTTGATGACCTGGCTCGCGCGGGCCTTCTCGATCTTGTCGGGCTGGACGACGAGCACCTTGCCGGCGTTGGGGCCGAGCGGCTCGGGCTGCTTGCGCGCCGGCTTGGCTTCGGCCTCCTCCTCTTCGTGATCCTCTTCCTCCTCGGCGACGGGCTTCGGCTTCTCGGGCTTCTTGTCCTTGGCCTCGGTGTCGGAAGAGATGGTGACGTTATCGGAATCAACGAGGTCGGGACCGACGTCCTCGTCCTCCGCGGGGCCTTCGTGCGGGATGTCGACGATGACCGGCGCGGCCTTCGTGGCCGGCTTGGCGGCCTCCTTCGGCTGGGGCACCGCGATGGCGGCGCCGACGACTTCCTGCTGCTTGCGACGCAGCTCGGCGGCGGCGGCGTCACGTCGACGCTGTTCTTCCGCGGCCTTGGCGGCGGCGGCCTTGCGGTCGGCGTTCCAGGCGCCCATGCCGTCGCGCATCTCGGAGATCCAGGAAGCGAGCGTGGCCTTCGGGTCGTCGGCCAGCGCGCCGAGGAGGCAGAAGCCGTAAGGGAAGACGAGGATCCAGGAGCCGTAATCGCCGAGGAACGGGTGGAACACCGACCCGTAGAGCACGCCGCCGAGCACGCCGCCGGCGCCCTTCGGGTCGAACGACGCGGCGGCGTCCGTGGACGTGCCGAGCCAGAGCGTGAGGATGGGGGCGAAGATCACCACGCACAGCACCATCAGCGTGACCTTCACCGGCCAGAGCGTGTGCGCCCGCTGGTTGAGGGCGAACCAGGCGGCCGCCAGGACGAAGAACGGGATGAAGAACCCGGCGTAGCCGAAGAGGTTGAAGAAGAGGACGGCGACGCTGGCGCCGAGGACGCCGCAGTAGTTGCCCGCGGTCTTGACGGTGGTGTCGTCCGACGGCCACCAGCTCGCCTCGTTGCTGGTGTGCGTGATCATCGCGACGAGCAGGAAGACGCCGACGAGGGCGAGCATCGCGGCGAGGAGGGGCTTGCTCTCGCTGGCCGGGCGGGCGAGCGTGGTCGAGCGTTTGCGGGCGGGGGCGGGCATGATTATTCTCCGAAGAGGGTTCCCTGCGAGGCGGCGTCCGCGGCGCCGGGAGGCGCGGGATCGGCGTGCAGATGGCGGGGCGGACGCGTGACGCGGGCCGCCAGGGCGCGCGTGCGTTCCTGCGCGAGGCGTTCGACCATGCCGGCGAGGGCGTGGCGGATCCACTTGGGCGTGAAGGAGGCGGCGGAGTAGTCGCACGGGCCGTAGCCGTGCACGCGGCCGGCCTGCAGGAGCGCGTCGTTCTGCGCGAACTCGGCCTCGCTCTCGGGCACGTAGACCGCGAAGGCCTTGCCCCCGTTCTTGCGGAGCAGGGAGAAGACGGGGACGTCGCTCGGGCCGTCGGCGACGTAGATCATGTTCTCGAACGGCACGCGACGGTCCTCGGGGCGCACGACGGCGTTGACGTCGATGTCGGCGTTCTTGTTCGAGCCTTTGTTGATCTCGAAGAGAAAGCGGGTCTTGATGGTGTTGTCGACCATCGCGGCGACCTGGGTGATCTCGGTGGGCAGGTCGAGGGAGAGCTCGTCCTGCTTGGTGAAGTGCGGCGGGAGCGGGTGCTCGAGGAACTCGCAGCCGTAGATGCCGTCGCAATGCGCGGCGAGCGAGGTGCCGCGGATCATCTCGGCGAGGCCGGTGCTGATGACGTAATGCTCGAGGACGACCTCGACGTTATGCCTCCGGCCGAGCTCGCGGACGTGCTCCTTGAGGGCCGGGAAGAACTGCGGCAGGCCCGGGCAGAGCTCGATCTCGGCGCCCAGCTCGCGGAGGCGGGCGTTGGTCAGCCCCTTCATCAGGCCCGACTTCACGTAGCTGAGGAGGTGGTTGAGGTAGACGGAGTCCTTGGGCGTGCGGATGCCCTTGCGGGCGTAAAGCGCCGGAAGCTGGTTGGTTTCCTTCCAGAACTGCTCCTCGTCGACCCCGAAGGCCTTGAAGAGCGGGGTCTGCATGTAGCCGGGGCAGAGGGTCTTGTCGAAGTCCCACACACAGGTGAGGACGTGGGTGCCGCGGAGCGCGGGTTCCGTGGGCTGCATGTCGGTCGGACAAGGGATGAAGGTCGGGCTTGCGGAGGGGAGCCTGCCGCACTCCATTGAATAACGAACGGGCGACTCCTGTCCAAGCCCGATTAACCCCCTCACCGATGTCCGCCAGCCCCCTCCGTCCCGACCTGACCGGCTTCCGCCGCCGCCTGGCCGAACTCGAGGGGCTGCTGGCCGACCCCGCGACCTTCGCCGACAACCGCCGGGCCGCCGCCCTCGGCGCCGAACTGCGCTTCACCTCCAAGGCGGTCAAGGCCGACGACGTCCTGACGGGCCTGGAAAAGGAGCTCGCCGAGGCCCGCGCGATGGCCGGCGAGGCCGATGCGGAGATGCGGGCGATGGCCGCGGACGAGGTCGCCCGCCTGGAGCCGGCCGTCGAGACGGCCCGGGAACAGCTGATCCGGGCCATCATCCCGCCGAATCCGGATGATTCTCGTAATGCTCTTGTAGAAATCCGGGCCGGCACGGGCGGCGAGGAGGCCTCCCTCTTCGCCGGCGAGCTCCTCCGCGCCTACACCCGCTTCGCCGAGAAGAAGGGCTGGAAGCACGAGCTGATGTCCCTCTCCCACTCCGACCTGGGCGGGGTCCGCGACGCGGTCCTGCTCGTCGAAGGCGAAGGCGCCACCGCCCTCCTCCGCCACGAGGCCGGCGTCCACCGCGTCCAGCGCGTCCCGGCCACGGAGGCCTCGGGCCGCGTCCATACCTCCGCCGCCACGGTCGCGGTCCTCCCCGAGGCCGAGGAGGCCGAGGTCGTCCTGAAGCCGGAGGACCTCGACATGTCCGTCGCCCGCGCGAGCGGCGCCGGCGGCCAGCACGTCAACAAGACGGAGTCCGCGGTGCAGATCATCCACAAGCCGACGGGGCTGATGGTCTACTGCGCCGACGAACGCTCCCAGCTGCGCAACCGCATGAAGGCCCTCCGCGTGCTGCGCTCGCGCCTCCTCGACATGACGCGCGCCAAGGAACGCGAGGCCCGCGCCGACGCCCGCAAGACGCAGGTGGGCTCGGGCGACCGCTCCGAACGCATCCGGACCTACAACTTCCCGCAGAACCGCATCACGGACCACCGCATCGACCTCACTGTCCATGGCATCGAGCAGGTCCTCGAGGGCAACCTCGACCAGCTCGTGGACGCGCTCTTCGAGGCCGACCTGCGCGAACGCGCCGAAGCGATCACTCGGCCGACAGCCTGAGCGAGGCGTCGCCTTCGCCCACGCGCAGGTCGCCCGTCGCGGCGTCGCCGTCGTCGAGCCAATGGTCGACGGCCCCGAGGACGCGCCGGAACGCGCGGTCGGGCTCGGCGGGCGTGAACACGATCGCCGGTCCGCCGGCCGCGGACTTCGCGACGAAGGCCCACTTGCCGGCGAGGTCGCACTTGCCCAGCGCGTCGTTCAGGAGGTCGAAACTGAAGCCGCCGAACTGGTCGCCCGGGGCGTTCAGGTCGAAATCCTTGGGCCAAGCGCCCTTCTCGACCTGATACTGGAGCAGGATGACGCGCGCCTGGACGAACACCTTGCTGACGGAGTTGGCCTTGCGGTGGTCGAACACGGCGAAGACCAGCGCGACGGCGAGGCCGACCAGGAGGCCCACGAAGCCGCGCCGGAGCGCCGTCGCCCAAAGAGGCCGGAGCGGGCCGCGGACGGCTTCGGACGGCGGGGATTTCTCTTCGGCGGACATCCGGACGGAGGATGCCGACCCGGCTCTCGCCATCAAGCCCGGAGGAGATGCGTTTGTTCCTTGGAGGGAAGCCGCTTACCGCCTTGATAGGGTCATGGACGCGGACCACCTCCAACGCTTCGCCGGCATCGGCCGTCTCTACGGACGCGCCGGCATGGAACGCCTCGCCCGTTCGTCCTTCCTCGTCGTCGGTCTCGGCGGCGTCGGCTCCTGGACCGTCGAGGCGCTCGCCCGCTCCGGCGTCGGCCACCTCGCGATGGTCGACGGCGACGCGGTCTGCGTCTCGAACACGAACCGGCAGCTCCACGCGGTCGCGGGCAACGACGGCAAGCCGAAGACGGAGGCGATGGCCGAACGCGCCCGCTCGATCCACCCGAAGATCCGCACGACCCTGCACCAGCGTTTCCTTTCGCGGTTCAATCCGCACGAGGTGCTCGCCGACTTCGACGGCGTGGTGATCGACGCGATGGACGCGCTCTCGCCGAAATGCGGCCTGATCGCCGAGGCGACGAACCGCAAGCTGCCCGTGGTCACGGTCGGCGGCTGCGCCGGACGCCTCGACGGGACGCGCATCAAGATCACCGACCTCCGCGACTCGCGCGACGACCCGCTGATGATGCTGGTGCGCAAACGCCTCCGCCAGAACTTCGACTTCCCGCGCGGCAAGGCCCCCTTCGGCGTCTCCTGCGTGTGGTCCGACGAACCCTTCACGCAGCCGGCGGACTGCGAAGGCCTGCCGGGGGGCGAGATCCCCGAAGGCGAAGACCTGCGTCCGAACTGCGAATGGGGCTATGGCACGGCGTCGCACGTGGCCGGCGCGTTTGGCCTCGCGGCCGCCGGCGAGGCGCTCCGGCTCTCGCTGCTACGCCCCGAATAGGCGCGCGAAGTTCGCGGCGGTCAGCGCGGCGGAGGCTTCGGGCGTCACGCCCATGGTCTTCGCGAGTTCCGCGTTGTTACGCACGAGATTGGACGGGTGGTTCTGCTCGGTGCCGTCGGCGGCCGGCGCGAGTTCGCGCAGGCGGAACTCCGGCGCGGGGCACAACGCGGGCGCGTCGGTCTCGATGAGGATGCGTTCGCGCGGGATCGCGACGGCGAACTGGACGCGGAGGTCGGCCTTGCGCGGGATGAGGTGATGCGCGCTGAAGGAAAAATACGCCCCCAGCTGCGCGAGTTCGGGCACGAGTTCGACGGGGCCGTTCCAGCTATGCAGCAGGAAGCCG
The DNA here is from genome assembly GCA_903913915.1 of uncultured Opitutia bacterium. Lineage (GTDB taxonomy): Bacteria > Verrucomicrobiota > Verrucomicrobiia > Opitutales > UBA953 > UBA953. The sequence continues at coordinate 16,455 of CAIWNE010000053.1, forward strand.
CGCCGCGGGAGCGCGGCCGCGCGGAGGATATCCATCAGCGGGCCGATCGCCTTGACGCAGTGGATCGTGAGCGCGCGGTCGAGCTCGACGGCGAGCGCGAGCTGCGCGCGGAAGGCCTTCTCCTGCGCGGCGGGGTCGAAATCCTTCACCCAACGGTCCAGCCCCATCTCGCCGACGCCGGCCGCCGGATGCGCGACGAGATAAGTCCGCAAGGTCTCCGCCCAGCCTTCCGGCGCGGTCGGCACATCCCACGGGTGCAGGCCGAACGACACGCGGTTACGCGGGTCGCGCCGACCGAGCGCGGCCACGTCTTCCCAGTCGGCCGGAGCGCTGCCGTTGATCATCGCCTGGCCCACGCCGTCCGCCCGGGCCTGCTCGACCGCGGCGTAAGGCACCTCGGCGAACTGGTAATGGCAATGGGCGTCGCGGAGTTCCATCAGGCGGAGCGGATGCTGGCCGCGGGACCTGCGGCCACAACGACGAACCACCTTGCCCTGCCGCCCCGCCGTCCCCTATCTCCGTGGCAGGATGAAGACGCCGCCCTTGCCCACCGAAGCGCTGATGACCGTCACCGGCCTGCCCTACCCGCTCAAGGCGAAGGGCAAGGTCCGCGAAGTCTTCGACCTCGGCTCGCATTACCTGATCGTGGCGACCGACCGCCTCTCGGCCTTCGACGTCGTGATGCCCAACGGCGTCCCCGGCAAAGGCATCCTGCTCACCCAGATCAGCCTCTGGTGGTTCGACCAGGCCCGCCTCGTCTTCCCGACGCACCTCGTGCCCGACCATGCCAACGCGCTGGCCAAGGCCCTCCACGGCCACGAGCACCTGATCCCGCGCTCGATGCTCGTGCGCAAGCTCAAGCCGCTTCCGGTCGAAGCGGTCGTCCGCGGCTACCTCGCGGGCTCGGGCTTCAAGGAATACCAGAAGACCGGCGGCATCCTCGACCACCCGCTCCCGGCCGGCCTGCTCGACGGCTCGAAGCTGCCGCAGCCGATCTTCACCCCTTCCACCAAGGCCGCCGAAGGTCACGACGAGGCGATCACCCGCGCCCGCTGCGGCGAGATCCTCGGCGAGAAGGTCTTCCGCACCGTGCAGGAGACCTCGATCGCGCTCTACCGCATGGGTGCCGAACGCGCCGCCAAGGCCGGCGTCATCCTGGCCGACACGAAGTTCGAATTCGGCAGCGCCCCCGACGGTTCGCTCGTCCTCATCGACGAAGTCCTGACGCCCGACTCCTCCCGCTACTGGCCTGCCGCCACCTGGCAGCCCGGCCGCGCCCAGCCTTCCTACGACAAGCAGTTCGTCCGCGATTGGCTCGAATCCCAGCCGTGGAACAAGACCGCGCCGGGCCCGACCCTGCCGGCCGACGTCGTGCAGAAGACGCAGGCGCTCTACGCGGAGTGCCTCGAGCGCCTCACGGCCTGAGATAAAAAGGGGCCCGGAGGCCCGGAGACGCCTCACGGGTTGAATGGTTGAACCGTTGGCTGGTTGGCCAGGGATGCCAGAAAGAGAGGGCCGTGCGTGGTGCTGCACCTGCCTGAACTGCTGGGGAACTGCGGTCGACAGACTGGGTCGGATAGGTTACCCAAAAACCCATGCAGCCGACCCCGCTCCTCGCCCTCCTCCTTGCCGCCGTCGCGTCCGCCGCGCCGGAACCGAAGTTCCGCGCCCAGGAGATCGACAAGATCGAGATCGGCTACGGGCTCGCGATCGCCGACGTCGACGGCGACGGCAAGCCGGACATCATCCTGGCCGACAAGACCACCGTGCAGTGGTACCACAACCCGGACTGGAAGAAGCACGTCATCGCCGAGAACCTCACCAAGGAAGACAACGTGTGCGTCGCCGCGCGCGACATCGACGGCTCGGGGAAGTGCTCCATCGCCATCGGCGCCGGCTGGAATCCGTCCGACACGGTGAAGAGCGGCGCGGTGTTCTACCTGATCCCTCCGGCCGACCGCACCCAGAAGTGGGAAGCGGTGAAGCTGCACCACGAACCGACGACCCACCGCATGCAGTGGGTCGAAGTCGCCAAGGGCCGCTGGGACCTCGTCGTCCAGCCCCTCCACGGCCTCGGCAACAAGGCCGGCGCGGGCGCCGGCGCCAAGCTCATCGCCTACGAGAAACCCGCCAACCCGAAGGACGAGTGGAAGATGCATGTCATCAACGACGTCGGCCACATGACGCATAACCTCCAGCCCGTGCGCTGGGACAAGGCCGACGGCCAGCAGGTCGTCTCCGGCTCCAAGGAAGGCCTCTGGTTCAACGCCCCGAAGGACGGCGGCTGGACCGCCACCCAGCTGACCAACGTCGGCGTCGGCGAAGTCCGCGACGGCAAGCTGCCGAACGGCCAGACGTTCCTCGCGACCGTCGAACCGATGCACGGCACGGCTGCCGCGGTCTACCTGCGCGACGCTTCCGGCGCCTGGCAGCGCAACCAGGTCCTCGACGGTTTCAAGGAAGGCCACGCGGTCGCCTGCGCCGACTTCCTCGGCACCGGCTCCGACCAGGTCATGGTCGGCTGGCGCGGCGCCGATCCCGGCATCCGCCTGCTCACCCCGCTCGACGACGCCGGCAAGGCCTGGCGCACGAGCGTGGTCTCGGGCAAGGAGATCGCCGTCGAAGACTTCAAGGCCGCCGACCTCGACGGCGACGGCAAGCCCGACCTCATCGTCGCCGGCCGCCAGACCAAGAACCTCATGATCTTCTGGAACGCCCGATGAGCGAAGCCCCCCGCCTCCAACGCAACTGCCTCGCCTGCGATCACCCCGAGCTGCTGGTCGGGCTCGCAGGAGCGGGCCATGCCGTCTCCGCCCGCTTCATCGCCCTGCTCGATCGAGCCGCGATCCGCGGCTTCTGGTCAGGGGCGCGGTACGAATCGCACTGCTTGGTGTGCCCGAACTGCGGGCATGTCGAAACAGTGCTCAAGCCCCAGGAGCTTGCCGTCCTCCGGACGAAGCTCGGACTGGATACGAAAAAGCCCTCGTGAGAGGGCTTTCTGCTTTCAGGAAATAGTCCGACTAGGATTTGAACCTAGACAAGGAGAATCAGAATCTCCTGTGCTACCATTACACCATCGGACTGTCCTGAGTCGTCTGACGATGGGACTCCCCGGCGGTTCGTCAAAAAGAAAGGAGTACGAAAAAACGACGGAAACACGCAAGGGACAGGGGTAGGGGTGGGGGCAGGGGCAGGCAAAGGCCGTCAGGTGACAGGCATCAGAGGTGAGCCCTTGGCACGAGGAACGAGCATCCGCCTGCTTACGGGATGGAAATCGCCAGCCTCTCCGACTTCGTGACGTGGCAGCAATCCGTCTGGCTCGCCGCCGACGTGATCAAGCTTACGCAACGGACCTCACTTGGTCGTCATTTCTGGGCGTGCGACCAACTCCGTCGCGCCGCGCTTTCCATGCCGAGCAATATCGCTGGCGTCCTCAAGGCGCGCCGACTCGCCCGCAGCCCCAATGCGTTCGCTCCGCAAACTCATCCCGATAAGCCACGACGTTAACTACCCCTACCCCTCATCCGAAGACAATCGCGAGGACCAAGGCGCCGAACGTAAGGACATCGACCAAGGCACGGCTCCGCTCGGGGGCGACAGGCGTAAGCCGGTCGCCCAGGCAAAGGAGGGCGGCGGTCGCGACGGTCGTCGCGGCCAAGACCGAAGGCGCCGCCACGGCGAAGCCAAGGCCGACGACCGTCGCGCCATAAGCCACCAGAGACGTCCGACGTTCGTCCGGAAACTCGGCGCGGCGGATCGCGGCGAGGTTGGCGGCGGCCAAGACGGCGAGGCTGCCGGCGGACGTCGGGGACCAGGCTTCGCCCCAGAGGCAGAAGCTGGTCATCAGCAAGGCGACGACGAACGCGCGGGCGACCCAGCCGAGGCGAACCCAACGACCCGAGAACACCGCGGCGACGCCGGCGAGCAAGCCGCACGCGGTCCACGCCGAATCCATCGTCGGCGACCAGGCAAGCCGAGCGCCGGCGGAGACGGCCAGCAGCGCCGCCAACCCTGCCGACGTCACCAACCACGGCGCCCAGCGCGAAGCGAAATCATGACGCCAGGTCTTGCCGTCCTCGTCGAAGCGCGCGTCCAGCCAACGGTCGGTCAGGTAGCCAGCCCAGACGACGGACGCCATGAGCAGCAGGTCAGGCGCGCGGGCGGCCCAGCGGGCGCGGGCGGCCAGACCGCCGAGCACGACGAAGGCCGGCCCATCCAAGGACAGCATGGTCGGGCGCGCCCACCAAGGCGCGGTGACGCGAGACGTCATCAGGACCGACGTCCGGGCGCGCGGGCCACGACCTTCTTCATGCGACGCAGGATCTCACGGAGGCGTTCGCGGGGGCAGCCGAAATTGAGGCGGACATGTCCGGGGCCGCCGAAGTCGGCGCCGTTGCTGAAGCCGATGCCGCCCTTCTCGAACTCGGCATGCGCGTCCTCGAAGCCGAGGGCGGTGATGTCGAACCAGACGAGGAAGCTGGCCTGCGGGCGCTGACGGAGGACGACGCCGGGCATGGACTTGAGCTCCTGCTCGATGAGGTCGAGGTTGCCGCGGAGATATTCCACGCACTCGAGGCGCCACGGTTCGCCGTGGTCGAACGCCGCCTGCGTCGCGGCGAGGCCGAAGACGTTCTGGTCGAGCGAGAGTCCCTGGAGGACGCGGCGGAAGCGCGTGCGGAGGTTCGCGTCCGGGATGATCGCGAAGCCGCAGGTGAGGCCGGCGACGTTGAAGGTCTTGCTGGCGGCCATCAAGGTGACGGTGCGCGCGGCGAGGTCTTCGCCCATCGCGGCGAAGACGGTGTGCTTCGCGGCCGGGTCGAGGACGAGGTCGCAATGGATCTCGTCGGAGCAGACGGTGAGCTCATGCTTGCGCACGAGCGCGGCGAGGCGGTCGAGCTCGGCGCGGTCGAAGACGCGGGCGAGCGGGTTGTAAGGATTGCAGAGCAGGAGCACCTTGGCGTGCGGCTGCGCGCACGCGGCCTCGAGCTTGGCCCAGTCAAACGTCCAGCGGCCGCCCTCGAACACCATCTCGAGCTTGAGCGGATTGCGCTCGGACAGGACCGGCGCGGTCATGAACGGCGGGTAGACGGGGACGGTCGTGACGACGGACTCGCCGGGCTTGCTGGCGCAGCGGATGGCGGCGTGGATGCCGGGCACGAGCGAGCACATGAACGTGATCCACTCGGGCTTGATCTCCCAGCCGTGACGACGGCGGACATGGTTGACGATGGACGCGAAGACGGCGTCGCGCTGGGCAGGATAGCCGTACACGCCATGCGCGGCGCGGGCCTGGACGGCTTCGATGACGGCGGGCGGCGCCTTGAAATCCATGTCGGCGATCCAGCAAGGGATGACGTCCTTGTCGGAGTACTTGTGCCACTTGGTGCTGTCGGTCCCGGCGCGTTCCGGACAGCTGTCGAAATCGAAAGCCATAGTCTGAGGTGAACCTTGGATTGAACCTCAGGACGGGCAAACGCAATCTGCCGACATGCGCTCCATCCGTGTCATGCCCGCCGACCTTGCCGGATGCCGGGTGCGCGTCGGCTCACTCGACGGCTTCGTGGTCGCGGTGACCGAACCAGGCGAACTGATCCTCCGGATGCCGACCCGGTCGGCCGCCTTCCGTCAGCGGCTGAAGTCCTGGGGCTGCGTCGTCGTCCGCGGCCGCCTGCCGAAGGTCCGCACCGTCCGCGCCCACGGCACCCGCTTCCAGCTCAAGGTCTGGCAAGCCTGCCAGCGCATCCGCCCCGGCCAGACCGTCACCTATGGCGTGCTGGCGAAGTCGGTCGGCTGCCGTTCCGCTCAAGCGGTCGGCGGCGCCCTCGGCGCCAATCCCCTCGCGATCCTCATCCCCTGCCATCGGGTCGTCAGCTCCTCCGGAGCCGGCGGCTTTGCCTGGGGTCTCGCCCGGAAGGCCCGCTGGCTGCAGGCCGAACGCGATGGGGTGGCTGGCTGAGCTCGACCGCGGGTTCTTCGACTTGGTCTTCCCGCGGGACTGCGCGGTCACGCAGGAACCGATGGACGACGAGGACCGCCTGCACCTGTCCGCCGCCGGGGCAGACCGGCTCCCGCGGATCCACGACCCGCGGTGCCTGACCTGCGGCCATCCCTTCGAAGGCATCCTCGAAGGCGACCGGGCCTGCCCCCATTGCCTCGACCTCCAGCCCGCCTTCGCCCGGGCGGTCTGCGCCTTCCGCGCCCGCGGGCCCGCCCGCCGGATCATCCACCGGATCAAATACGGACGCTGCCCCTTCCTGGCCGACGACCTCGCCCACGCGGCCTTGGCCGACGACCTGTTCCGACGACACCTCGCCGGGTCGGTGCTGGTGCCGGTCCCACTCCACACGGCCCGCAAGTTCGAACGCGGGTACAACCAGGCGGAACGCATCGCGACCTTCCTCGGCAGGCATGTGGCCGGCTGCCGGACGGAATTCCTCCTGCGCAAGTCGCATGAGACCGTCTCGCAGACCCGGCTCGGCCGACAGGAACGCCGCCAGAACGTCGCCGGAGCGTTCGCGGTCGCGGACGGCCTGTCGGTCGACCCGGCTGCCCGTTACGTCGTCATCGACGATGTCCTCACCACCGGGGCGACTTTGCATGCTTGCGCGATCGCCTTGAAAAAAGCCGGCGCCGTGTGCGTGGATGCGGCGGCGTTATGTCATGGATGACATTTCCGGGTCCCAGGTCTCGGGCCTCTGGTATCTGGTTCGGGTGCTCAGGTGCAGGTGCGGGTGCGGGGTAAAATTCAGATCCTGAACCTGTGCCCGAACCCGAACACCTGAACCTGGGACCCGACTGCCGAGACCCGAGACCTGAAAACGATTTCCGGGTCTCTAACCTTTCAAGGCTACGTCGAGTTCCGCTTCGCTGAATCCCATCTTGGCGACGACGAAGGCGCGCATATCGGGCGCGAGGGGCGCGGCGAAGGTCCGCGTGATGCGCGGCGGGACACGGAACTCGAGCTTGGCGGCATGCAAGGCCTGACGGCCCATCTCGAGGGCGGCGCCGAGGCGCTTGGTCCAGCCGTGCGCCACGAATTCCATGTAGAGCGAATCGTCGCCGCCGTAGAGTTTGTCGCCGATCACGGGCAGGCCGAGCCAGAAGGCGTGGGCGCGGATCTGATGCTTGCGTCCGGTGTGCGGCTGCACGCGCGCGAGGGTGTAGCCGTTGCGCGCGAGCACGGGCTCGAAGAACGTCGCGGCAGGCAACGTGCCGGGCCCTTCGCGCACCGCGGTCTTCACGACGACCTGGCTGGTCTCGTCGGGACCGAGCGGCTGGTCGACCATGACGGGCTCCTTGAGCTCGCCCTTGAGCAACGCGTAGTAGGTCTTGAGCACCATGCGCCGCTCCATCGCGGTCTGCGCGGCGGACGCGGCGTCGTAATGCTTGGCGATGAGGATCACGCCGCTGGTCTCGCGGTCGAGGCGGCTCACGAGGTGCGAGACGTCCATCTGCTTCCGATCTCACCGCGCCGACGAGCGACGACCACGGGCCGTCCTTCGACGGATGGCAGACGAGCCAGCCCGGCTTGTCGAAGACCATGTAGTCTTCATCCTCCTCGATCAGCCACTTCGGCAGCTCGGCCGGGTCGACCTTGGGCGTGGTGCCGCTGGGCGGGACGAAGGAATAGTCGGTCATCGGGCGGAAGGCAGGCGATCCTGCCAGGCGTCGGGCAGCCCATGGCCGCGCAGGCGCGCGAGGACTTCGCCGACGAGATAGAGCGAGCCGAGGACGACGATCGTCGCGCCGTCGGCGACGCACGCGGCCGGCGACGGGAAAAGTTCGGCGAGCGAAGCGCGCCGCACCTCGCCGCGGAAATCCGCCGGCACGAGCGCGGCGAGTTCCTCGACGGAGCAGGCGCGTTCGTTGTCGGGCCGCACGAGCACGAGCTTGCACGCGGACTTCGCCGCGGCGGCGACGAGGGGACGGGCGCGGTCGGGGCCAAGGGCGCCGACGATGACGGTCGGGGCGTCGAGCGCGGCGAGCAGCGGCGCGACGGCGCGGATGCCTTCTTCGTTGTGCGAACCGTCGACGATGAGGAGGCGCCCGTCGGCGAGGCGGAACTCCTGCCAGCGACCGGCCCACTCGACGGAGCGCAGCGCCGCGCGCGCCTTGGCGGCGTCGACCGGCAGGCGCGTCGCGAGTTCGCAGACGAGCAAGGCCGCGCCGGCGTTGCGACGCTGGTGCGCGCCGACGAGGTTCGTCTCGGGCAGGCCTGCGGCGAAGCGGTCGCGGACGAAATGGAGCGGCGCGCCGACCTCGCGGGCGCGGGCGACGATGGCCGCCTCGGCTTCGGGCGGAACGTCGCCGACGACGCACGGCACGCCCGGCTTGAGGATGCCGGCCTTCTCGGCGGCGATCGCGGCGAGCGTCGGGCCGAGGTATTCCTGGTGGTCGAGGCCGATGGACGTGATCACGCAGACTTCCGGAGCGCAGACATTCGTGGCGTCGAGGCGGCCGCCGAGGCCCGTCTCGAGGACGGCCACGTCGACCTTCCGTTCGGCGAATTCCAAGAGCGCCGCCGCGGTGATCAGTTCGAAGAAGGTCGGGGCGTTCTCCGGGTCGGCGGTGCGGATCGCTTCGTAGTGCGGACGCAGGCGTTCGGCGAGGGCGACGACCGCGGCGTCGGGCAGCGGAGCGCGGTCGACCTGGATGCGTTCGCCGACCTGCATCAGGTGCGGGCTCGTGTAGAGGCCAGTGCGACGGCCGTGCGCGCGTTGGATCGCCTCGATCATCGCGGACGTCGAGCCCTTGCCGTTGGTGCCGGCGACATGGAAACACGGCTGCGCGCGCTCGGGGTTGCCGATCCGCGCGGAAAGCAGCAGCATCCGGTCCACGCCGAGACGCGAACCGAGGTTACGTAGTCCCGTCAGCCAGCGGAGCGTCTCTTCAGGAGTCATCTCCGCGGAAGTCGCGCTCAGGCGCGGCTCTTCACCGCCTTGGCCTTCACCTTGCGGTGGGCGAGGGCGCGGAGGAGGCTGGCGAGCTTCGACTTCATCTCCTTGCGGTGGATGATCATGTCGATGAGGCCGCGCTTCAGGAGGAACTCCGAGGTCTGGAAGCCGTCGGGGAGGTCCTGGTTGGTCGTCTCCTTGATCACGCGGGCGCCGGCGAAGCCGATGAGCGCGCCCGGTTCGGCGACGATGACGTCGCCGAGGGTGGCGTAGCTGGCCATGACGCCGGCCATCGTGGGATTGGTGAGGACGGCGATGTAAGGCAGGCCGGCCGCGCGGAGCTTCGCGAGGGCGGCGCTGGTCTTGGCCATCTGCATCAGGGAGAGGATGCCTTCCTGCATGCGGGCGCCGCCGGAGGCGCAGACGACGACGCAGGGGCACTTCAGCTTGATCGCGCGCTCGATGGCGCGGGTGACCTTCTCGCCGGCGACGGAGCCCATCGAGGCGCCCATGAACGAGAAGTCCATGATCGCGAGGGAGACCGGGAGGCCGTCCATCAGGCCGTGGCCGCAGACGACGGAGTCGCGGAGGCCGGACTTCTTCTGGTGCTGGGCGAGGCGCTCGGGGTAGGAACCCCCGGCGGTGAACTTGAGGGGGTCCTTGGAGGCGAGCTTATGGTCGGTCTCCTTCCAGGTGCCTTCGTCGATCAGGAGGGCGATACGGCGCTTGGTGGACAGGCGGTCATGGTAGCCGCTGACCGGGAAGACGTTCCAGTTGGCCTCGAGGTCCTTGGTGTAGACCATCTCGCCCGACTGGGGGCACTTGGTCCAGAGACCAGCCGGGATGTCCTTCTTCTTAGGAGTCGGGGTGTGCGTACGTTTGCGGAAGACGGCCATGGTGGATGCCCTACAGGTTTAGGACTTTACGGCCCCGAAGAAAGGGAAAACACCCTCCGGCGGGCTAAGCAGGGTTTAAGCCGCCGTATTTGACTTAAGTTTGGCCCAAAACCGCCATTTGCGCTCCTGCCGACGGCGGGAAATCCTCACTTTGAACATCTTCCAGGTCGTCGAAATTCGCCCGAGGAGCAGCAACCGGGACGCGCAGGAAAACCATTTGCCCCAGGGATCAAGGCGCAGGGAGCTCACGTCCAGCGCCCAGGTGTGGTCTTCGCGTCGGGCGGCGAAACGCAGCCTCTGCGCCCTGGCCCAAGAAATCAGACCGGCGTCCTCGGCCAGCGCGATATCCTTGAGCCACTGCCCGGACATAGACGCGTGCCTCTCCATCCATTCGAGATGGCGACGTCGCCAGACAAGATCGGTCAGCTGGGCGGTGAAGTTGGAAAGGTTGCCAGCGTGCTGACGCCAATGGACGAAGCATGCAGGGTCGCGATAAACCTCGCCCAGCATCAGTGCGCGGATCCAATAGCAGTTATCCTCTCCATGCTCGCCTTCCCCCATAGGGCCGAAGACGTCGAAAAGCCGGCGCCGGTAGGCGGCCGCGGCGCCGAACGGCGAAGACCCCGCATAGATGCGAGTCAGACGGGCGTCGTCATAAGAAAAGAACTGAGGAGAATCGTCGGCGGGCGCAGAGACATACGGCCGGCCGGCTTCGTCGACCTTCACGTGCCCGCCGTAGACGAGCTGCACCTGCGGCTGCTCGGCGAAAGTCCGCAGCGACCGGCCCAGCCGACAAGGCATCGAGATGTCATCGCCCGCCATGAGCATGAAGACCTCGCCGGACGCCATCGCCATGGCGTCGTTCACGGCGGCCGTCAGGCCGGCGTTCTTGTCTTTATAGAGCCGCCGGACGGTCACGCCGGAGGGGATTTCCCGTGCCAGGACTTGCTCAAGGATAGCCCGGGTGCGATCCGTCGACGCATCGTCGACCACGACCAGCTCGAAGGTCGCGACATCCTGGCGAAGGGCGGAAAGCAAGGCCTCCTCCACGAACGACTCGTGATTGTAGGCGAAGAAAAGGACCGAGGCGACCGGACGACCGGCTGAGACCGGAGAGGACATGCGGACTTAGCGCGGGCCGCGTTCGGCGCCGGCGAGGCGCTCGAGGAGCTTCTCGTAGGCGTTCACGGCGCGTTCGGCCATGACGAGCTCGAAGTTCTCGTCCGGCGCGTGCAGGTGCGACTCGGGCGTGAACAGGCCGATCATGACGGAATCCAGGCCGGTCTCGCGACGGATGTCGCCGATGATCGGCACGCTGCCGCCTTCGCGCAGATAAAGCGGGCGCTTGCCGAAGGCTTCGCCGATGGCCTTGTCGGCCTCGCGGAACGCCTTGGCGAGGACGGGATTCTGGCCGGCCGGGGTGTTCGGACGGTCGGGCGGGCAGACGAAGTAGGCCGCGTTGCCCTGCATCTCGAGGATGTCGACGCGCACGCCTTTCGGGGCGCGGGCGCGGATGGCCGCGGCGACCTTGCGGTGCACGTCGGCGGGATCCTGGCCGGGCACGAGGCGGCAGGTGATCTTGGCGAAGACCTTCGAAGGGATGACGGTCTTCGAGCCCTTGCCCTGGTAGCCGCCGCCGATGCCGTTGAACTCGAGCGTCGGCGCGAAACGCACGGCTTCGAGGCCGTCAAGGCCGGGCGCGGGGTGCAGTTCGTCGACGCCGAGGGCGCGGCGATAGCCGTCTTCGCTCAGCGGCAGCTTGCGGAGTTCCTCGCGCTCCCAGCGGGTCGGCTGTTCGACGCCGTCATAGAAGCCTTCGACGGTCACCGCGTTGTCGGCGTCGTGGAGCGAAGCGCAGAGTTCGGCCAGCGCCTGGATCGGATTGTAGACCGCGCCGCCATGGAGGCCGGAGTGCAGGTCGGACTTCGGGCCGGTCAGGCCGACCTCGAGGCCGATGATGCCGCGCAAGGCCGTCGTGATGACGATCTGGTCGGACGACGGCGAGGCGGTGTCGGAAAGGATGACGCAATCGGCTTCGGCGAGCTCCGCCTTATGATTATGGAGGAATTCAGGGAAGCTCGGGGAGCCGATCTCCTCTTCGCCTTCGATCAGGAACGTGATGCGCAGGGGCAGGTTCGGGCATCGCTTGAGCAGGCGGGCGAGCGCGGCGACGGCCACGAGGTGCGGACCCTTGTTATCAGCGGTCCCGCGGCCCCAGATGCGGCCGTCGCGGACGACCGGCTCGAAGGCCGGCGTGGTCCAGAGATTCCGCGGGTCGGCCGGCTGCACGTCGTAGTGGCCGTAGAGGACGATATGGGGCCATTCCTTCGGGCCGCGCCGACGGCCGAGCACGATCGGGTGGAGGGGCGTGGGGATGACCTCGACCTCGAGCCCCGCCTGCTTGAGCAGCCCGCAGATATGCTCCCGGGCGCCGTCCATGCCCGCCTTGAAGGCCGGATCGGTGGACACGCTCGGGTGCTTCACGTAATCGATCAGTTCGCGGACGAGATCCATGGCGGGGAAGTAAGGAGGGAAAGGGACGAAGGGCAAGAGAGAGGCGGGCAGATACGGCGCAAAGGTGTCTTAATAAGGGGCAGGGGTAGGGGTCGGGGCAGCGGTAGGAAAACATTATGTATTTCAGGTCTCGGGTCTCGGCAGTCGGGTCCCAGGTTCAGGTCTTCTGGTTCGGGCACAGGTTCAGGATTTGAATTTCATCCCGCACCTGTACCTGTACCTGATAACCCGTACCTGAGACCCGAGGGCCGAGACCTGTGACCCGAAGATGCATTCCACGTTTGCCCCTTTGCACCCGGTCGGTTCGGAGAACCGTCCCTACCCAAGGCAACCGAAGCATGCTTTCCGGTCTCCCCTTAAGTCCTGCATTCCCCTGGTCCACCGAGCCTCCGGGCCTCTGGGCCTCTGTTTTTTCCTTCCCCCTTCCCCGCCCTCTGGGAAGAGTGAGGGCATGTCCCCCGCGGAACAGTTGAAGGTCATGAAATCCCGCACCGAGAAATTCATCGGTGAGGCGGAGATCCTCAAGCGCCTCGAAGCCGGCAAGACCCTGCGCGTGAAGCTCGGCGTCGACCCGACCCGACCCGACCTGACCTTCGGCCACATGGTCGTCTTCCAGAAGCTCCGCCAGTTCCAGGAGCTCGGCCACCAGGCCGTCCTCATCATCGGCGACTACACCACGCGCATCGGCGACCCCACCGGCAAGTCCGAGACGCGCCCCGTGCTCTCCGAGCAGGAGATCAAGGAGAACGCCAGGACCTACCTCGAGCAGGCCTTCCGGATCCTCGACCCCAAGAAGACCGAGGTCCGCCGCAACAGCGAGTGGTTCGGCAAGATGTCGTTCCTCGACGCCCTCCAGCTCAGCCGCCGCATGACCGTGGCGCAGATGCTCGCGCGCGACGACTTCGCCAAGCGCCACGCGTCGAACACGCCCATCTCGATCGTCGAGTTCCTCTACCCGCTGCTCCAGGGCTACGACTCCGTCATGCTCAAGGCCGACATCGAGATCGGCGGCAGCGACCAGCTCTTCAACATGCTCGTCGGCCGCGACCTGCAGGAACAGGACAAGATGGCCCCGCAGGCCGTGCTCGGCATGCCCCTGCTCGTCGGCCTCGACGGCGAGAAGAAGATGTCGAAGTCGCTCGGCAACTACATCGCCTTCAACCACGGCGCGAAGGACATGTTCGGCCGCATCATGTCGGTCCCGGACGCCACCATGTGGGTCTACTACGACCTGCTGCTCCTCTCGACGCCGGAAGAGATCGCCGCGCTCAAGGCCGGCCACCCGATGGAAGCCAAGAAGCAGCTCGCCACGCGCCTGACGGACAAGTTCCACGGCGAAGGCGCGGGCGCCAAGGAACGCGCCGAGTTCGAGAACGTCTTCTCCAAGGGCGGCGTCCGCACCGACATGCCCGAGTTCGCCTGGGCCGCCGTCTCCGGCGGCGCGGCCGAGGTCGGCATCGTCGACCTGCTCGCCGCGACGAACCTCTTCCCCTCCAAGAAGGAGATCCGCCGCCTCATCGAGGGCGGCGCGGTCAAGCTCGGCGACGACAAGGTCTCCGACCCGGCCCAGAAGGTCGCGCAGCCCGCGGGCGAGCTGATCATCCAGGCCGGCAAGCGCACCTTCGTGAAGGTCAGGTAAGGCCCGGGACCGGCCCGCGGGGCCGTTGTGCACAAGTCGGCGAATAACCCCGCCGATTAATGCCTTCCCCTGCCCTCCGACGGCTCCCTATTATCGCCGTCCCGCATGGCCGACCCCGAAACCATCAGCCGAGACTTCGTGCACCTCCACGTGCACACGGACTACAGCATGCTCGACGGCTGCAGCCGCATCGACCGCCTGATGGAGCGCGCGTGCGACATGAACATGCGCGCGGTGGCGATCACCGACCACGGCAACCTCTTCGGCCTCTTCGATTTCTGGAACGAGGCCAAGCAGCGCTCCAAGGGCGACGTGAAGCTCAAGCCGCTCCTCGGCTGCGAGCTCTACCTCGTGTGGGACCACGCGCTCACCGACAAGCCCGACCGCCGCGAGCACAAGTACTTCCACATGGGCGTGCTCGCCCGGAACTTCAAGGGCTACCAGAACCTCACCAAGCTCGTCTCCGACGCGCACGTGCGCGGCCTGCACTACCAGCCGCGCACCGACCTCGAGCAGCTCGCCAAGCACGCCGACGGCCTGATCGGCTTCTCCGGCTGCCTCCAGGGCGTCATCCCGCAGGCGCTCCTCCGCGGCGACTACGAGGCCGCCCGCAAGGCCTGCGGCAAGTTCGTCGAGATCTTCGGCCGCGAGAACTTCGTCATCGAGCTGATGGACCACGGCCTCGAGGAGCAGAAGCGCATCATCGCCGACCTCCTGAAGCTCGCCGGCGAGTTCCAGCTCCGCGTCGTCGCCACCAACGACGTGCACTACGTCGACGCCGGCGATTCCGTCGCCCACGACGCGATGCTCTGCATCCAGACCGGCGCCCGCCTGGCCGACGAGCGCCGCATGCGCTACTCCGCCACGGAGTTCTACCTCAAGAGCGAGGCCGAGATGCTCCGCGTCTTCGGCGAGGTCCCCGAATCCATCAAGAACACCGTCGCCATCGCCGAGATGTGCGACGTCAAGCTGCCCGTCGGCCAGAACAACTATCCCGTCTACATCTTCAGCGACGGCGTGAAGCCGAAGGCCTCCGACAAGATCGACGCGATCCTCGACGGCTACGAGAAGCTCAAGAACGGCCTGCTCGTCGCCGCCGGCAAGCCGGGCGACTTCGTCATCGACCCCGAGAAGCGCAAGGCCATGCGGGCCAACGGCTCCTACCTGCTCGAGCAGGTGAAGGCCGGCCTCAAGGAACGCTACGGCGTGGACTACGACGACCCGAAGTCGTGGCAGGACGAGAAGGTCCCCGGCCCGGGCAAGACCAGCCCCGCCGAGCTCTGCCGCCGCGTCGACTACGAGATGGGCGTCATCGCGGGCACGGGCTTCGTCGACTACTTCCTCATCGTCTGGGACTTCATCGACTGGGCGCGCAAGCAGGACATCCCCGTCGGCCCCGGCCGCGGCTCGGGCGCCGGCTCGATCGTGGCGTACTGCCTCAAGATCACCGACATCGACCCGATCCGCTTCGGGCTGCTCTTCGAACGCTTCCTGAACCCCGAGCGCGTCTCCGCGCCCGACTTCGACATCGACTTCTGCATGCGCCGCCGCGACCAGGTCGTCGGCTACGTGCGCAAGAAGTACGGCGAGGACCGCGTCGCCAACATCATCACCTTCGGCACGTTCGGCGCCAAGATGGTCGTCCGCGACCTGGCCCGCATCCGCGACCTGCCGTTCGTCGAGACCAACCGCCTCGCGAAGCTCGTCCCCGACGACATCAACATCTCGCTCGAGGACGCGCTGAAGAAGTCCAACGAGCTCCGCGAGGAGGTCAGCGTCAACCCGCAGGCCGCGAGCATCATCGAGACCGGCCGCGTCATCGAGGGCATGGTGCGCAACTCGGGCAAGCACGCGTGCGGCATGATCATCGCCGACCGGCCGCTCACCGACATCATCCCGGTGACGATGCAGGAAGGCGACCTGACGACCCAGTACGCCAAGGATCCGGTCGAGAAGCTCGGCCTCCTGAAGATGGACTTCCTGGGCCTCAAGACGCTCACCATCATCGACGACGCCCAGACCCTCGTCCGCAAGCACCGCAAGCTGCCCGCCTTCGACATCGAGAAGGTCGGCTTCGAGGACGCCAAGACCTTCGCCCTGCTCAACGAGGCGAAGACCATCGGCGTGTTCCAGCTCGAATCCGGCGGCATGCAGTCGCTCTGCCGCAAGTTCAACATCACCCAGATCGACGAGATCGTCGCGCTCATCGCGCTCTACCGTCCGGGCCCCATGCAGTTCATCCCGGACTACATCAAGGGCAAGGACGACCCCACCACCGTCAAGTACGCGCACCCGCTCCTCGAGAAGGTCGCCAAGGAGACGTACGGCATCCTGGTCTACCAGGAACAGGTGATGGAAGCGGCCCGCGTGGTCGCCGGCTACACCCTCGGCGGCGCCGACATGCTCCGCCGCGCGATGGGCAAGAAGATCCGCGAGGAGATGGAGCAGCAGCGCTCGATCTTCGTCGAGGGCGCCAAGGCGACCAACAACATCGACAAGAAGAAGGCCGAGGAGATCTTCGCCACCCTGGAGAAGTTCGCCG
>CAIWNE010000054.1 GCA_903913915.1 uncultured Opitutia bacterium
CATCGGCGCCGAAGACCACTACGGCGACATGGACTTCAAGATCTGCGGCACCCGCGAAGGCATCACCGCCTTCCAGCTCGACCTCAAGATCCACGGCCTGCCGATCGGCATCGCCAAGGAAGCCATCGCCCAGAACAAGGGCGCCCGTGACGCCATCCTGGACATCATGACGAAGAAGATGCCCGCGACCCGCGCCGAACTGAAGCCCTGCGCTCCCCGCACCCACCGCATCAAGATCCCGGCGGACAAGATCGGCGCCCTCATCGGCCCGGGCGGCAAGAACATCAAGCGCATCACGGAATACACCGGCTGCCAGCTCGACATCGACCAGGACGACTCCGGTTGGGTCACGATCTTCGCGACCGACGGCGAGTCCCTCGCCCGCGCGGTCAACGAGGTCAACCTCCTCTCGGCCCAGATCGAGATCAACAAAACCTACAAGGGCATCATCCGCTCCGTGAAGGAATTCGGCGCGTTCGTCGAATGCCTCCCCGGCCAGGAAGGCCTCGTCCACGTCTCCGAACTCGCCGACCACCGCGTCGAGCGCGTCGAGGATATCTGCAAGCTCGGCGACGAGATCATCGTCAAGTGCGTCGGCATCGACGACAAGGGCCGCGTGCGCCTCTCGCGCCGCGCCGCCATCGCCGAGAAGGAAGGTCGCGAATACACCCCGGCCCCGAAGCCGATGGACCGCCCCCGCGGCGACCGTCCGGACCGTGGCGAGCGCCGTCCCTTCCGCGAACGCGGCGGTGACAGCGAAGGCGGCCAGGGCTAACCCCGGCTGACTTCACCGAACAAGGCCCCGGCTCACCCCGGGGCCTTTTTTTGCGTCCGCACGCTCAGGCCTTCCGCATGCGCACCGTGACGTGCGCGAGGGTGAGGATCGCGCTGGTCGGCATCATCAGCGTCGCCAGCAGCGGCGACATCAGGCCGGCCGTCGCAAGGCCGATGGCGACGACATTGTAGGCGAGGGTGAAGAGGAAGACCTCGGTCAGCACGCGGCGGCGATGGCGCGCCACCGCGAACAGCCGGCCCAGTCCGCGTAGGTCGCGCCCGAGCAGATAGAAGTCGGCTTTCTGTTCGAGCAGCCCGAGGTCCACGACCGGCGTGCCGCGCAAGGTGGCTTCGGTGAAGGCCAGGGCGTCGTTGGCGCCGTCTCCTAGCATGAGCGTCGCGGCCCCGTCATGGCTCCGGATCCAGTCGGCTTTCTGTCCGGGAGAAAGCTCGCCCAGGCCGCTTTCAGCCGGGAGGCCGAGCTGGCGGAGCAGGGCGGTCACTTTCTCCGACCGGTCCCCCGAGAGGATGAAGAGGGCGACGCCGTCCCTTCGCAGACCGTCGATGACCTCCTTGGCATAGGCGCGTGGCTGTTCGGCGAAAAGGAAGAGCGCGAGGCGCGTGCCGTCGCGGCAGAATTCCGCGGCGGACATCCCTGTCGGCGCCGGCGCGCGGCCATGCCAGCCTGGCTTACCGATCGTCCAGTTCACGCCATCCGCGTCGGTGAGCATCACGCCTGAGCCAGGCACGTTCCGGAGGATGCCCGGGAGCGCCGCGGGATCCTCATGTTGCACCAAGGCTTCCCGCAGGCTTCGTCCGAAGGGATGCAGGTTGGTGTTCACCAGCGCGAACAAGGCCCTGCGTGCGTCGGCGGGCAGCGCGGCCAGCTGCTCCGGGTTGCCGAGTCGCGGGCTCTCGAGCGTCAACGTGCCGGTCTTGTCGAAGACGACCTGGCGGACCTGCAACGCACGTTCCCAGACGCGATGGTCGCGGAGGTAGACGCCGGCTCGTCGCAAGGTGCCGACCGCGAGTTCGGTCGCGAGCGGGAAGGCCAGGCCGATGGCGCAAGGGCAGGAGACGATGAGGATCGAGATCGCCGACTGCAGGGCTTGCGCCCAATCGCCCGTAAGGACCCCGCGTAGCCCGAAGGCCAGCAAGGCGAGGCCGATGACGACGCCTAGATAGAGGCTCAGGATGCGTTCCAGCAGACGTGGCACGAAGGCCCCATCGCCGCCGGCTTCGGTGAGCTTGCGCAACATCGATTGGTCCCAGGTCTCGTTGGCCTCGAGTCGCAGGGTGCCCTGGCCGATGTTAAGCGCGCCTGACGGCACCAGTCGTCCGGCGGGGTAGAGGACGGGTTCGGATTCGCCGTTGATCCAGGCGAGGCTGAGTTCGGCATCCTGACGAAGCAGCCGTCCGCATACGGGCGCGACCTGTCCGCTGGTGACGGCGTAGATCTGGCCGGGTGCCAGTGATTCGACGGGGACGCGGCGCAACGGCGTCGGGCTGTCGGCCGTCGCGTAGAGGTCGACCGGGCGAAGCGACGGTGAACTCGCCGGCAGGCGCCGGCGATTCTGCTCGATGGCCTGCTCCTGCGTCCATCGGCCGACCAGCATCAGGAAGGTGAAGAGGCAGACGAAATCCCAGTACTCGAGGCTCGGCACGCGTAGCGCCCAGCCGACGAAGGCGGCGAGGTAGGCGCTGATGAGCCCCAGGGCGATAGGCAGATCCATGTGCAGCTTGCCGCGACGAAGCGAAGCCCAGGCGCGGCCGGCGAAATAGCTGCCGCCGACCAGCATCGAGAGCGTGGCGAAGAACGCGGCGAGCAGGCGGAAAAGTCCGGAGAACTGTTCGTCCTGCTTCATGCCGAGGTAGGCCGGCACGGAGTTCAGCATGGCGTTCATCGCGAAAGCCGCGCACAGGCCGAGCCGGGTCGTCAGGCCTTCTTCTTCGTGATGTTCTTCGCCGTCGTCGGGCACGCAGAGATAGCCGAAGCCGGCGAGTCTTCGGGCTGCCTGCGTCAGGTCGGCGCCTTCGCGCCATTCGAGACGGAGCGTGCCGCGATGGGCGTTGACGCGGCCGGCCAGCAGTCCCGGGGTTTCGGCGAGGAGTTTCTCGATCAGCCAGACGCAGCCGACGCAGGATAGGCCGCGGAGCGCGATGCGGAGCGAGCGCCGGCCGGCGGAGTCAGCCGCCTGCTGGGCCTCGCGTAGCCAGCCGAAGTCATCCGCTCCGAGGATCGTCTCGTTGACCGGCGCGACGGCGTCGGGGCGCAGTTCGTAGAAGCGACCAAGCCCGCAGCTGACGATCAGTCCGTGGACCTGTTCGCAGCCCGCGCAGCAGAAACCTGCGGGTGCGAGCGGGTTCAGGATGGCTGAGCCGCAGTGGCGGCAAGGCTTGGCTTCAGAGGCAGACATTGCCCGGTGCGTTGAACCAGATGAGTTTGGTCGCCAGCGCCAAGGCGGCGATGCCGGCCAGTCCGCGGCGTAGCCTGACGCTGCGGGTTTCGCCGAGGCGCAGGGAGAGGCGATGGTAGCCCATCTGCGCGGCCCATAGGAGCGGGATGGTGCCGAGGGCGAAGCCGAAACCGATTTCCGCCCCGCGGAGGGCGTGGCCGCTCAGCAGGGCCAGCCCGAAGAGGGCATGCAGGGGGCCGCAAGGCAGCAGGGGGCTCAAGGCGCCTAGTAGGGCGCCCGCGAAGGCCGGAGGTCGCCCTTGGGTGAATTTCATCCATTCGGCGTGGCGACGGCGGAGGAAGCCGGGCGCCGCCAAGCCTCGGTCGAGTCCGCACGCCAAAGCCAGGAGGAAGGCGACCATCGCCCAAGGCAGGAACTCCATCAGCGGGAGCGCCATCCAGCGTCCGAACTTAGCGCCCAGGAACCCCGCCAGCGCCCCGCAGGCGACGTAGGCCAGCGTGCGGGTCAGGTGATAAGCCGTTGTGAAGCCAAGCCTTTGGTCCGCGGCCGCTTTCCATGGGCCAAGGGCGCAGGTGAGCGGGGCGCACATCGCGCCGCAATGGGGCGACACCGCCAGTCCGGCGAGGAAGGCGCCGGCGCCGGTCTCAACGAGCGGGAGCATGGGCGGGCGGAGGGTTGACGGGGGCCACGGCTTCGGGGGCGTTCCGGAGCGCGATGCGCAGCCAGCAGGCCCAGACCGCCACGAACCCCAGGAAGAGGGCGGCGAGCGGGATCCAAGGGTGGCGGCGCAACAGATTCATCGCTTGAGGTCACGGGGGTCCGGCCCGATGAAATGGGCCTTCTGCAGGAGCGAGATCTTCCCGTCCTCGCTTCGGAGGCGGAGTGTGAAGTTGAATTCGCCGCGGTAATCCTGGCGGTCGACCAGCAGCGTCAACGGCAGCGTGATCTCGGCCTGCGGCGCGATGACCATGCCGGCGGACTGGTTGAGCACGGTGACCTTCGTGCCGGAAGCTTCGGCCGAGATGAAGAAGCGGCGCGGGGCCTCGTCCTTGTTCTGGATCTTGGCGCGGAAGACGTTGGCGACCGAACCGGCGCTCACCGAGTAGAGTTCCGTCTGCGGGGGTCGGCTGAGCTTGAAGCCGGCCGGCTGGACGCGGAGGACTGAGACTGTCGCGACGATCAGGCCCACCACGAGCATCGCGGCATACAGGATGGTCCGGGGGCGGAGGAAGCGCGTCTTGCCGCCGTCGAGTTCGCGCAACGAGGCGTAGCGGACCAGGCCGGGGGGGCGCCTGAGCTTGGCCATCACGTCGTCGCAGGCATCGACGCACGCGGTGCAGGCGATGCATTCCATCTGCAGGCCTTGCCGGATGTCGATGCCCGTAGGGCAGACCTGGACGCAACGGCGGCAATCGACGCAGTCGCCGGCGGCGAGGCCGGCGGCGGGCTTGCCGCGCGGTTCGCCGCGCTTCTCGTCGTAGCCGACGATGACCGAGTCATCGTCGATGAGCGCGGACTGCAGGCGTCCGTAAGGGCAGATGATCAGGCAGAGCTGTTCGCGGAACCACCAGAAGTTGAAGAACAGCACGGCGGTCGCGACGGCCATGGCCACGAAGGCCGCAGGATGGGCGAGCGGCGCATCGGTGATCATCGGGTAGAGGCCGGGGATCGAGATGAAATATGCCAGGAAGATATGGGCGACCGCCCAGCAGAGCACGAGGTAGGCGAGCATCCTGCCTCCGCGGCGCAGGAGTTTGGCGGGCTCGCCCCATGATCGGCCATCGAGCCTCGTTCGGCTGACATGGTCGCCTTCGAAGATCCGGTCCACCACGCGGAAGACGTGCTCCAGATAGACGGTCTGCGGGCAGGTCCAGCCGCACCAGATGCGGCCGAGCAGGGCGGTCGTCGCGTAGATAAGGAAGCCCCAGCCGGTGATGACGAAGAAGAGCAGCCAGAGGTCGCCCAGGCCGAGCGTCGTGCCCAGGAGGTGGAAGCGGCGATGCTCGATGTCGAGGAAGACGGCCGGGAAGCCTTCGATCTCGATCCAGGGCAGCGCGGCGAAGAAGGCGATGAGCAGCCAGGCGACGACCCGGCGGGCTTTCCACCATGCACCGAACACGAGCGAAGGCTGCAGGAAGCGACGCGTCCCGTCCTTGCCGATCGTCGTGACGCTTTCGCGGATGGGGTCCGGTCTCATCACGGGGCGAGCTGCGAGGGTTCATCCTTGCGCGGGATGACCTTCATGGCGCCTTCCTTCTGCATCGAAAGGAGGAAGGCCGTGACCGCCGCGATGCGTCCCGTCCCGAGGACCTTCTGGGACGCCATGCCGGTCGGCTTTCCTTCGAACATGATGCCTTCGCTGATGTTGTTGAAGATCGCCGTCGGGGTGTTGCCGTGGACCCAGAATTCGTCGTTGAGGCGGAAGCCCAGGCCTTTCATACCGGCCATGGTGGGGCCATGGCAGGTGAAGCACAGCGAGTTGTAGACGGCCTGGCCTTCGGCGACCGTCTTGGCGTTGCGGCTCATCTTCCATAACGTCGCGTCGTCGAGGTTCTTCACCGCGGCCAGCTGACGCGCTTCAAGGGCGTCCATCTCCGCGTTGACCGCGACACGGTCGTCGGGCGTCGTGTCCGTGGCGAAGTTCGCCAGCCAATACAGGAAGGCGAAGGCGATCGAGGCGAACAGGGTGAAGAGCCACCAGTTTGGGAGGCTCTGGTCGTATTCCTGGATGCCATCATAAGTATGAGGCATGATGACGGGTTTTTCACCGAGGTTATCGTCGTCGGGCATGATCGTGTTATTCGTCGTTCAGGGGGAGTTCGGAGAGCCGGCGGACCTCGTCCTTGGGCGTGGTCATGACGCGGGCCACCAGCAGGAGGATCGCGACGCCAAGCAGGAACAGGCTGGCTGTCTGCAGGTCGCTCAGGACGTCTTCCCAGATGATGCGGCGGAACATCTTAGCGGCGATCCTCCGTCTTGAGGGTCTCGGCGTTCAGGCCAAGGCATCGCAGATAGGCCAGCACCGCGATGACTTCCGCGTCTTCCGGCACCTTGATGCCCTTGTCGGCGAGGGTCTTGGCGATCTCCTTGGCCTGCGTCTCGTAATCGGCCTGGATGGCGCCCGGCGTGCTTGCTTCCGCCTTGTACGGGACGCCCAACGTGCGTAGCGCCGAGATCTTGCCGAAGAGCGCCGAGCGGTCGACGGCGTCGCGTTTCAGCCATGGGTAGGCCGGCATGATCGAGTCGGGTTCGAGTTCGCGCGGGTTGTCCAGATGGCGATAGTGCCAGGCGAGGTCGGGTCGGAGCAGGCCTTCGCGGGCTAGGTCCGGTCCGGCGCGGCGCGAGCCCCACTGGAACGGGCGGTCGTAGATGGATTCGCCAAGGCGCGAGTAGCCGAGGCCGGCGCCGTAGCGGAGGATGTCCGGCTTGAGGGTGCGGATCATCTGCGAATGGCAGTTGTAGCAGCCTTCGCGGACGTAGATGTCGCGTCCGGCCAGCTCAAGCGGGCGATAGGGTTTCTGCAGCCTGTTCTCGAGCAGCTTCGCGTCGCCGGAGCCATTGTAGAGGGCGACGGTCGGTATGATCTGCAAGGCGCCGCCGATGGCGACCGCGATGAGCGAAAGGATCGAGAAGGGGAGGGCGTTGTGGAGGAGCTCCTCGTGCCATTGCTTCCATCCGTAATTGTTGATCTCGAAATGGGCGATGGTGGCCAAGGTCATCACGATGGTCCCGGTCAGGCCGAGGGTGCTCCAGGCGCCTTGTCCGAGGAGCCATAGACAGGCGGCGACGATGATCGAAAGAGTGAAGAGCACGGGAGCGTTGACGAAGCCGTCGAAGCGCCTGGCCGGCTGGGCGACGGGTTCGTCCGTGACCTGGAGGGTGCCGTCGGTGGCGACGCCGGCGCGAATCGTGCGGAAGAGGTTGTAGACCATCAGCAGATAGCCGACGAGGTAGAGGCCGCCACCGAGGGCCCGGAGGTAGTACATCGGGATGATGTTCTTCAGCGTCTCGATGAAGGTGTTCGCCGGGGCCGAGCCGTCGGCGGTTAGCTCGTTGAGCGAAAGGCCTTGGCCGATGCCGGCGACCCACATCGAGGCGACGTAGAAGAGGATGCCGACCATCCCCAGCCAGAAGTGAAGGTTGGCTAGGCGCTCGCTGTGCAGCCTGGTGCCCCATAGGCGCGGTACGAGCCAGTAGAACATGCCTGCCGCCATGAAGCCGTTCCAGCCGAGGGTACCGGCGTGGACGTGTCCGATGATCCAGTCGGTGTAGTGGCCGAGGGCATTGACAGCCTTGATGGACAGCAGCGGTCCTTCGAAGGTGGCCATGCCGTAGAAGGTGACGGCCGCGGCCATGAACTTGACGACCGGGTCCGTGCGGAGCTTGTCCCAGGCGCCGCGGAGCGTCAGCAGGCCGTTGAGCATGCCGCCCCACGAAGGCGCCCAGAGCATGAGCGAGAAGATCATGCCGAGTCCCTGCAGCCAGCTGGGCAGCGCGGTGTTGAGCAGGTGGTGCGGCCCCGCCCAGATGTAGAGGAAGATGAGCGACCAGAAGTGGATCACCGAGAGGCGGTAGCTGTACACCGGCCGTCCCACGGCCTTGGGGACGAAGTAGTACATGATGCCGAGGATCGGCGTGGTGAGGAAGAAGGCCACGGCGTTATGGCCGTACCACCACTGGACGAGGGCGTCCTGCACGCCTCCGAAGATCGGGTAGCTGTGCAGGAGGCTCGTGGGAAGCGACAGGTGGTTCACCACGTAGAGCAAGGCGACGGTGATGATGGTCCCGATGTAGAACCAGATCGCGACGTACAGGCTGCGTTCGCGGCGGCGGGCCAAGGTCGTGAAGAAGACGATGCCGAAGACGACCCAGATGAAGGCCACGAGGATGTTGATCGGCCAGATGAGCTCGGCGTATTCCTTACCGCGGGTCAGGCCGAGGGGCAGGGTGATGGCCGCTAGCAGGATGATGAGCTGCCATCCCCAGAAGTGGACCTTGGACAGGAACTCGCAGGCGAGGCGTGCCTTGAGGAGTCGCTGGCTCGAGTAATAGACGCCTGCGAAGACCATGTTGCCGACGAACGCGAAGATGGCCGCGTTGGTGTGGAGAGGTCGGAGACGTCCGAAGGCGGCGTAAGGAATCCCCAGGTTCAGCGCCGGGAACGCCAGCTCAAGGGCGATGAACAGCCCGAAGAGGATGCCGGCCACGCCCCAGAGGATGGAGGCCAGGGTGAACCGCCGCACGATCTCGTCGTTGTAGCGGATGGTGGTCGTATTATCGTTCATGGAAGCTTGGTGGTCGGTGCAGGGGATGGCGTGTCGTCGTCCAGCGGACGCAGAGAGTCGCGATCGTGGCCGTCTTCCCCGCGGTTGCGCTGGTCCCAGAGGAACCCCAGCGCGGCCAGCAACGCCAGGAGGACGGAGAAGAAGACGGTGAGAGCGAGGGCGGCCATATGTCGTAAGGGACGACGCCCTGAGATTACCTCTCGGCCAGACGCATTCAATCGGCGTCCTCCGGCCTTCGCTCTATGTGCGGTTTTTAGACGCTAATAGCGTCGTTAAGCAAAACGCTTACAATGATTCTAAGCATGAGGACGCATCGCTTCCGCACCAGCGAACAAAGGACGGGATGTATGTTGGGTTGTTGGGTCACCTATCGCTTCCGACCCATGATTAGCGGAATATCAGGGTCGATTAGGTTCGCTGAAACCTTCGTCGACCCATTTCCGAAGGGTCACTTCCCGTTCTTTTCTGCGGCGATCGCGTGCGCAAACCACTCCTGCGCCTGCGCCGTCTCGGCGCAGTCTCGGAGCGGCCAGCGGTCGGTGTGGGCCGTCTTGGCGGAGGCGTTCGGGAATTTTCCGAACAACGCGAGCATGTCGATCGTCATGAAGGTGACGCCTTCGGTGAGGATCGGAGCCAGGAAGCGACGTGTCTCGTCGCGCGCGCCGCTGACCAGCAAGGGACGACCGGCGAGCCGCTTCAGACGAATGGTCGCTTCGGAACGATATTTGGCCAGCGGCGCGCCCCAGTCGGAGCCCTTCCATTCCTTTTCGCCGTCGAAGTGGTCATGGGCCCAGAGGCCGCACCAGAGCTTGGCGACTTCGTCGTCATGCAGGCCGAGGAACGAGACGCCGACGGCGCCGCGGGAGAAACCGCACAGGACGACCTTCTTTGGGTCGCCGCCGAATTCCTCGCAGGTCCTGGGGATGTTCGTCTTGGCGTAGCCGACCGTGGCGTCGATGTCACCCCACCAGGTGATCTCGTTCTTCCGATGGTCCTTGGCCACATACGGCAGGACCACCCAGATGGCCTTGCCGCGTGCCAGGCCGTAGCCGAGGGAGGCGCCCTCGACTTCGCCGGTCGAGCCCGAGACGGGGAAGTAGTTGCCGGTATATTCCGCGATGACCGGCCAGCGCTTGCCGCGGGCCTTCCAGTCCGGCGTCCAGTCGTCAGGCAAGGCGAGCAGATGGCGCACCTTCGTGCCGGCATACTCGGGCGCGGTGATCGTCGCGCGTTTCCCCGGCTGGGGTGCTTGGTCCGTCAGGGGCGGCAGCGCCAGCTCGTCTGCGCCGAGCGCGGTGGTCAGGAGCAGGCAGAGCAGGGGGAGGCGCATGGCGGGCTCAGGACGACTTCTCGTCGACGACCTGGGTGCGCGTCCAGAGGTCGTGCCAGGCGCGCTTGTCGCGGCGGAAGAGCGGCACGTGGAAGTTCACGATGCCCAGCAGCATGAAGAGCGGGTTGGGCAGGGTGAAGAACGCGGCCTTCCAGGCGGAGCGGAGGAGCGAGGCGAGGAATCCGGGAGGCTCGGTCGCCGGCAAGGTGATGGTGCGGAGGTTGAAGATGCGCTTGCCGAGCGTGCGGCCGGCGAGGAGCCATTCCTGGAGCGCCAGCGCGAGCAACATCGTCACGAAGCTCACGTTGCCTTGGAAGGAGTACCACGTGAGGAAGGCCTCTCCGTCGGGGCTCTTCTCGTCGAGCAGCTTGGTCGTCATGGTGCTCAGGGCCTGCAGGTCGCGCTGGTTGCCGGATTTGATCGCCTTGACGTATTGGTCCGTGAAGCGGTGGGTCCAGGCATCGGCTTTCTGGCGGGCGGCTATCTCGTCCGGGCCGGCCAGCAATCCCGCCAGCGCCCAGCCGAGGAACAGCAGCGGAATGATGTCCGCGAGGCAGGCGAAGGTGCGCCACCAGTATCCCGCGGCGGGCGGCGGGATCGGGGGCGGGTTAGCCACGGGCTTGGGCTCGCTCGCAGGCGTCGAGCGTGTTCTTCATCAGCATCGCGACGGTCATCGGGCCCACGCCGCCTGGGACGGGCGTGATGGCTTCGCACTGCGGCGAGACGGCGTCGAAGTCGACGTCTCCGACGATGCGGTAGCCGGTCTTCTTGGTGGCGTCGGGCACGCGGTTGATGCCGACGTCGATGACCACCGCGCCGGGCTTGACCATGTCGGCGGTGATGAAACGGGGCTTGCCGATCGCGGCGACGACGATGTCGGCCTGGCGGACGATGTGCGGCAGGTCCTTCGTGCGCGAATGGGCGACGGTGACGGTGCAGTCGCAGCCCTTGGCGAGGAGCAGCGCGGCGGCGGGCTTGCCGACGATGAGCGAACGGCCGACGACCACGGCGTGCTTGCCGGCGGTCTCGACGCCGGAGCGCCGAAGGAGTTCGATGACGCCGGCGGGCGTGCAGGCGGCGAAGGCGCCCGGAAGTTCCTGGACGAGGCGGCCGATGCTCTGCGTGCCGAACCCGTCGACGTCCTTGTCGGGGGAGACCCGGTTGAAGACTTCGGTCTCGGGGAGATGCTTCGGGAGGGGCGCTTGGATCAGGATGCCGTGGACGGACTTGTCGGCATTGAGGGCGTCGAGGTGGGCGAAGAGCTCTTCCTTGGAGACCGTCTCGGGGAAGAGCTGGAGCGAGGCCTTCATGCCTACCTCGGCGGCGGTCTTCTGCTTCTTGGTCACGTAGGAGACCGAGGCGGGGTCGTCGCCGACGCGGACGAAGGCGACGTGGGGCACGACCGGGGCGAGCTTGGCCACGCGTTCCTTGACTTCGGCGAGGACCTGTTGGGCGATGGCGTTTCCGTCGATGAGGCGCATGGGGGATGACTAAGACGGTCAGCCCGCCGAGGGCGAGAAAAGTCCTTCGGCGGCCCCGCCGATTGATTGTCTCGCCCTGCGGGGTAAAAGGCCTCAATGGAGAGGCGTGCCTTCCGAAGGACCCATGCGTATTCACAAGTTCCTCGCCCAGGCGGGGGTCTGCTCCCGTCGTGAGGCGGAGCGTCTGGTGGCCTCGGGGTCCGTGATGATCAACGGGAAACTGGCCGTGACCGGCCAGCCCGTCGACCCCGCCGTCGACACGGTCATCTGCCAGGGACAGCACATCAAGCCGCTCAACCGCACGGTGGTGCTGATGATGAACAAGCCCCGTGGCTATCTCTGCACGAACGATGATTCGCACGGAGGCCAGACGGTCTTCGACATGGTCCCTTCGGAATACGGCAAGCTGCGTCTGTTCTGCGTCGGTCGTCTCGACAAGGACTCCGAAGGCCTGCTCATCCTCACCAATGACGGCGAGCTGGCCAACAAGGTGATGCACCCCTCGGGCGGAGTCATCAAACGCTACGAGATCATCCTGAACCGCGACTACGATCCGACCCTGACGCCGCGCCTCCTCAAGGGCGCCGTGGAAGAAGGGGAGCATCTGCGTTTCAAGAAGGTCATCCGCCATCCGGACAACGCCGCCCACCTGGAGGTCCATCTTGACCAAGGCCGCAAGCGCGAGATTCGCCGCCTCTTCGAGATCTTCGGTTTCCATGTGAAGACCCTGCGCCGCTTCCAGATCGGCGGCCTGGTCCTCCGGAAGATGCCTTTGGGCGATTGTCGCCCGCTTTCCCGCAAGGAAATCGACTCGATCTTCGAGAACTGAGGCCGGCCGCCCATCTAGGGCTTGCGCCTCGAGGTCGACGGGGTTCCTTGTGTTCACCCCACTGTCGTGAAGACCTTCTGTCTCCTCGTCTTTCTCTTGTCCTGTTCGGTCGGCAAGGCCGCTCCTAATTCGACCATGAAGTTGGTCTGGGAAGACAACTTCGACGGCAAGCAGCTCGACAAGTCCAAGTGGAATACCTCCAATCCTGATGCGGTCAGGATCGTCGACGGTCAGTTGTCCTTGGAGGTCGTGCCAGGTTCCAAGCCGATGTTCTGGCGTGGTTCGTCCGTGGATACCAAGGGGAAGTTCAGCGTGAAGAACGGCTACGTCGAGGCTTCGATCATGTTCGTCCAGACAGGCGGTCATGGCTGCGGCTTCGCGGTGGGGAACGACGACAAACGGAATCCTGCCGCCGGCATGGGCTACGGCAACGGCGGCGGCGACTCGGTGAGCTTGTCCATGTGGGTCGTGAACGAGGAGCGCGGCCGGACCCTGAATCCCAAGGACAACCCCATCGCCAAGGACCCCAGCTTCGGCAAGAAATTCCACAAGTTCGCCTTCTATTGGACGCCAGAAGACTACCGTTGGTATGTGGATGGTCGGCTGGTCCAGACCATGCATCAGCCGCCGACTTCCAAGCCGATGCATGTCTCCTTCGGGCATAATGGCCTCCCGGAGGCCGGTCTCCTGAAGAACTTCAAAGACCCCGCCAAGGGCCCTGAGCCTATGCGGGTTGACTGGGTCAAGGTCTACCAGTGAGAGGGTAGGGCTTGCCTCTTTCTTCGCGTCGTTTTTATCTTCGTTACCCCCATTTCATGAAAGTCCTGCCTCTGCTTGCCATCCTTGCCGCCTTGTCCTTGGGCGCCGCTCCGAACAACGGCCTCAAGCCGGTCTGGGAGGATGATTTCAACGCCAAGGAGCTCGACCCGAAGAAGTGGAACTCCGGCGGCGGCGCCCGCATCGTCGACGGCAAGCTGCAGATCGAGGTGACCTCGACCGGCAAGCCTGGCTTCTGGACCAGCAGCTGGGTCAACTCTTCCAAGAAGTTCACCCATGCGCAGGGTTACTTCGAGGCATCCATCCGCGCCGTGCAGACCAAGGGCCGCGGCTGGGTCACCTACGGGATCCGCAACGAGGATCTGTCCAAGGTTCCTTCCGCCGGCATGCGCTTCACCTTCACCGGCGGCGACAAGATCTCGCCCGACCTGGACATCTTCGACGAAGCGGGCTCCCATCACCTGACGCCGAAGGAGAGCGTCATCCCCATGGACGGCGGCAAGTCGTACAAGAAGTTCCTGACCTATGGCCTGCAGTGGACGGACAAGAATTACATCTGGTACGTCGAGGGCCGCCAGGTCCACAAACTGGCCCGTCCGATTCCTTCGGCGCCGATGTACCTCGAATTTGTCCAGAGCCTCCCGGAAGGCGGGCTGCTCAAGGATTTCATGAACCCCAAGGCGGGCCCTGAGCCCTTGCAGATCGACTGGGTCAAAGTCTTCAAGATTCCATGAGATACCTCCTCCTGCTCCTCCTGCTGGCCGCCGGCGCCCTCGCCATCGATCCTACGAGCGGCAAGAAGATCGCCTTCTCCGATGATTTCACGGGCGACGCCCTCGACGAGACGAAGTGGACGTTGCCGGCCAACCGCGAGACGGTCTCGATCGTCAAGGGGGGCAAGGACAAGGTCCTGCGCATTTCTCTCCGCAAGGCGGAGGACATGATCCAGTGGAACGGCGTCGCCACCAAGGGCAAGTTCGAGCAGGCCTACGGCTATTTCGAGGCCTCGATCCGGATGCCTGCCACCAAGGGCCATACCGCCATCTTCCGGCTCGGGCCGTCCGACGAGAAGGTCGCGCCGAACATGCTCGCGCTCTTCGAGGGCCTGGGCGCCGACCAGCTCATGCCTTGGGCGCGCAAGAACGATGACTCCGGCCAGCGCGACTTCCGCCCTGAAGGCAAGCTGACGCAGTTCCTCAAGGCGGGCGAGGCCTCGAAGAAATTCAACACTTACGGCATCCTCTGGACCGAGAAGTCCTTCACGTGGTTCATCAACGGCAAGAAGGTCCACCAGGTCGACCGACAGGAGATTTCCAAGCCGATGCACCTCATGCTGGCCCATCGGGTCTCCGAGGCCGAACGCCCCAGCCTCAACCTGAAGCAACTCCCGGACGACGTGGAGTTCGACTGGGTCAAGGTCTGGAAATGATCCCTCTTCCCATGAAAGCCCTCCTCGTCTTCTGCCTGTCCGCGGTCGCCCTGAACGCGGCCAATCCGGCCTCGAACATGAAGCTGACCTTCTCCGACGAGTTCGACGGAGACAAGCTGGATGCCTCCAAGTGGGCCACGATCGGCGAGCCTACCGCCACGACTCCTTTCAAGATGGGCAAGGTCTCCGGCGTCCGGATCTCCCTGATCAAGAAGGAGGACATGATCCAGACGAACGGCATCACCACGCGGGGGAAGTTCGAGCAGCTCCGCGGCTACTTCGAGGCCTCGATCCGCATGAACGGCTACAAGGGCCATGGCGCCTCGATGGCGCTCCGCGGCAAGGACGAGAAGATCACGCCGTTCATCACCTTGTATTGGGAAGGCTCCGGCGGCGATTACCTCACTCCTTGGGCTCGCTACCTTGACGACAGGGGGCAGCACGAACTGCGTTCGGAGTCTTCCGGGACCAAGCTCCTCAAGGCCGGCGAGTCTTCGAAGAAGTTCAATACCTACGGTTTCCTGTGGACCGAGAAGAGTTTCACCTGGTTCCTGAACGGCAAGCAGGTGCACAAGGCGGATCGCGCCATCGGAGACCAGCCGATGAGCCTCAGCTTCACGCACCGCTGCGGCGAATGGGAGCGTCCGAACCTCAACCTCAAGCAGCTTCCGGACGACATCGAGATCGACTGGGTCAAGGTCTGGAAGTAAGGCGTCGTTCAAAAGATGTTTGCATCAGTACCCCGCTAGGCATCCTGCGGGGTACTTTCATGTCCGCACCTTACGACAAGAACCATCCCTTCCCGGCCCGCCTCGTCGACCGCCGTCGCCTGAGCTCCCCGGCGAGCCAGAAGGACACCCAGCACTTCTCCGTCTCCCTCGCCGGCAGCGGCCTGAGCTATAAGTGCGGAGACAGCCTCGGCGTCTTTCCGACCAATAATCCCGGTTCGGTCGCCGCCTTGCTCAAGGCCGCGGGCTTCACCGGCGACGAACAGGTGACCATCCCGAAGGACCTTGCTCCGATCACCTTGCGCCAGGCTCTGTCCACGCGTCTCGCCCTCAACGGACCGACCTACAAGTTCGCCCAGCTCCTCCACGACCGCGCGACGGATGCCGCCGACAAGGCCCGTCTTGCCGCCGCCATCGGCGAGGCCGACCCGGAGAAGAAGAAGGCCTGGATGGAGCAGCGTGAATTCATCGATCTCTTCCTCGAGAACCCTTCGGCCCGCCCGTCCGCCCAGGAACTGATCGAACTCATGCGCAAGCTGATGCCGCGCCTCTATTCGATCTCTTCCGCCCCTTCGAAGTACCCGCAGGAAATCCATCTCACGGTGGCCGTGGTCCGCTACGAGACCAACGGGCGCCAGCGCGAAGGCGTCTGCTCCAGCTACCTCGCCGACCGCGCCCGCATGAACGAGGCCGACCTCCCCATCTTCGTTGCGGAGTCCCACTTCGGACTGCCGGCCGACGACAGCGTCCCGGTCATCATGGTCGGCCCCGGTACCGGCGTCGCCCCGTTCCGCAGCTTCGTCATGGATCGCGCCACGCGCGGCGCCAAGGGGCCGAACTGGCTCTTCTTCGGCGATCAGCGCAAGGACCACGATTTCCTCTACGCCGACGAGTGGGCGGCCTACCTGAAGTCCGGCGCGCTCACGCGTCTCGACACCGCGTTCTCCCGTGACCAGGCCGCGAAGGTCTACGTCCAGGACCGTATGCGCGAGAACGCCGCCGAACTTTGGAAGTGGATCCAGCAGGGCGCCTATTTCTACGTCTGCGGCGATGCCAAGCGCATGGCCAAGGATGTCGACGCCGCCCTGCATGCCATCGTGGCGGAGCAGGGAGGCATGACGCCCGAGGCCGCCGCGGAGTGGGTGAAGCAGTTCAAGAAAGACGGTCGTTACCAGCGCGACGTCTACTGAGCGCGAGACGCAGGGCAGGGCGTTCCCGGCGGGGCATTAGCCACTTGCCAGAGGGCCGATTTCCTTGCACATAAACCCCCGATGCATCTCACGCACAATCCTCGCGTCGCCCTCGTCACCGGAGCCGGCCGCGGCATCGGCAAGGCCATCGCGGAACGTCTCGCCGCCCATGGACATACCGTCCTCTGCGTCTCGAAGTCCGATACCTGCGTGCAGGTGGCCAACGACATCCTCGCCAAGGGCCAGAAGGCCAAGGCCTTCCAGGTCGACGTCTCCGACGCCGCCGCTGTCGCCAAGGCTTGCGAGCAGATCGTCGCCGAATTCGGCGCCGTCGAGATCCTGGTCAACAACGCCGGCATCACCCGCGACAAGCTTGTCATGGCGATGTCCGAACAGGATTGGAACGACGTGATCTCCACCAATCTTTCTTCCGCCTTCTATTGGACCAAGGGACTCGTGCGCCCGATGACCAAGAAGCGCTGGGGTCGTATCATCAGCATCTCGTCCGTCACCGGCGTGCAGGGTAACGCCGGCCAGGCCAACTACGCCGCCGCCAAGGCTGGCCTCCATGGCCTGACGATGACCCTCGCTCGCGAACTTTCCGGGCGTGCCATCACCGCCAACGCCGTCGCCCCTGGCTTCATCACCACCGACATGACCGGTGAGCTTTCCGATGAGGTGAAGCAGAAGATCCTCGGCGTCATCCCTCTGGGACGATTTGGCTCAGTCACCGACATCGCCGCCATGGTCGATTATCTGGCCTCCGAAGAGGGCGGCTACATCACCGGTCAGGTCTTTTCGGTTGACGGAGGAATGGCTATCTGACACCCCAAAACCTACCAAAACACCCTTTTATTATGCCCGAAAACATCGAACAGCGCGTCAAGGACATCATCGTCAAGCAACTCTCCGTCACCCCCGACCAGCTGACCCCCACGGCCAGTTTCCAGGGCGACCTGAAGGCTGACTCCCTTGACCTCGTCGAAATCATCATGGCTTTCGAAGACGAGTTCGGCATCACGATCCCGGAAGACAAGGCCGCCGGTATCAAGACCCTTGGTGATGCCATCGAGCACATCAAGGCCCACGCCACCAAATAAGCAGTCCGGGCTTTCCTCGTAGGCCCGCCCCCTTGAGCTCCGACCGCAAATCTCGCCGGGTAGTCGTCACGGGCATCGGCTCGCTGACGGCCCTCGGTCACGACAACGCGACCTTCTGGGACGCCCTGATCAAGGGTCGTTCCGGTATTTCGCGTGTCACCCGCTTCGACCCCACGGACTTCCCGTCCAAGGTCGGCGCGGAAGTCCGCGACTTCGACCCGGCCAAGTTCATGGACGGCAAGGAGGCCAAGCGCAACGACCGCTACACGCAGTACGCCGTCGCAGCTTCCCGCCTCGCCATCCAGGACGCCAACGTCGACGTCACCAAGCTCGATTCCGAGCGCTTCGGCGTGATCATCGGCTCGGGCATCGGCGGCATGGAGACCATCGAGAACCAGGCCCGCATCCTCATCGAGCGCGGCCCGTCCCGCGTCTCTCCCTTCACGATCCCTTCGCTCATCGCCAACATCGCCTCGGGCGTCGTGGCCATCGAGTTCCAGGCGAAGTCCGTCAACTTCGGCGTCGTCTCGGCCTGCGCTTCCGGCTCCCACGCCCTCGGCGAAGCCCTCCGTCACATCCGTGACGGCCACGCGGACATCATGCTTTCCGGCGGCTCCGAAGCCGCCATCACGCGCCTCGGCTACGCCGGTTTCTGCAACATGAAGGCGATGTCGACCGACTTCAACGACACGCCGGAGAAGGCCTCCCGTCCGTTCGACAAGCTGCGGGACGGTTTCATCATGGGCGAAGGCGCCGGCGTCCTCGTCATCGAGTCGCTCGAGCACGCCCAGGCCCGCGGCGCCCGCATCTATTGCGAGCTCGCCGGCTACGGAGCCACCTGCGACGCCTACCACATCACCGGCCAGGACCAGGAAGGGAAGGGCCTCGCGCTCTGCCTCAACCGTGCCCTCGCCGAGGCCGGCATCGAGAAGTCCGAAGTGGGTTACATCAACGCCCACGGCACCTCGACTCCGATCAATGACCGCTGCGAGACCCTCGCGATCAAGCGTTGCTTCGGCGACCTCGCCCCCAAGATCTCCATCTCCTCGACCAAGTCCATGACCGGTCACCTCCTGGGTGCCGCCGGCGGCGTCGAGGCGGCCGCCTGCGTGATGGCCATCCATACGGGCATGATCCCGCCGACCATCAATTACGAGAACCCGGATCCCGATTGCGACCTCGACTACACGCCGAACGTCGCGAAGGCCCGCAAGGTGGACGTCGCGATCTCGAACAACCTCGGCTTCGGCGGGCATAACGCCTCGCTGATTTTCAAGCGCCTCTGAGGTTTCGGCGGTCCGCGGTGCAACCTTTTGCCTCGCGATGGGGTATAAGGGAAATAGAACTATGCCTACCCCCATGGCTCCCCGACTCCTCCTGCTCGCCGTCGGCTCCCTGCTGACCTCCACCTTGGGCGCGCAGGTGCCCGCACCGGTGCCGGCTCCGCCGCCCACCGTCACGGTCCGAACCTCCGTTTCGCACATGGATCCGAAGACCGGGAAATCCGACACTCTTACGGCCCCTCAGGTTTCCGTCATCTCCGGTTCCGAAGCACGCGTCTCGGTAGCCGGTCGTCCCGATCCCAAGGACCCCAAGGCCCAGCCGCAGGGCGGCATGGACCTGGTCATTGCTCCGACGGCCCAGCCCGATGGCACGGTGAGCATCTCGCTCCGAGTGGTGATCAATTCTAAGCCGGAGCCGGTTGACCCGAAGGCCGAGAAGATCGCCCGCAAGCGCGAGGGAAAGGCGCACGATGGTACGCTTACCTTCTATTCCGTGCTCGCCCAAGAAGGGCTCTTTTCGATCCAGGACAGCAAAGGCGGCCGTCGCTGGTACAAACTGGGTTCCGTCGTCGACGGTTGGTCGCTGGAGTCCTACGACAAGGAGAAGGAACTGCTCGTCGTCGGACAGGGCGCCACGCACCAGGAGCTCCGCCTCTACAAGTCTTCGATCGAGGCTTCGGCCAGCGAACTCAATACCGTCGTCACCGTCCGCCCGGGCGAAGTCGTCAAGGTCCCCGGCGTCGGCGGCCTCGAGGTCTCGGTCAGCGCTTCGGTCTCTGCCACTCCTGTCGTCCGTTAAGCCGTGCTTCGTCCTTTGCTTCTCGTCCTGTCGGCGCTGACGGCCTTCGCGGCCGAGGAAGCGGTCCCGACGCACCTGAAGGTGAAGGCTTCGTTCACGCGGCTCGACAAGGACGGCAAGCCGGAGATCTACGCCGAGCCCACCGTCATCACCGTAGACGGCAAGCAGACGACCATCCGCGTCGGTTCGGCCGACGAGGGCGTGGTTTTCACGGTCACTCCGAAGGTCAACAAGGACGGTTTCCTTCAGCTGGAGATGACGTCAAGTGCAAGGTTTTCGCCGACCAAGCCTGGCGAGCCGGCAGTGGCGAATCCTGTGGGCGCCGCCGCGGGTTTGCCGCGCTTTCACGGTGTCCTGCCCAAGGATAAGCTTTTTTCGATCGAAGACGCGGCAGGTGTGCGCAGATGGGTGCCGCTAGGGCGCAAGGTGGACGGTTGGACGCTGCGTTCATATGATGAGAAACGTGAGGCGCTTACGTTGAGCAGGCTGGGCCAGTCGGTTGAACTCGTGCTGCACAAAGGCTCAGTCGGCGAACTCGCGCCGGTGGCGATCAAGGAATTTCCGCCGGTCAAGGGGCCTTTAGGGGTCCCTTTGACGTTGGTCGGGGCAGATGGTCAGCCAATCACTTTGCAGGTCGAGATCCTCGACGTGACGAAGTGACGCATCAGGGCACGTCCAGGTGCCCGACCTTCACGAGAATCGTCGCGCCTTCCGGCCCGGTGAACGGACGGTGGTTGCTCAGGTGCGGGCTGCGGATCCACGTGCCGGCCGGGTAGCTGCCATGCTCGTCGCGGAAGACGCCTGCGAGCACCAGGATCTCTTCTCCGCCCACATGGGTGTGGGGATTGAAACGCGTCTCCGGGGCCCACCGGACCAAGGCGGTATGCTTCGTCAGGCCTTGGTGCAGGGACGTCACCTTGAGTCCTGGGACCATGCCTTGGCGCCAGTCGAGTGCGTCGCCGCGGAGCGCGTAAGAGTCGGTCTCGTGCTCGCTCGGGGTCCGTTCGTTCAGGTAGACCATGCTGGCTTCGGTTGCCTGAAATGACGCCGGCACGCCCGGTGCCTGTCGCGCATAGGAGCCCGTGCCCAGGGCTTCGCCGTTGAGGGTCAGATGGCCACGGACGACGAGCACTTCGAGCAACTTGCCTCCGTCGTGGGTCCATGCCTCGCCGGCTCGCAGCGAGCGTAGGGTGATGCGACTCTCGGTCGGCGTGATGCGCTGCTCCAGCGCACGCTCCCCCGTCTGGCCAGCCTGCAGGTCGGTCGCGTCGATGACGACGCGGAGGGAATGGTCGGAGTGGAGCGTCATGGGAGGGTATATGGGGGTCAGTCGGTCAGTGCTTTTTGCCATTCGGCGGTCTCGTCGTCGACGCCATAGGCCCGCAGGCCGGCTTCTATCTCGGCGTGCGTCGGTTCTATGACCGGGTGCTTGGGGTCGCCGGCGAGATCCGGCCGGACGCGTCGCGTCACGACCCACGCTGCCCAGGCCCGCCACTTCTTGAGGACGGCTCGTTCGCCGCGCACGCGGTCGGCGAGGTGCTGATAGTGCACCCGGGCGTTGCCGGTGAAGCTTTCGCTGGGTTGCCGCACCATCCAGCCGATGGCCCGATAAGGCATCGGGTATTCGGTCAGGACTTCGGCGTCGCCGGGGATGTCGCAATACAGCGCCCGGTCGACCGCGAGCAGCGCCCGTGCCGGCAGGTCATCCAGCCAGAGCTGTTGCCCGTATTCCAGGCATAGCCGATAGAGCTCCGGTCCCTGGTCGTCGCGCAAGGCGTTGAGGTCGCGCCATGAGAGCGGGCGGCCGCAGGACGGCAGGAACGGACAGGGGGTCGGCACCGGCTCAGGGCTTGGCGTAGGGGTTGGTCTTCTTCTCGACGCCGACGGAAGTCTGGCCGCCGTGTCCGGGCAGGAGCACGACGTCTTCCGGCAGGGTGTAGATGCGTGCGCGGATCGAGGTCAGGAGCTGGTTCCAGTCGCCGTTCGGAAGGTCGGTCCGGCCGACGGAGCCCTTGAAGATGGCATCGCCGGTGAAGGCGATCTTCTGGTCGGCGGCGTAGAAGAGGATGCTGCCGGGGCAGTGGCCGGGGACGTGGCGGATCTCGAACTTGAAGCCGCAGGCTTCGACGACGTCGCCGTCATCCACCCAGCGGTCGACCTTCACCGAGCGGAAGTCGTCGTCGGAGAGCGACGGAATCATCGACTGGTAGCGATTGCGGTAGGCCTCGATGTTCTCGATGAGCTGCTGGTCGGCCTTATGCGCGATGACCTTGGCGCCGGCTTTCGCGAAGTGATGCGCATCGCACATGTGGTCCCAGTGGCCATGCGTGATCAGGAGATGCGTCAGGTTGAGTCCCTGTTTCTTGATTTCCGCGAGCAGCAGCGGTCCGGCGTCCTTGGGGGCGTCGACGACGCAGCAATCCGTGCCGCCCTCGGCGACGACGAGGTAGGCGTTGGTTTCGAAAGGCCCCAGAGGGGCGGCGGCGATCTTCATGGAATTAAGGCTCCGAACGCTCGGCGCATCGCGGCGTCGACTTTGTCGGGCGGGCGTACGGCCTTGAACTCGCGGTTCACGAAGGCGTGGACGGTGAACCCTTCGACTAGGAGTTCGCCTTCGCGTTCGACCTTGTAGGTGAGCTTCAGGCGGGCCTTGGGTTTCTCGGCGAGGGTGACGGTGATGCGGACGCGGTCGTCGAAGCGGGAAGGGCGGTGGTAGGTCAGGCCGGTCTCGAGGACGGGCAGCAGGAAGCCATCTTGTTCGAGCTGGCGATAGGGGGTGCCGAGCTGGTCGAGCAGCGCGACGCGGGCCATCTCGAACCAAGGCAGGTAGTTGCCGTGGTAGGTGACGCCCATCGCATCGGTCTCGGCGAAGCGGACGCGGGTCTCGATGGTAGCCTGGAGCATGAGCCTGTTTTGGCGTCCGCGGGCGAATTTCCAACGCCAAACGACGCCTGGAGGCTTCTCCTTGCCCCGGTGGGCATCCTTCGCTGATGTCTGGGCATGGGTCAGCGCGAACGCTTCGTCATCTTCCTGGTCGGCGCCTTGCTCGGCGTCATGCTCCTGCTCGGCGGCAAATCCTGCGGCAGCGAGAAGAAGGACCAGCTCCGCGCGGTGCGCTCTTCGCTCAGCATGGCCCCGATGATGTATGACTTCGCGGTCATGAAGAAGGGCTTCTATGGCAGGTATGTCCTGTTCGAGCAGGTCGCCGAGCAGCAAGGCGGCGCGAAGGTCCGCACGCTCGTCACGGGTGGTACCCGCCGCTATTCCCCCGAAGGCAAGGAGCTTCCTGAAGAGCATATCCTCATCAAGGAATCCTACGCGCCGGGGGTCGCCTTGGCCGAAGCCGGGCCCGTCGAGTCCTACGAATTCACCTTCGCCGATCGCATCGCGATCAAACTGAAGCCCGGACATCAGGCTTCCGAGGTCACGCTTCAGTCCGGCGATGTCGCCGCCGCATGGGCCGGCCATGAGGAATCCCTCGTTCGCCTCGATGCCTGGCGAAAGCTTCCGGGCGGCGCTCCTTGGGCCAAACTCGAGGCGTTGGTCCGTGAGTTGAACGGCCATCCTGCCGTGGCCGAGGCCCATCTGGTCCGAATCGACTGGCAGGCCGAAGCGGAGCTGATTAAGGCTAACTCACCCAAATGAGCACGACGCTGCAGCGCGAAGGGGGTCTGACCGTGGCGCTCAGCTTGTCGGTCAACGTCATCTTGGCCGGTGCCAAGCTCAGCGTGGGCATCCTCGCCTCGTCGCAGGCGCTCGTGGCCGACGGCATCCACTCCTTGGTCGACATCGCGAGCGACATCGCGGCCATCATCGGGCTGAATTTCGCCCACCTGCCCAAGGACGACGATCATCCCTACGGTCATCATCGCTTTTCGACCCTGGCGACGATGCTCATCTCTTCGCTGGTGCTGCTCTTCTGTCTCGGCCTCGCCTGGCAGTCGTTGGCCGCCCTCGTCAGCGGCGCCGACGTCGCTCAGCCCGGCCTCGCCGCCGCGTGGGTCGCCGGTGCGGCGCTGCTGATCAAGGAAGGTTTCTATCAGTACGCCCGTCGTCAGGCCGAGCGCCTCGGGTCTCGCCTGCTCATGGCGAACGCCGCCGACCACCGTGCGGATGCCATCGCCTCCCTGCTCGCGCTCGTCGCCGTCGTCGTCGCCAACGTCCATCCGGAGTGGAAGGCCCTCGATAAGGTCGTCGGCCTGGTCCTTGCCGGCTGGCTGGGGTCCGAGGGCGTCAAGTTGTTCAAGGGGTCCTGCGAGGACCTCCTGGATACCGCACCGGCCGCGCACGTGCTGCACGACCTCAGCGAGCACATCCTCGCCGCGCCTGGGGCCAAGGGGTTCCATGCTTTCCGCGCCCGTCGCCTTGGCGACCGCTTCGAAGTCGATTTCCACCTGCAGGTCGCCGAAGGCGCCACGGTCGCCGAAGGCCACGCCATCGCAGGTCGGATCAAGGCCGACATCCTGCGTTCGCATCCGGAGGTCATCTCCGTCCTGGTCCATGTCGA
Organism: uncultured Opitutia bacterium; assembly: GCA_903913915.1. Classification (GTDB taxonomy): domain Bacteria; phylum Verrucomicrobiota; class Verrucomicrobiia; order Opitutales; family UBA953; genus UBA953. The sequence continues at coordinate 23,930 of CAIWNE010000054.1, forward strand.
GCCGGACGCACCCGAGCATCGTAAGCAGGATGGGCATCACGGCTTCAACGTCTGAACACGGATTGCCTTCCTTGGGCCAAAAAGGTTGGATGAGCCCATGAGCCTGCCCCGTCTCCTGGTCGCGATGCTTGCCGCGGTCGCCTCCCTTGCCGCCGCCCGGCAGCCGAACGTCGTCTTCATCTTCGCCGATGACCAGCGCGCCGATACCATCGCGGCGTTGGGCAATCCGCTCATTCGGACGCCGAACCTCGATCGCCTCGTGAGACGCGGCGTCGCATTCAGCCATGCCTACATGCAGGGCGGCAACCAGGGCGCCACCTGCGTCCCTTCGCGCGCGATGCTGCTTTCGGGCCGCTCGCTGGCGCAGATCGACGAAAAGCTGCTGAAGCACGAGACCTGGCCGCACGCCTTCGGCGCGGCGGGCTACTCGACCTTCGCGGCCGGCAAGTGGCATAATGGTCCGCCTTCGATCCCGAAGTCCTTCCAGCAGGCCAGGGCTCTCTTCGTCGGCGGCATGGCCGATCCGATGAAGGCTCCGACCAGCGACATGCTGCCGACGGGCAAGCTGAGCCCCGCCAGGATTTCTCCGAAACACCTGTGCGAGGAAGCCACCGATGCGACATTGGCCTTCCTGAAGTCGCAGGACGGTACGAAGCCCTTCTTCTCGTATCTCGCCTTCGACGGCCCGCATGATCCGCACATCGTGCCCGACGGCTTCCCGGTGAAGTATGACGTCGCCGCCGTCCCGCTGCCGCCGAATTTCCTGCCGCAACATCCGTTCGACAACGGCGAGATGGTCGTCCGCGACGAGCAGCTCCTGCGGTGGCCCCGTTCCGAGGCGGACGTGAAGGGGATGATCTCCGAATATTATCGCTATATCAGCTTCCTGGACCTGCAGGTGGGGCGGATCCTCGACGCGATCGACGCCTCGCCCTTCGCGGACAATACCATCGTCGTGTTCTCCGCCGATTCCGGCGTGGCCCGCGGTTCGCATGGTCTCATCGGCAAGCAGAACCTCTACGAACACTCCTTGCGCGTGCCTCTCATCATCGCCGGCCCGGGAATTCCCGCCGATAAGCGTACCGAGGCGATGTGCTACCTTTTCGACGTCATGCCGACGCTCGGTAAACTCTGCGGTGTCCCTGCTCCGAATGATTCGCAAGGTCAGGAATTCTCGGCGGTGCTGAAAGATCCCGTCCGGTCCGCCCGTCCCTTCCTGATGTTCGGCTATAAGACCGTCCAGAAGGCGCTCACTGACGGCCGATGGAAGCTCATCCGATATCCGCATGTCGACCGTACCCAGTTATTCGACCTGCAATCCGATCCGTTCGAGACGAAGGACTTGTCCGCCGATCCGGCCCAGGCTGAGCGCATCAAGGCCATGCTTGCCAAGCTCGCCGCCGAGATGAAGGCCGACGGTGACGACGACCCGCTGACCGCTGCCAAGGTCGATCCGGCCGAATGGAAGGCGCCGCAGCGGCTGCCGCGTCCCGGGCAGAAGGGTTTCTGAACAACAAAAAGGGCCGGGCTAGCGAATTAGCCCTGCCCCTGTTCTGGCTGCCGCAGCCGCTTACGCCGGTAGCAGGTAGGGCTTGCGACCGAACTTCTTGGCCAGCCATTCCTTGAGTTCCTGGAAGTCCTTGGGCGGCTCGACGGTGATCGTGAGCGGTTTGCCGGTCTGCGGGTGCGTCAGGGAGAGCTTATGGGCGTGGAGCATCACGCGAGGCATCGGCCAGCCGGCGTAGCTCGGGACGTCGAACTTGCCGTACGTGCGGTCGCCGAGGATCGGGTGCGTGATGTGGGCGAGGTGTACGCGGATCTGGTGCGTCCGCCCGGTGTGCGGGAAGGCGCGGACGAGCGCGGCTTCGACGCCGTATTTCTCCTCGACGCGCCAGTCGGTGATGGCTTCGCGGCCGTCTTCGCGGACGGCCATGCGCACGCGGACGGTGCGGTGACGGTCGATGCTGGCGTTGATCACGCCGGAGAGCAGGCGGGGGGCCTTGTCGACCAACGCGAGGTATTCTTTCTGCGCGGTGCGTTCGGCGAACTGCGCGACGAGCGCATGGTAGGCCTTGTCGGTCTTTGCGAGGACGATGACGCCGGAGGTCTCGCGGTCGAGGCGGTGCACGACGCCCGGGCGGGGCGCGCCGCCGGCCGGGGCGAGCTTGCCCTTGGTGTGATGGAGGAGTCCGTGCACGATGGAGACTTCGTCGGAGCCTTGGACAGGGTGCGTGAGCAGGCCGGCGGGTTTGTTGACGGCGATGATGTGCGCGTCTTCGAAGAGGACCTCGAGGGCCATCTTCACCGGACGGGCGGTCGGCTCGCCGGGGGAGGGCAGGGCCACCTCGATCGCGTCGCCGGGGTTGAGCAGCGTCCGGCAATTGGCCGTCTGGCCGTTGACCTTGACCATGCCGAGGTCGAGGGCCTTCTGCACGCGGGAGCGGCTGACGCCGTCGAGGAGCGTGGCGATGATCTTGTCGGCGCGGGCGGGTTCGAACTCGCCGGGGATGCGGGTCTTGAAGATCTCATCCGGGCGGACCTCCTCGACCGGCGCCTTGGCCGGACGGGCCGCATAGGGCACGTGCGGGGCGGGCTTGGTCTTGCGCTGGAGCGCCTTGGCCGTGCGGGCCTGCGGACGGGATCCGAGGCGCTTGGGCTGGGCCTTCTTCGGCTTTTTTTGTTTGGCCATGTTATTTGGCCTTACCGAGGAGGTATGCGGGATTCAATTTCTGGAGGGGCTTGGGAAGGAAGAGGCCGTCTTTGCGGATCACCTGGCCATCGAAACGGATCTCGCCGCCGCCGTATTCGGGGCGCTGGATGCAGACCATGTCCCAGTGGATGGACGAATGGTTGCCGTTGTCGGTGGTCTCGTAGCACTTGCCGGGCGTGAAGTGGAAGGAGCCTGCGATCTTCTCGTCGAACAGGATGTCCTGCATCGGGTTGAGGATGTGCGGATTGAAGCCGATGGCGAACTCGCCGATGAAGCGCGCTCCGCCGTCGGTATCGAGGATCTCGTTGAGGCGCTTGGTGTTGTTCGAGGTGGCCTCGACGATCTTGCCCTTGCGGAAGACGAGGCGGATGTTCTCGAACGAGACGCCCTGGTAGATGGTCGCGCAGTTATACTGCAGCACGCC
>CAIWNE010000055.1 GCA_903913915.1 uncultured Opitutia bacterium
AGGGGAAGCGCATGCCGGACTGGGCGTCGCCGATCATGAAGGTGCTGATGCGGGTGGAGTCGGTCCAGAAGGCGAGCGCGAGGATGTCGAGCATCTGCCTCATGTGCTCGCGGTGGTCCTTGGGGATGCCGGGGCCGGGGCGGGGCAGGTCGAAACGGCCGGCGTTGATCCAGCGCTTCTGCGGCTTGAGCGTGTTCTCGAGGCGCTTCTCGACGGCGCGGACGGACTCCATGTACTCTTCGAGCTTCACGCGGTCGGCGGAACTGATCTTGCCCCGGAGGAGCCAGGCGTCCTCGTTGACGGCGTCGAGCACGCTGAGGTCGTCGCGTTGCAGCGCGTCGGTGACGGCCTTCTGGTTCGGATTGAAACCCGAGACGACAGGACCCGCGGAAGCGGTGCGGAAGAGGCGGTCGAAGGCGAGCTGAGGCACGATCTCCTTGGGGACCGGGGTATGCGGGTCGCGCCATGAAAGGTGGGAGCCGTAGAGCATCGCGAAGCCGCCGCCCGCGTTGTCGACGCCCGAGCGCGTCGGTTCGAAGCCGAGCTCGAAGCTAGGAAGCGGCGTCTGGTTGCCGATCTCGTCGGCCATGACCTGGTCGGCCGAGACGCCGCCGACGTCGATGTCGCTGCCTGCGTTACGTTTCACGAAGCCGCCGTGCAACCACGCAGGCACCTTGGGCCAGTGCCCGTTGCGTCCGGCGGTTCGCTGGTTGGTCAGGTTCTCGAGGAGGATGATCTTGTCCTGGATGCCCTTGAACGGCTGCAGGGTGGGGGAGAGCGCGAACTTCTCTTCATTGCCCTCCGGGCGCCAGCGCTGCGTGTGCACCCCGTTCGGCATGAAGAAGTAAGCGGTGCGGAGCGGCGGCTTGGCGAGGCGCTGGTCGGCCTTGGCCTTCGGCACCATCGCTTCCATCAGCGGAAGGGCGAGCGCGGCGCCACAACCGCGGAGCATCGTGCGTCTGGAGATGGGGCGGAACATTGGGCGAAAAGGGGGGAGGGTTGGGGGTAGGGGTAGTTAAGACGCCAGGACGGAGAAGGCAAATCCGGGGGAAGAGGTTATTTCTCCACTTTTTCCTCCTTGGCGGCTTTCTTGGGCTTGTTCACGGCGATGGTGAGTTCGTTGCGATTCCGGAAGGGGGTGCTGAGCACGATTTCCTCGAGCAGCGTCTGGGCCTTGAAGTCGTTCGTCTCGAGCCGGTTCACGATGCCTTCGATCGTGCCGTCGTCGCGGTCGGCGAGGCTGCGTCCGAGGGCGTAGCCGAGCATCTTCGCGGTGACCTGCCGGGCGAAGTCATGCTTGCGCTCGAGAATCAGCGTCTTGAAGCCTGCGATGCCGTCGAAGCCTTTGCCTTCGGCGGTCTTGCCGGTGGCGTCGATCGGCTTGCCTTTTTCGTCGACGTCGCGCCAGCGACCGAGGCGGTCGTAGTGGTCGAGGGAGAAACCGATCGGATCGATGACGTTATGGCAGGAGGCGCAGGTGGCGTCGGCGCGGTGCACGGCGAGCTTCTCGCGGAGGGAGAGCGTGCGGCTCTTCTTGCCGCCGGCCGAATCGAGCGAAGGGACGTTGGGCGGCGGGGCAGGGACGGGCGTGCCGAGGAGCGTGCCGAGCACCCAGGAGCCGCGAAGCACCGGGCTGGTCCGCGTGCCGGGCGAGGTGAGCATCTGGACCGCGCCGAGGCCGAGCACGCCGCCGCGACGTCCGTCGGCGATGGCGACCTTGCGGAACTGCTCCCCCTTTACGCCGCCGATCCCGTAGTACTCGGCAAGGGGGCCGTTGAGGAAGGTGTAGTCGGCCGAGATGAGTTCGAGCAGGCTGCGGTCGTCGCGGATGAGGTAGTTCATCAGCGAAAGGGCTTCGGTGCGCAGGTCCGCCCCGATCTCCTTCGAGTAAATGTATTTGGCGTCCTTGGCCTCCGGTGAGGCGGGCACGGTGTCGCCGACGGCCTTGGTCCCGAGCCATTGTTCGGTGAAGGTCCGCAGGAAGGATTCCGACTTAGGGTCGGCCATCATGCGCTTCAGCTGGGCCTTGAGGGTCGCAGGCTGGTTGAGTTTGCCTGCGTCGGCGAGGGCGTTGAGTTCGGCGTCCGGGGTGCTGTTCCAGATGAAGTAGGAAAGCCGGACGGCCAGTTCATGGTCGGAGACCGGGCGGATGCCCGGCTCGGCGTGGTCCTGTTCGATGCGGAAGAGGAAGCGCGGCGAGACCAGGACGGCCTTGAGCGCGAGTTTCATCGAAGTCTCGAAATTCTCGCCGCGGGAAGCCGAACGGTCGAAGAGCTGCAGGTTCTTCTCGATGTCCTTGTCCGTGACCGGGGTCCGGTAGGCGAGACGCGCGAACTTCCGCAGGATGGCCGCGGCGGCCTGCCGGCGTTCATCGACGCCCTTGCCGGCGAGGGTGCCGGAACTGACGTCGCCGAAAAGCCGGCGATGGGCTTCACGGCGTTCGTCGGTGATCTTCTTGGGATTGTCCTGCACGGTGAGGCCGGCGAGCTCGGCTTCGCCTTGGGCGCAGGCGAGGGTCAGGCGGTGCGTGCCGCGGAAGAGGCGCAGCTGGATCTCGGTCGGCTTGCCGGCGGCCGGGCCGACCTCGAAGCGCTGGGCCGTGATGCCGTCGACCTTGAGTTCAAGGCTGCTCTTGCCGGGCTGCGAGGAGCGGACGTCCACGGTCACCGTATGGGGCGCGGTCATCGCCACCGGGAGAAAGACCGAGGCTTCGGCGCCTGGCTTGAGGCGTGTCTGGGAGCCCTGCTCGAAGTCGGCCGGCGTGAAGCGCCTGCGCGTCTCCGGGATGAGCACCGCCTCGTCCAGGATCGCCTCGGCGGCGTCCATGTAGCGTTCCATCAGGATGACGGGCAGGTAGAGCGTCTCGCCGTTGTTGTCGAACCCCTCGCCGCCGCCGCCATCGGACGGGAAGGTCTGCGAGAACTTGAACTTCAGGCCGAGCAGGTCGCGGATGGTGTTGTCGTATTCGAGGCGGTTGAGGCGTCGGGCCGTGACGGCTCCGGCATAGGGGCCCATCTCCTTGGCGGTCTCCCGCAGGACGCGCTCGAGCCAGTCCGCCGCCTTGCGCCGATCTTCCTCGGACGGCTGCTCCTCCTTCGCCGGAGGCATCGTGCGGTTGCGTAGCTGGGCGACCGCGCTGCGGAGGTTTCCGCGTTGCGAGTGGACCTGGCTCAGTTCCTTGACCGCGAGGAAGTCGACCTGCTTCCCCTCCTTGTGGCACTCCAGGCAGAAGGTCGAAAGGATCGGGCGGATCTCCGACTTGAAATAGGCCTCCTCGGCCGGCGTCACCGCCCCGGCCGCGGCGGCGAGGCCGAGGAGAAAGGAAGTCGTGAGCGAACGGCGGAAAGGCAGGGTGACGGGGACCGGCTGGGATGGTTATGAGACAGCCGGGCAAGGGAAAGGTTTTGGGCCAGTTTTCCGGCCCGGACTCAGCCCTTGTCCCGGCCGTAATCGGCCTTACAGTCGGATGAACACCAGCTGGCCCGCCTTGCTGTCCGGGATGATTAGCTGGCCATGGGCTTCGTCGACGTAGATGTCGGCCGC
>CAIWNE010000056.1 GCA_903913915.1 uncultured Opitutia bacterium
GCAACCCCAGCCAGAGCCTTACTTGGCCGAAGCGACGTCGGGGCGAGCGCCGCCGAGGGCCTTCACGAGGTCGACCTGGGCGCCGAGGCGATCCAGGCGTACCCGGGACACGGCGACCTGCGATTCGGCCAGCTGGCGGCGGGCCGCCAGGAACTCCATCGGGTCGAGCTGACCCTGCTGGCGACGCGCCTCGGCGATGCGGAAGGCCTCGCGGGCCGCCTTCTCGCGGCGCAGGGCGGCCTGGGTCGAAGCCATGGTCTCGCGGACGTCGGTGAGGGCGTCACGGACTTCGCGGAACGCGGTCAGCACGGCCTTCTCGTAGGCAGCGGCGGCCTGATGCTGCGCCGCGACGGCGGCGTCGACGTGCGCGGCGGTGCGACCGAAGTCGAGGATCGGCACGCTCATGTTGAGGCCCAGGAGCGAGGTGCCGTTGCCCTGTCCGAAGACGGCGGAGAACTCCTTGCTCTCGGCGCCGACGGCTCCGGTGAGCGAGAAGCTCGGGAAATAGGCGGCCTTGGCGTAACCGATGCGGGCGTTGGCGGCGACGAGCGCCTGCTCGGCCGAGACGACGTCCGGACGACGACGCAGGAGGTCGGCGGGCAGGCCGGCGGCCGGAGGAGGCGGCGTGGCCCCCGGAGAGGCGAGCTGCGGAGCCAGGACGAGGTCGGGAGTCCCGACAAGGAAACCGAGCAGATGCTCGGCCTGGGCGCGGGAGCGACGGGCGTCGGAGAGCGCGGAGACCGCGGCGGAACGGGCGACTTCGGCCTGGGCGTTCTCGTTGGCGCCGGCGGAACCGACCTTGGAACGCTGCTGGATGATGCGGAGTTCTTCGTCGCGCACGGCCAGGATTTCCGCCGCGGAGGCCTGCTGGACATCGGCCGCACGCACCAAGGCGTAGGCCTTGACGACGGAAGAGACGACCGCGAGCTCGGCCTGCAGGCGGGCCTCCTCGGTGCTCAGGAGCTGGGCGCGGGCCGCCTCGGTGGCACGGCGCAGCTTGCCCCAGAAATCGAGCTCGAAGGTCGTCGAGAGCCCGGCCGTGAAATCATTGCGCGTTCGGCCGAAGGCGGGGATCGAGGTGTAACTGTCCGTGCTCACCACGGTGCGCGTGGCGCCGCCGCCGCCGGTGACGGCCGGGAGCTGCGCGCCGGCGACGTCGGCGAGGCCGGCCGAAGCCTCCTCGACGCGACCCACCGCGATACGGACGTCGGTGTTGTTCTTCAGGGCCTGTTCGACGAGCCGGGTCAGGCGGGCGTCGCCCAGACCCGCCCACCAGTCGGCCGAGATGGCGGCCTTGCCCCCCTTCCCTTCCGGGAAAGCGGCGGCGGACGGGACGGACGGACGTTCGTAATCCGGGCCCACCGCGCAGGCGGAGAGCAGGAACGCGGCGGCGAGGCCGGAAAGCAGCGGCTTGCTCATGCGCGCGGCGCCTCCTTGCGGTCGCCGGTGAGGACCTTGAAGAACAGGGGGATGAAGAGCGTGGCCACGAAGGTGTCGAAGAGCATGCCGCCGAAGACGCCCGTGCCCATCGAGCGGCGCGCGCCGGCGCCGGCGCCGACGGCGATGACGAGCGGCACGACCCCGAGCACGAAGGCCATCGAGGTCATGACGAGCGGACGGAAGCGGATGCGCGCCGCCTCGATCGCCGCCTCGGCCGCGTCCTTGCCTTCGTCGCGCGCCTTGACGGCGAACTCGACGATCAGGATCGCGTTCTTGGCGGCCAGGCCGATGAGCGTCACGAGGCCGATCTGGAAGTAGATGTCGTTGGCGCTGCCGCGGATGAAGATCGCGATGAGCGCGCCGAGGAGGGCGAACGGCACGGTCAGGATGACGCCCACGGGGAGCGACCACTTCTCGTAGAGCGCCGCCAGGATCAGGAACACCATCAGCAGCGCCATCGAGAACGCCGGCACGGCCGAGGTCGCGGATCGCTTCTCCTGCAAGGCCTGCGCCGTCCA
>CAIWNE010000057.1 GCA_903913915.1 uncultured Opitutia bacterium
AACATCCTCAGCATCCTGTCAGTCCTCGCTCTCGCTGCCGCCGCTCAGGCTGGTTGCGGCAAGACCGCCACCTCTGAAGGCACCCTCAAGTCCTTCAACGCCGAAAAGAAGGAGATCGTCGTCTCCGTCAAGGGCGGCAAGGACACCACGATCGCCATCACCCCGGAAACCAAGGGTGCCGAAGGCCTCAAGGACCTCGTCGGTAAGGCCGTGAAGGTCGAAGCCTCCGTCCATGACAAGGCCAAGGCCCTCTCCGTCGACGCCGGCGCCGCTGCCGACGCTCCGAAGGGCGACGACGCCAAGAAGGACAAGAAGAAGAAGAAGAACGCCTAATCGGCTTTCTCTTCGGACCCGGGCATCCGGGACCCAACGACCCGTCACGAAAGGGGCGGGTTTTTTTTGTGGCCGGAGCCGAGGGCTCCGGCGGGGAGCTGCTGGCATGGTGAACTGCTGCGAATCGGCGCGATGGGGCCGCTTGGGGGCGCGGGGGCATGGTGACATGGGCGCGGGGGCGCGCTCAAGGGGAGACCGGAAACCGGATGGTTGGCTGGGGATAATATGACCGAAGCATTCATTCCGGTCTCCGGTTTCCCTTTGAGTGACTCAATCGTTTCGGGTGGCGGGGGGGCATCTTCGGGTCTCAGGTCTCGGCTGATCGGGTATCAGGTACTGGTCTTCAGGTTCAGGTACGGGTGCGGGCCTGAACCAGAAGGTATAACCTGAGAATTAGATTCTGGTCTCCGGTTTTCCTTCGGTGACTCGTCCACCCCTTTGGGTTGCGGAGAAGGGCCGGGCGGGTGAGCGTGCGACATGGGCGAACGTCCGAGATGGCAATATTGGCTTTGGTTGGGTCTGACTTCATTCGGCGGTCCCGGCGCGCAGATCGCGGCCATGCAGTCCGAGGTGGTGGATAAGCGGGCTTGGCTGACGCAGGAGCAGTTCGGTCGCGCGCTGGGCTTATGTTTCTTCCTGCCTGGTCCGGAAGCTCAGCAGATGGTGACGTGGATCGCCTGGAAGCTGGATGGCTGGCGTTCGGCGATCGTCGCGGCATTGGCTTTCATCCTGCCGGGCCTGTTCGCCTGCGGCGTGCTGGGCTATGCTTATGTCCACTATGGGCGCTTGCCGGCGGTCGAAGGCGCCTTGGTCGGCGTCCGCGCGGTCGTCGCCGGCATCCTTTTCGTCTCCGCGTGGAGGCTGGCCGCGAAGTCGCTGGAGGGCTGGGGCCAGGGCATGGCTTCTCTGGGGGCGTTCCTCGGACTTTGCTTCGGCGTTCCTTTCGCCGCGGTCGCCGCGGTCGCCGTCGTCGCCGGCGGATGCGGCTGGTGGGGAACCCCGGCGGGAGCCACGGAGAGCACTTCGCCCGCGATACGTCGTCTCTGGTGGCGGCTCTTCCTCGGACTCCTGCCGTTCCTGGTGCTCGGCCTGGCCTTGCATTTCTTTCCGGGAGTCCCGGCGGGTTATGCCCGCTTGGCGGGCGTCTCGGCTTTCGCCGTGCTCTCCTCGTTCGGCGGGGCTTATGCCGCGCTGAGCCTCTGGCGGACGCAGGCCGACGGCTTGGGATGGTTGACGTCTGCTCGTTTCGGAGACGCCTTGGTCGTGGGCGAAGCCACGCCGGGTCCTCTGATGCTGGCCGGAAGCTTCATCGGTTTCGTGGCAGGATATCAGGGGGCTTTAGGCGGGGGCGGAGGTTTGGGGTGCGCGCTCATCGGACTGTTCATTCCTGCGGTGTTCACGTTCGGCATCTCAACGACCTTGATCCTCGCGGCCGCGCCCTTGGGTGAGGTCGGCATCGCCTCCGCTCGATTCCGCGGCGCGATGACGTCCGTCACCGCCGCCGCCGCCGGCGCGTTGGCCTGGATGGGCGCGATGCTCGTGCTCGGCGCGGGAGCCCGGCCGCTGCCCGTGGCGCTGACCCTCGTCGCCGCGATCGCCAGCCAGCGCCGGTGGGCCGGCGTACCGGCGTTGCTGGGCGTCGGGGCCCTCGTCGGCTGGGCGCTGGCCTGATCGGCCTGTAGTAACAAACTTATGAGAAGCTGTCCGAGCATAAGCGGCCGGAATGTGGGCTGTTTAGCCTAGTCATGAACAAATGGGTGCGGCACGTTGTCGAAGAGATACATTCACGAACATGAACTACTCATCACTGGTCCCGGTGCTGAAGATAGTGTTGATCACGGTGCTGGCGCTGATCGAAGTGGCGCCAGCCCGCACCGGCGACCGGCCGGTGAACGAGGAACGCCTCGAGCGCAAGGAAGTGAAGCTCGGCGTCAAGCCCGTCGAAGACCGCGGCGTCGGCCGCGCGCCCAAGGTCCGGCTGCTGGTGTCATGCCGCGATCTCGGCGAGCACGGTTATTCGTCCAAGTTGCATCTGAATTCCGAATAATCTGCGGAGCAGGTCATTCCGCGGGGCAAGTTGACAAGGTGACAAGTGGGCACGGGGGATGACAGCGTTTCGGGTGGTTGGTGTCGGGAAGTAATTCCGGGTCACGGGTCTCTGCTGTCAGGTCCCGGGTGCGGGATGTCGGGTTCGGGTACGGGTGCGGGCCCTGAACCTGCACCAGATGCTGAACACCTGAACCTGATTCCTGAAGGCTGAGACCCGAGACCTGAGAATGCCCGATCAATTAAATCAGCCCGCGCAAGCCATCCCGGCGAGATAGCCCGTCGTCCAGGCGTTCTGGAAATTGAAACCGCCGGTGACGCCGTCGATGTCGAGCACTTCGCCGGCGAAATGGAGGCCCGCGCACTTGCGGCTTTCCATCGTCTTGAAGTCGACTTCGGAAAGCTTCACGCCGCCGCAGGTGACGAACTCGTCCTTGAACATGCTCTTGCCGTCGACCTTGAATTCCGCGGCGGTGAGCTGGGCGGCGAGGGCTTGGAGCGAGGGATTGCTGACGTGGGCCCAGGGGGTGGTCGTCGGGAGGCCGGCGGCGACCACGAAGCGTTCCCAGAGGCGCTGCGGCATCGCGACCGGGCTGAAGGTCGTCACCTGCTTGCGGGCGTTCTGTTCGCGGATGGCCGAGAGGGCCTTGACCAGCGTGTCGCGGGTGTGGGGCGGGACCCAGTTGATCGCGATCGGGAAGGCGTAGTTCTTCTCCGCGAACTCACGGGCGCCCCAGGCGGAGAGCTTCAGGATGCCCGGACCGCTCAGGCCGGCGTGGGTGATCAGTACCGGGCCGTCGGTCTTGAGCTTCGTGCCGGGCGCGGTCACGACCGCATGCTCGACCGAGATGCCGGCGAGGTCAGTCAGGCGGGCGTCGGTGATGTGGAACGTGAACAGGGAGGGGACGGGCGTGACGATCGAGTGGCCGAAAGATTCCGCGATCGCCAGGCCTCCGGAAGCTTTGTTGCCGCCGGTGGCGACGATGACCTTTGCGAAATCCTCGACCGAGCCGTTACCGAGGGTGAGCTTGAAGATGTCGCCCTCTTTACTGATGGAGCGGACAGGCGTCGAAACGCGTACGGCGACTTCGGCGCGGGCCGCCGCCGACATCAGGCAGTCGATGATCGTGGCGGAGTCGTCGGTAGTCGGGAACATGCGTCCGTCTTCCTCGGTCTTCGTGGCCACGCCGCGGGAGCCGAACCACTCGATCGTGTCGCGCGGCTGGAACCGATGGAAGGCTCCGAGCAGCTCGCGGCCGCCGCGCGGATATTTCTTCACCAGTTCGGCTGGTTCGAAGCAGGAATGCGTGACGTTACAGCGGCCGCCGCCGGAGATGCGGACCTTGGCGAGCAGGTGGGGCGTGGATTCGAAGAGGGTGACCTTACCCGCTTTGCCGAGATGTTCCGCGCAGGTGATCGCCGCGAAGAAGCCAGCGGCTCCTCCGCCGAGGACGGCGATGCGACGAGGGGGGGGCATGATGGAAGAGAAGTGATGCAGATAAGGGATGAAAGATGAAGGATAGATTCGGATTAGGGGCAGGGAGCCGGATAAATGGCCCGGGTACGTAAGGTAGGGGCGTGCGGCCCGCGCGCCCGAGGGTGACCGAGCCGGTCATCCCTACCGATGTCAGGTATTGGCGGTTGGGAAAGCAGGGAGGCAATCAGGCAGCTATGTCGTGACGCGGTCCCGACCCTACCCGTGACAGGTGGAAGCGGTTAGCGGTTGGCGGTTAGGAACACAGAGATCCTACGGACGGCTCTGAGAGACGTCCCTAACCAAGTCAATTGAGACTAGGACAGCACGTGGTGCTGTCACTACCTCTTACTTCAGGACCTTCTTGAGGAAC
>CAIWNE010000058.1 GCA_903913915.1 uncultured Opitutia bacterium
TCATGACCTGCACGCAGACGCCGCGGCGGAAGGGCGAGTTGTTCAAGGCAGGCGACTTCGACTTGGCCTTGGGTTGGACACGCGGTTTACGGACGAGCTGGTTGATGGTAGGCATGGACCTCGGTAAATAGGGAAAAGAGGGTTTGGGCATAGGGGTCGAGGCCCCTCATGCAAGAGGAAAGTGCTTAGGTTTTAAGGTTTCTTTACTCCCCTCCCCATCCAGACCCCCTTCCGGCTTTTTTGGCGGGACAATTCCGATGCCCACGCCATTACTCAAAACCCCTCCCATGCTGCCCTCCCGCCTGACCATCGCCTTTCTCCTTGGGATGTCCTGCCTCTCGGGCCTCGCCCAGACTACGAACCCTCCCGTGGCAGCCCCCAAGCCCCCCTCCCCAGTCAATAAGGACGCCGAGGAAGACGCTGAAATCATCGTTTTGGCCGGCCTGCCTCACTTAAAGGACAAGGAAGCGATTCTCAGTTATGCCCGCCAGACCTACATCAAAGCAGAACTGATCAAGGACAAGGCCCTGCTCCAGCTCATCCGCCTGACGCTCGCTAAACTCGAGGATCAGCCCGAAAAATCAGCCCAAATCCGTCAGGAACACCTCAACCAGCTGGCCGATTTCTTCACCAAACAGGCGATGGCCGCCCAAGACGCCGGCCAGATGGCCGATGCGATGCGCCTCGCCCAGGTGGCGGTTCGCTGCAACCCCGGCAATGCTAAGTCCAAGTTGTTCTACGCCAACTTCTTGCACTCTATTGCTGGCCGTACCGATGATGCCATCCAGACCCTGCAACATGGCTTGGAATTCCTTCCGGTCGACGACCCGCTGACCAAAGACTACCTGGAGCGTTATTTTCAACTGTTGCAGGCCCGCGAACGCGACCAGGAGGTCATCGATGGGAGCCTGAATTACCTTAAGAACTCCAAGAATATCCCGACCTATATGCGTGAATCTCTCGCGCTATCGGCCGCCACCTCACTCTACTGGACCGGCAAATACCCGGATGCCGTCAACCTCATCAACTCCAACAGCTTAGATGCTCAACCAAACGGCATGCTCCTGAAGGCCCGCGCCCTTTTCGAAGGCGGCAAGACCCAGGAATCCATCAGTCTGCTGGAATCAAAGACCTCGGCCTTCAAGGGAGCAGGACGCGACGCCATCCTCTCCCAGCTCGCCCGTTTCCACATCCTGCTCGGCCAGCATAAGATGGCTTTGGCCGTCACCCAGGAACGTATCTCTGCCGACGAAAAAGCGCCCTTTCCTCACATCCAGAAACTGCAGCTGCTCGACCGCCTCGGCCTGCGCGACGACTTCGACAAGGAACTTCGCGTGATCTTCGCCAACTACTCCGGCAGTTCCGCGCCGATGATCGCGCTCGCCAATTTCGCCGCGGAGAAAGGCTACGCCGAACTCACCGGCGCGCTCGCCAATTCCGCTGCGCAGCACGGACTCGAACGCGCGACGTTCGGCGCGCTGCACCTCGAGGCGCTCCTCAACGGCGCCGACCCGGGCCAGGTGATCGTGCAGCACCAGCAGATCGTCGCGGCCGACAAGGCTTTCTTCAAGTCGAACGAGCCCATCGTCCAGGCGCTCCTCGCGATCGCCTATCACGCGCGCCAGAAGCCCGATCCGGTGATCGCGAAACGCGACCGCGACATCGGCGACCGCTACCTGACCGAATTCCTGAAGGCCAAGGACCTCGGCCCGGAAGCCTATCGTTCGGTCGGACGACACCTCCGCTCGATCCGCTCGGGCGACGCCGCCGTCCGCGTGCTCGAGGCCGGCATCGCGCTCTATCCGCGCCATTCCCAGCTTCGCGCCGACTACATCTCGGCGCGCATCCTCGCCGGGCAGACCGACAGCTACGGCACGCGCAAATCCGTCGCCGACGAACTCGAGCTGCTGCTCTCGATGCGCCGCCCCTCGCCCGCGATCTGGCAGGAGGCCGTCTCCTGGCTCCGCTCCGAATCGAAGCTGCCCGTCGACCGCCAGCGCAAGCTGGAAGCCGCGATGTCCCCGCTGGTCCGCAGCAACCTCGACCCCGAAGCCCTCGCCGGTCGCTGATCGCAAGATGAGCCTGCAAAACCGTCGCGACGAACTGATCGCGGAACTGGAACCGTTCGGCGACCACCACGAGCGGTTCCAATACGTCATCGATCGCGCGAAGTCCGCGGCGGCCCTGCCCGCCGAACTGAAGCTCGACGCGTTCCTGATCGAAGGATGCACGTCCAACCTGTGGCTCGTGCCCTCGCTCGAGGCCGGCGTCTGCCGCTTCCGCTGCGACGCCGATTCGCTCATCACGAAAGGCGTCGCCAGCCTCGTCTGCGAATTCTACGACGGCGCCTCCCCGCAGGAGGTGGCCGCCACCGACGCCGACTTCCTCTCGACGGTAGGCATCACGCAGCATCTCTCGCCCAACCGCCGGAACGGCCTGACGAACCTCGTCGGCAAGATCCGCGCCTTCGGCCGCGTCGCCTCGCGATCCTGATAAGGCCCATCGGCAGGGCTAAACTCCGGGAATTTGCACGCTTGGGATTTGCGCCTCGGCCGATGTCGGCTGAGATGAAGGCATGAGCCAGCCGGAAACCGCCGCACCCGACCGACGCCTCTTCGGCCTGTGCCTCGTCACGCTCTGCTGGTCAGTGCTCGTGCTGCAGGCGGGCGGCTTCACGACCAGCATCCACGCCGGCATGGCCTTCCTCGATTGGCCGCTGTCCAACGGCTCGGTCAATCCCCCGGGATGGCTGACGGAGATCGACAAGTTCGCCGAACACTCCCATCGCCTGGCGGCCACCGTCCTCGGCCTGCTCTGCGTCTCGCTCGCCGTGGCGCACGCCCGGCTGGAAAAACGCCGCGCCGTCCGGCTCGCGGCTTACGCGCTCGTCGGCCTCGTGTTGCTGCAGGGCGTGCTCGGCGGCCTGCGCGTCATGCTCGACCGGCTCAACGTCGGCGGCGACGGCAACTTCAAGGCGGCGGCCTTCGCCGTCGGCCACGCGGTGAACGCCCAGCTCACCCTGGCTCTCCTGGCCTTCGTCGCACTCGCCCATAGCGCCGCCTGGCACCAAGCTCGCCGGCTCGCGCCACGCTCGGTCTTCAGGACCGGAGTGTTCGCGGGATCGCTCACACTTTCGGTGATCGTGATCGGCGCGGTGATGCGCCAAGGCCACTTCACCGCATGGGTCTCCTCCGCCGCCGCCGGACTCTTCGTTCCGTCGATCGGCACGGGCGTCGTCTGGTGGGTCAACCTCCTCCACCGCGGCGGCGCGCTGGTGGCGGGCTCCGCAATCCTCTTCTTTGCCGTCCGGCTGGCCCGCCATGGCTTCCCCTTGTTGCGCTGGGCGACGTTGGTCGCGCTGGTCTTCCTGCAGGTGCTGCTCGGCATCCTGAGCATCCAGCTGCCGCTGAATCCGCACGTCCGCACGGTGCACCTCGTCGTCGGCGCGGCCCTCTTCTCCTCCCTCTGCGCCGCGGTGATGCTCGCCCGTCGCTGCTCGGAGGAGCCCGCCGCCTGAACCGCGGCGACGGATTTGCCTTTAACCCCCCGCGCAAAACCGCCACGACAAGACCGATGAGCGAACGCGCCGGATCCGTGCCTGCCGCCTACTGGGAGCTGACCAAGCCCCGGCTGTCGTTCCTTTCCGTCCTCACGGCCCTCGCCGGCTACTTCTGCAGCGAACCGACGCAGGCGACCGACTCCAAGGTGCTCGTGTCCCTCGCGGTCGGCACGGCCCTCGCGGCCGGCGGCTGCGGAGCCATCAACATGTGGTGGGACGCCGAACCCGATGCGAAGATGGAACGCACGCGCAACCGACCCATCCCCGCCGGCATCATCCACCCAGGCGCGGCCTTGCTCTTCGGCCTGCTCCTGCTGTCGCTGGGCGTATCCCTTGTCTGGATCGGCGCCAATCCGCTGGCCGGCGCGCTCACGGCCGCCACGGCCTTCTCCTATCTGCTGCTCTACACGCCGCTGAAGTCGGTCACGTCCTGGTGCACCCTCGTCGGCTCATTGCCCGGCGCGATCCCGCCGATCATCGGCACGGCCTCCAAGCTCGGCCACATCGACCGCATGGGCTGGCTGCTCTTCGCGCTGCTGTTCTTCTGGCAGATCCCGCACTTCATGGCCCTCGCCTTCCTCTGGCGCGAAGACTACGCGCGCGGCGGCTTCAAGATCGCCACGGTCGGCGATCCTTCGGGCCGCTCGGCCTCGGTCTGGGCGATGGCCTTCATCCTGCCGATGATCGTGGTGGCGGGCGAGATCGTGAAGACGTTCTTCGACCCGGCCTGCTCGGCCTCGCTCAAGGGATGGGCGAGCCCCTTCCTCTGGGTCTCGCTTCTCGCGGGCGCCTGGTTCTTCAAGCTGACCCTGGAATTCGCCCTGCCTCAACGCCGCGCCGCCGTCGCGAAGCCCCTCTTCATCGCCTCGATCCTGTACCTGCCTGTCGTCCTGTTGACTCTGACGCTGAACCGGATTTTCTAAGGCCATGGATGCGCGCGCCGACAAGGACCGCCTGCGCGCGGAACTCAAGGCCCGCCGCACGGCCCTGACGCCCCGCGAACTGCAGGTCGCCGGCGACGCCGCCGCCCGACTCGTCACGCAGCTGCCGGAATGGAAGCAGGCGAAGACGGTCTGCCTCTACGCGTCCTTCGGCGGCGAACTGCCGACCGACGCGCTGATGGTCGTCGCCTTGCTCGAAGGCAAACGCCTGCTGCTCCCCCGCGTGACGAACAAGACGACGCTCACGTTGCACGAGGTCACGGACCTCGGCGCGCTCCAGACGTCCCGCCTCGGCATCCGCGAACCGAAGCCGGCCGCGCCGGCCGCGCCCTTGGACGAGGCCGGCCTGATCCTGGTCCCGGGCCTGGGCTTCGACGGCACGGGCCGACGCCTCGGGTTCGGCGGCGGCTTCTATGACCGCCTCCTGGCCAAGCCGCCCCGCAAGACCTTCCTGCTCGGCCACGCCCACGCCTTCCAGCTGGTCCCGCGACTCCCCGACGAGCCGCATGATATCAAAGTTAAGGCGGTCGTCACCCCGCAGGGCGTGATTCGCTGCCGAGTTCGTTAGCAGGTTTGCCAAGCGGAAGGATTCGTGTCCGATGGAGGGTCCGATGTCCGCCCCCCGACCAGACGCCATCCGCCTCCGCGGCGTCCGCCAGAACAACCTGAAGGGCGTCGACGTTGACATCCCCGTCGGCAAGCTGGTCGTGGTCACGGGCCTCAGCGGAGCCGGCAAGTCCTCGCTGGTCTTCGACACGCTGCACGCGGAAGGACAGCGCCGCTACGTCGAGACGTTCAGCCCGTACGTCCGCCAGTTCCTCGAGCTGCTGCCGTCGCCGGCCCTCGACTCCGCCGAGAACGTCCGCCCCTCCGTCGCGATCAAGCAAGGCAACGCGGTCCGCACCTCGCGCTCGACCGTCGGGACGATGACGGAGCTCTGCGATTGGTTCAAAGTCTGGTTCGCCCACCGCGCCGACCTGGTCGACCCCGCCAGCGGCCAGGTCATCGTCCCGCGCGGCCCGGACGCCGCCTGGCAAGATTCGCTCGCCCGCTTCCCGGGCCAGTCGCTCTCGCTCGCGTTCGCGGTCTCGAAACCGGAGACGCTGGGATGGAAGACCATCGCGGAGGAATTCTCGAAGGCGGGCTTCAGCCGCGCGTTCGCCTCCGGGCAACGCATCCGGCTGACGGAAGACGAGATCCCGGCCGACGCGACCGAACTCCTTGTCATCCAGGATCGCGTGACGATCTCGGCCGACCAGGCCTCGCGCTTCCACGAGGCGGCCCTCGCGGCCTTCCGCCTCGGCGGCGCCCGCCTCCGCCTGCTCGACGACCAAGGCCACGAACTCTCGCGTTACAGCGAAGCGCTCGAATCGCCGGTCGACGGACGCAAGTTCCGCCCGGCCTCGCCCGCGCTCTTCTCTTTCAATTCGCCCGTCGGCGCCTGCCCCGAGTGCCGGGGTTTCGGCCGCGTCATCGGCCTCGACTGGAACAAGATCATCCCTAACCCGGCGCTGACCCTCGCCGAAGGCGCGATCGCGCCCTTCCAGGGCAACGTCTACGGCGAATCCCAGAAAGACCTCGTCCGCGCCTGCCGCAAGGCGGCCATCCCGCTCGACGTGCCGTGGAAGAAACTGTCCGCCGCGCATCGCAAGTTCGTCGAGAACGGCGAGCCGGGGTATGCGCAGGGAGAATACGACTCGAAGTGGTACGGTATCCGCGGCTTCTTCCGCTGGCTCGAAGGCACGACCTATAAGATGCACGTGCGCGTCTTCCTATCACGCTGGCGCGCCTACGAATCCTGCCCGAAGTGCCACGGACGCCGTTTCCGCGAGGAATCGCTCTTCTGGCGCTGGCAGGGCAAGTCCCTCCCTGAGCTCTATTCGCTCCCGGTCTCGGACCTGCGAACGATGCTCGCGCCCCTCGCGCCGAAAGATTCGCGTCATCCGGCCGACCATGCGCTGGAAGCCATCCTCGCCCGCCTCGGCTACCTCGAAGCCGTCGGCCTCGGCTACCTCGCGTTGGATCGCCTCTCGCGCACGCTCTCCGGCGGCGAAGTGCAGCGCGTCAACCTGACATCCTGCCTCGGCGCCTGCCTCGCGGACACGGTCTTCGTCCTCGACGAACCCAGCGTCGGCATGCACGCCCGCGACCTGTCGCGCATGGTGGGCATCCTCCGCAGCCTCGTCGATCAAGGCAACACGGTGGTGGTCGTCGAGCACGACGAATCCGTGATGCGCGCGGCGGACTGGCTCATCGAGATCGGACCGCGACCCGGCGCCGAAGGCGGACACTTGCTCTACCAAGGCCTCCCGAAGGGCATCCTGAAGGTCAAGGACTCCGCCACGGGCAACTGGCTCTCGGGACGACGCGTCTCGGAGCAACGCACCCCGCGCCCGATCGGCGACACGACGCCGCGTCTCCGCGTCAGCGGCGCGACGGTCAACAATCTCCGCGACTTCGCCTGCTCGATCCCGCTCGGCCGCATGGTCGGCCTCTGCGGCGTCTCGGGCTCTGGCAAATCCACGCTGTTGCATCAGGTGATCGGGCGGCGCGACCCTGAGTCGGGCGACGAATCCCAGGAGCTGAAATGGGTGAAGTTCGACAAGGAGCCCGCGGAGATCGCGCTCGTCGACCAGTCCCCGGCGACGCGCACGCCGCGCTCGAACCCGGCGCTCTATGTCGGCGCCTGGGACGCGATCCGCACGTTGCTCGGCAACTCGGCGGAAGCGAAGGTCGCCGGCCTCACTCCCTCGCACTTCTCCTTCAACGCCGGCGAAGGCCGCTGCGAACGCTGCGGCGGCGCCGGGTGGGAGACGGTGGCGATGCAGTTCGTCTCCGACGTCGCCCTGCCCTGCCCCTCCTGCAACGGCAAGCGCTTCCGCGACGAGGTGCTGAGCTTCCAATATGACGGTAAGTCCGTCGGCGACCTGCTCGCGATGTCGGTGACCGAAGCGCGGAAGTTCCTGGGGGGACGTACGCCGGCCTCCGCGCAGCTCGCCTGCCTGGAAGAAGTCGGCCTCGGCTACCTCTCGATGGGCCAGCCGCTCACGACGCTTTCCGGCGGCGAAGCCCAGCGCCTGAAGCTGGTCCGCTACCTTTCCAAGATCGACGCGCGCAAGAGCGGCGCGCTGCTGCTGCTCGACGAGCCGACGACGGGCCTGCACCGCGAAGACGTCTCCCGCCTCATCGGCCTCCTCCACCGCCTGACGGAAGCGGGGCACTCCCTCATCGTGGTGGAACACCACCTCGACGTGCTGAAGTCCTGCGACTGGCTCCTGGAGATGGGACCCGAAGCCGGCCCGGGGGGCGGCCTCCTCGTCGCCGAAGGCACGCCGGCCGAAGTCGCGAAGGCCGGCACGGTCACCGGAAGGTTCCTGGCCCAAGGCGATGACGCCTTCGCGTCCGCCTCGACCACGCCGGGCGAGCCGCGCCCGACCTCGATCTCCTTGCGCGGCGCCCGCGAACATAACCTGAAGGACGTCTCGCTCGAGATCCCGCACGGCTCGCTCACGGTGATGACCGGAGTCTCGGGTTCGGGCAAATCGTCGCTGGCGTTCGACATCCTCTTCGCCGAAGGACAGCGCCGTTTCCTCGAATGCGTCTCGGCCTACGCCCGCCAGTTCGTCGAGCAGCTGCCCAAGCCCGACATCGATTCGCTCACGGGCCTGCCGCCGACGGTCGCGATCGAACAGCGCGTCACCCGCGGTTCCGCGAAGTCGACCGTCGCCACGGTCACCGAAGTCGCCCAATACCTCCGCGTGCTCTTCGCCCGGGCCGGCGTCCTGCACAGCCCGACGACCGGCGAACCGCTCGAGGAGATGACCGAAGACGCGGTCGTCCGCCTGGTCGCCAAGAAGGCGAAGTCGCTGAAGAAAGGCTCGCTGCTGGTCGCCGCCCCGCTCGTCCGCGCGCGCAAGGGCCATCATCGTCCGCTGGCCGAATGGGCCGAGACGAAAGGCCTCCGTATGCTCCGCTGCGACGGCAAGCTGCTCAAGGTCGAAGGCTTCGAAGGCCTGGACCGCTATTCCGAACACGACGTCGACGCCGTCTTCGGCGAGGTCCGCGCCGACGGGCTGATTCAGCTGCCCGACGAGACAGAAGAATCCGGCGAGAAGGCCCTCCGCTCGCTCGTCCGCCAGGCGCTGGCCGCCGGCAAGAACGCGTGCGTGCTCCTCGGGCCCGACGGCCGTCAGGTCGCCTACCTCTCCACCTCGCGCAGCGACCCCGCCACGGGCGAATCCTTCCCCGAGGTCGACCCGAAGCATCTCTCCTGGAACTCGCCGCGCGGCTGGTGTCCGGATTGCCGCGGCCACGGCTTGGAGGTCACGAGCTTCTCGTCCGATGAAGAGGAATCGATCAATGAGAACGCCATCGCGGACCGCGTGGGCGAAGCGGCGTGCCCGACCTGCCACGGCGAACGCCTCGGACCGATCGGACGTTCGGTGAAACTCGCCGGACCGAAAGGCCGGTCGCTTTCGCTGCCGGGCCTGCTGCGCCTGCAGCCCGACGAGTCCCTCGCTTTCCTTTCCGGGCTCAAGCTCGAGGCGCGCGAGAAGGCCATCGTCGGGGCGCTGCTGCCCGAGATCGCCGCCCGCCTGCGCTTCCTGGACTCCGTCGGCCTCGGCTACCTCGCCCTCGACCGCGGAGCCGACACGCTCTCCGGCGGCGAAGCCCAGCGCATCCGCCTCGCGGCGCAGCTGGGCTCGACGCTTTCGGGCGCGCTCTACGTGCTCGACGAACCGAGCATCGGCCTGCACCCGCGCGACAACGACCGCCTGATCGGTTCGCTCAAGGGGCTGCGCGACCGCGGCAACACGGTCCTCGTCGTCGAGCATGACGAAGACACCATGCGCGCCGCCGACCTGGTGGTCGACATGGGGCCGGGCGCCGGCGTCCATGGCGGCGAGATCGTCGCCCAAGGCACCGCGGCCGCGCTGGAGAAACGCGCCGACTCGGTGACAGGTCGCTTCCTGAAGGAGGCCATCCCGCATCCGTTGCGCGGCGCGCGGCGTCCGGTCGCCGGCAAAGGCGCGCCCGCCGAATGGGTCCGCCTCAAGAATGCTTCGCTCCGCAACCTCAAGGGCTTCGACGTCCAGATTCCCACGGGCCGTCTCACGGTCGTCTGCGGCGTCTCCGGCGCCGGCAAGTCCACGCTGGTCACCGACCTCCTCGCGCCTTCGATCCGGGCCGCGATTGCCAAGAAGAAGGACGGCCTGACGGGCAAGGAGGCGCTCTCCGTCGTCTCCCATGAGGGCAAGCCGGCCTTCGCCACGCTCTCGGGACTCAAGGGCTTCCGCCAGCTGGTGGTCGTCGACCAGGAACCGATCGGCAAGACGCCCCGCTCCACGCCGGCGACCTACATCGGCGCCTGGGACCTCATCCGCGAACGGCTCGCTTCGCTGCCCGAAGCCGCCATCCGCGGCCACTCGGCCGGCTTCTTCTCCTTCAACACTTCCGGCGGACGTTGCGAAGCCTGCTCCGGCGCCGGCCGCATCAAGCTCGAGATGAGCTTCCTCCCCGACACCTACGTGCCCTGCGAAGAGTGCGCGGGCACGCGCTATGGTTCGGCGGCGAAAGCCATCCGCTGGAACGGCAAGTCCGCCGCGGAACTGCTGGCGATGACATTCGAGGAAGCCGCGGCGTTCCTGTCGTTCGACGCCAAGCTCGGCGATCTCTGCGGGCTGATGGTGAAGACGGGGCTGGGCTACCTCACGCTCGGCCAGAGCAGCCCCACGCTCTCGGGCGGCGAAGCCCAACGCCTCAAGCTCGTGAGCGAACTCGCCCAAGGCCTCCCGACCTTCCGCGAACGCTCCCGCGGCGAGATCCGGCCGAACCTCTACATCCTGGAAGAACCGACGATCGGCCTGCACCAATCCGACTGCCGCCGCCTGATCGAACTCCTCCACGCGCTCGTCGACCAAGGCCACACGGTCGTGGTCATCGAGCATCATCCCGACGTCATCGCCGAAGCGGACTGGGTCCTCGAGATCGGCCCCGAAGGCGGCAACGCGGGCGGCGAACTCGTGCACGCCGGCGACCCCGAGTCCCTCGCGAAGCAGAAGAAATCGCCGACGGCGCCGTCGCTGCGGCTCACGCTCGAACGCGGGCTCGTCAAAAAGCCCGCCGTTTGAGCCGGCGGCCTGCGGTTCCCTTTGACCCAGGCCCGCCGAAGGCTATTGCTACAGGCCGAAGCCCGATGTCCTCCCGTCCTCTCCTCCTTGGCGTCAACATCGACCACGCCGCGACGCTCCGCCAGGCGCGTTACCGCGGCGCGCACATGTCGCCGCACGCCGAACCGGATGTCGTGGCCTTCACGCGCGAAGCCCTCGCCGGCGGCGCCGACGGCATCACGCTCCACCTGCGCGAAGACCGCCGCCATATCCAGGACGCCGACGTCCATGCGATCGCCGCGATCCCCGGCGTCCGCCTCAACCTGGAGATGGCCTGCACCTCCGCGATGACCGTCTTCGCCCTCCGGCTCCGCCCGGCCGCCGTCTGCCTCGTCCCCGAGTCCCGCGAGGAGGTCACGACCGAAGGCGGCCTGGACGTCGCCGGTCAGCTCGCACGCGTGCGAGAGACGACCCAGGCGCTGAAGGCCGCCGGCATCGAGGTCTCGCTCTTCATCGGCCCGGACGCCCCTCAGATCGAAGCAGCGGTCGCCGCCGGCGCCCCCGTCATCGAACTCCACACGGGCGCCTTCGCCAACGCATGGAAATCCCCGGCCGCCGAAGCTGAACTCGCCCGCCTCCGCGCCGGCTGCGAACTGGCCCATCGGCTCGGCCTCGTCGTGAACGCCGGCCACGGCATCAACTACGACAACATCCGCGCGATCCTGACGCTCCCGCATCTGCACGAGCTCAACATCGGCCATTCCATCGTCGCCCGCGCCCTCTTCGCGGGCATCCGCAGCTCGGTCGCGGAAATGAAGGCCCACCTGACGAAGCAGGCATGAACCTCGAAGGCGGCAACGTGGTCGGCGTCGGCGTGGACCTCACGGAGGTCGAACGCATCCGTTCGGCGCACCTGAAGCATGGCGCCGCTTTCTTGGACAAGATCTACACGCCGGCCGAACAGCGGCTCTGCCTGTCGAAAGCCGACCCCTATCCGTCTCTCGCGGCGCGCTTCGCCGCCAAGGAAGCCGCGAGCAAGGCCTTCGGCACCGGCATCGGCGCGGAGCTCTCGCTGACGAGCGTCGGCGTGCTCAGCGGCCCCGCCGGCGAACCGCTCGTCGAACTCGACGACAAGGCGCGAGCCCTGCTCGCCAAGCACGGCGCCTCCCGCCTGCTCCTTTCGCTCACCCACACCGACACGCTCGCCCAGGCTTTCGCGGTGCTGGTCCGCTGAAGACATGAGCGACTCCGCCCGACTGCCGGTCCTTTCCTGCGCCGAAGCCGCGGCGGCCGAGGCGGCCTTTATCGGCGCAGACGAGGCCCTCTCCTGGAAACTGATGAACCGCGCGGCCTGCGGAGTCGGCGACGAGGCGCTTTCCCTGCTCGGGCGCCGTCCGGAAAGCATCTTGGTGCTGGCCGGCAAAGGCAACAACGGCGCCGACGCCTTCTTGGCCGCGCTGCATTGCGCCAATGCCGGCACGGAGATCGTTGCGGTCTTCGCCGAGGGCGGCCCTTCCCGGGCGCAGGCCCGGCGGGCATGGTCCGTCCGCAAGCGAGGCGTCCGCATCGGCGTCGTCGCCGCGGCGAACCTGCCCAAGCTCGCGACGCACGAGTTCGACCTGATCTTCGACGGCATCCTGGGCCAAGGCTTCCACGCTCCGCTCTCCGCGGAACTCCGTTCGTTCATCCGCGCGACCGAAGCGCTCCGGGGTCTCCGCGTCGCGGTCGACCTGCCGAGCGGCCTCGGCGATGACGCCACCGGCCCGGCCTTCCGCGCCGACCTCACGGTCTCGATCGGCTGCCTGAAGCGCCCGCTGCTGGCCCCGCAGTCCTCCCGTTTCGTCGGCCGCCTCCGCGTCCTCGACATCGGCTTGCCGCTCGGCGAGACCGAAGAAGCCTGCGTGACCGCGGCCGGCCTGGCTCCGCTCCGCCGCCCACGCCGTGCGCGCAGCGACAAGCGTCATCAGGGACGCTTGCTCATCGTCGGCGGTTCCGACCGCATGCCCGGCGCGGTGCTCATGAACACGGCGGCGGCCTTGCGGTCCGGCGCGGCCCTCGTGACGACCTGCCTGCCTGAGTCCGTCCGCACGAAGGCGGCCGTCGCTTATCCCGAGGCGATGTGGCGCGGGCTTCGCACCGAACGCGACGGACGCATCGCCTCGGTCAACCTCAAGGAGATCCGCACGTTGCTCGCCGACAAGGATACGCTTCTCATCGGCTCGGGCATGGGCGAGAAATCCGCCAAGCTGGTAGGGGCGGTCGCTGCCCGTTGCTCCGCCGCCCTCGTCCTCGACGCCGACGCGCTTCGCCCGGCGGTGGTCGCCGCGTCGAAACACGCCAAGGTCCGCGTGCTGCTCCCGCACGCCGGCGAATTCAGACGCCTCAGCGGCCGCGAGGCCTCGGTGACGGCGGCCCGCGCCTACGCGCGCAAGACCAAGACGGTCGTCGTGCTCAAAGGCCCGCTGACCTGCGTCACCGACGGACTTCGCGTGATCCATGTTCCTTTCGGCGGCCCGGTGCTCGCCCGCGGCGGCTCCGGCGACCTGCTCGCCGGCATCGCGGCCTCGGTCTTGGCTCGTCGCCATGAACTCGGCCTCACGACCTTCGATGCCGTCGTCCTCGCGACCACCTGGCATGCGTGCGCGGCGGATTGGCTGAGGGAAACCCAAGGGGAGGAAGCGGTGAGAACCACCGACCTGCTCGCTGGGCTTTCCCCTGTGTTGCGGGGCTGAAGCCCGCCTGCTGGCTGGCGGGATGTTTCCGATCCCGACCGACCCGCTCGCGCAACGCGTCCTGCTCAACGGCCTCAAGGGCGTGGGGCCGGTGACGGTACGGCGCCTGCGCGACGCGTTCGGCGGCGACCTTTCGGTCGCGCTCGGCGCCCCTGCCGAGCAGCTCGCCAAGGTCGAAGGCGTCAGTCGTGCGGTGGCGGCCGCGGTCGCCGCGCGCGACTTCGACTGGGCCGCGGAGATGGGCCGCGTACGCGACCTGGGATTCCGGCTGCTCAGCGAGGACGACGGATCCTGGCCGGCGCCGCTCGCCAAGCTCTGGGATCCGCCGCTGGTCCTCTACGCCGAAGGCTCGTCGGTGCCGGCCGAACGCGCCGTGGGGATCATCGGCTCACGCCATTGCACGACCTACGGAGCCTCGCTCGCCCGCAGCCTCGCCCGCGACCTGGCCAAGGAAGGTTGGTGGATCGTCAGCGGCCTGGCTCGAGGCATCGACACCGCGGCCCACGAGGGAGCGCTCGACGCCACAGGCCGGACCGCCGCCGTGGTCGGGCATGGGCTCGACCTGACCTTCCCGCCCGAAGCGGTCCGGCTCCGCGCACGCATGAAGGCCGACGGCTGCGTGCTCTCGGAATTCCCGCTCGGACGTCCCGCCGACCGCCAGACCTTCCCGCAACGCAACCGCATCGTCGCGGGGCTGGTCCGCGTGATGGTCGTCGTCGAGACCGACGTCGACGGCGGCAGCATGATCACCGCCCGTTTCGCCGGCGACCTCGGCAAGACGATCTGCGCCGTCCCGGGCCGCGCCGACAGCCCGTCGAGCCGCGGCTGCCACGCCCTCATCCGCGACGGCGCCACGCTGGTCTCGTCCGTGGACGACATCCTCACCGAGCTCGGCGAGAGCCGCGGCAACCCCGCGCTCGCGCTGATCGAGGACCCTCCGGAGTTCGCCCGCTGGCTGCCTCACTTCGCCGGCGGGGCGGCGCACGATGCCGAAAGCCTTGCGGCGCTGGCCGACTGCGCCGTCGCCGAAGCCGCGGTGAGCCTGACGATGATGGAGATCCGCGGCGTGCTCACGCGCCGGCCGGACGGGCGGCACGAACGTGCCTGACTCAGCGGTGCGGCACGTTGCCTTGGTTCGCGGGCACGGGAGCCATCAGCGCGTTCGCGAAGACATAACGGTCGATGAGGGCCTTCGGCTTCGCGAAACAGTCGCGCAGGGCGCCCATCCAGGGGCGCCAGCCTTCGCCGAACGCGGCCGGATACGCCGTCGCGCTCAGGGCTTCGTGATCCGCCAGCCAGAGCGCCCGGACGCAATGCCATCCTTGCGAGACGAAGACGATGTGCTCCTTGGGATAATACGCCTTCGCCCGGAGCACCGAATCAAGCGTCCGCCAGCCATACGGGTCCTCGACGATCGGACACGTCACGCCCGCCGCGCGGAGCTGGTCCGCCATGGTGCGCGCATGGACTTCGGTCCCGGAACTGATGATGAGCTTGACCCGTCCGGAGCGGGCGAGTTCGGTCGCGGCTTCGATGCGCGGCCGGAACGTGCCGGTGCGCTCACCGGTCGACGCGACAAACTCATCGGTCCCGAGAAGGACCATCACGGAACCCGCGGGCAATTCGGCAACATCGCTCGTCAGCCGCCCCCAGCCGGCGGACCAGATCCAAGCGTTCGAAACCACCAAAAAAAACCCTAGGACAGCGAACAGGCATCCCACCCCACGTTTGATCCATCGAGACATAGCACTGAAAATTACTCCCAAAAAAACCTTTGGCAAGGGGGTCCAAGCCATCGGTTTGCTTATTTTTAGACACAGATAGGTTGCCGAAAGTGTGCTTTAAGCCATTTTGCACCCCAGGAGCCCAATGGCACGAATTCTGCCTACTTTTACTCAATATGAGCGCCACTCCTTCTGCTGCGAATGCCAAAGTGCTGGTCATCGATGATGACAAGGACCTCCGCTACTCGCTTCGCCGCGCGCTCGCCGGCCTCGGTCACACGGTGATCGAAGCCGACAGCGGTGAGACCGGCGTCGTCGCCGCGAAGCGCGAACAGCCCGACGTCATCCTGCTCGATAACCGCATGGGCGGCATGACCGGCATCGAGACCTTGCAGATGCTCCGCGGCGCGCAGCCGCAGGCGATGGTGATCCTCATGACGGCCTTCGGCACGACGCAGACCGCGATCGAAGCGATGAAGTTCGGCGCCTACGACTACGTGATGAAGCCGTTCGACCAGGCGAAGCTCATCGCGCTCGTCGACAAGGCCCTCTCCGCCCGCCGCGACCTCGCCGCCGCCACGAAGTCCACGCGCACGCTCGTCAACCCCGCCGACTACAAGGAAGGCATCGTCGGCAGTTCCGAGCCGATGCAGGAAGTGCTGAAGTCGATCGGCCAGGTAGCCGCCTCCGACGCCACCGTGCTCATCACCGGCGAAAGCGGCACGGGCAAGGAACTCGTCGCCCGCTGCATCCACCAGCACTCGCTCCGAGCCAAAGGCCCGTTCCTCGCGGTCAACTGCGCGGCGATCCCCGAGAACCTCATCGAATCCGAGCTCTTCGGCCACGAGAAGGGCGCCTTCACCGGCGCGGCCAACCAGAAGCTCGGCAAGTTCGAGCTCTGCGACGGCGGCACGATCTTCCTCGACGAGATCGGCGACATGTCCCTGCCCACGCAGACCAAGGTGCTCCGCGCCATCCAGGAAGGCGAGATCCAGCGCGTCGGCGGCACGACGACGGTCAAGGTCAGCGTACGCCTCGTCGCCGCGACGAACAAGGACCTGGAGGCGATGGTCACCACCCGCCAGTTCCGCGAAGACCTCTACTACCGGCTCAACGTCTTCCGCATCCGCCTGCCCGCCCTGCGCCACCGCAAGGGCGACGTGCCCCTGCTCGTCGACTACATGCTGCAGCGCCAGGCAGCGGCGAAGAAGGTCAAGCCTAAGCGCCTTTCCAACGAAGCGCTCGACGCCCTCCTCGCCTACGACTGGCCGGGCAACGTCCGCGAACTCGAGAACGTGGTGCAGCGCGCCAACGTCCTCGCCAAGGGCGAGACGATCCTCCCGAAGGACCTCCCGCAGGACGTCCTGAATCCGCGCAAGACGCCGATCGCGCCGGCCGCCGCCGTCGCCGCCCCGGTGGCCGCCGCGCCGGAAGCACCCGTCCCGGTGGCCGGCCTCATCCCCGCCTACGACACGATCTACAAGCAGTGCCGCGTGAACGACGGCAAATCCATCCTCACGGTCATCGAGATGGAGATGATCCGACGCGCGATGGAGGAGACCCGCGGCAACCAGCTCCGTTCGGCGATGATCCTCGGCATCAACCGCTCGACGCTGAAGAAGCGTCTGATCGAGATGCGCGAGGCGGGCATCAAGGTCTTCACTTAACCTTTGCCTCGGGCCTTCGGGCCGATTGAATCTCCGGCGGAATGCGAACCCCCGCCTTCGGCTGGAGAGACTACTGGCGCATGCTGACCTCGGGTCGTCCATGGCTGCCGTGGCGCTACTTCCGCGAGGCCCATGCCTTCGACCTGCGCCGCGGCACCGACACGCATGCGCGCGTCATGAAGGCGGACTTCGGCGCAGAGCCCGCGGGCTTCGCGGAAGGAACCTTCTACATGGCCTCCTGGACGAGCGAGATCGACTGGGCCTTCCGCGAGACGCGCGCCCTGCTCGGCACGGACTTCGACACGTTCACGTTCGTCGACGTCGGCTGCGGCAAGGGCAAGGCGGTGCTTCGCTGGACCGAACTATGCGCGCGCGCCAGCTCCGCCCAACGCATCGCGGGGTTCGATTACCACGAGCCGCTGGTCGCGGTCGCCCGGCGGAACCATGCGAAGCTCTTCGGCGCCCCGGGGCTCATCACGACCGCCGGAGCCGAGACGTTCGACTTCGCCCCCCTCGGAGGCCGGGTGCTCTGCTACCTTTATAATCCGTTCGGCCCCGGGCTGATGCGCCGCTTCCTCGGACGGCTCAGCGGGCTCGACGCGGTGGTGATCTACAACAATCCGGCCGAGGACGCGACGCTCCGGGAACTAGGGTTCGTCGCTTGCCGCACAAAGGACGGCGGCTGCCCCAACGCCCATACGATCATCTACGCGAACCGACGCGGATCCGCCAATTAACCTTTGCCAGAGGCCGGGAATGGGTTTGGTTAGGCGCTTCCCCATGAGTTCCTCCCCCCTACGCACCACCCTGCTGGCCACGGCCGCGCTCTTCCTGAGCTCGTACGCCGCGTTCGCCGGCGAGACGATCCAACTGTTCGACGGCAAGTCCCTCGCGGGCTGGAAGGCCACGACCACCGCTCCCGAAGGCACCTTCAAGGCCGTCGACGGCATGCTGCAGATCCGCGGCGGCAAGGCCGACCACCTCTTCTACGTCGGCGCCGACGGCAAGGCGACCTTCACGAACTTCGACTTCAAGGCGAAGGTGAAGACCTATGAGAAGGCCAACTCGGGCATCTACTTCCACACGCAGTACCAGGAGAAGAGCTGGCCGAAGCTCGGCTTCGAATGCCAGGTCAACGCCACGCACACGGACAAGAAAAAGACCGGCGGCCTCTACGCCGTGCGTGACGTGATGGACATCCCCGCCGCCCCCGACAACGTCTGGTTCGAATACCATATCCGCGTCGAAGGTAAGCGCATCCAGATCTGGATCGACGGCAAGCAGACGGTCGACTTCACCCAGCCCGAAGACTGGGTCCCGCCGAAGGGCATGGACGGACGCCGCATCGGCTCCGGCACCTTCGCCCTCCAGGCCCACGACCCGGGCTGCAAGGTCGACTACAAGGACATCGTCGTCGAGCGCCTGCCCTGAGCGGACGCACGATGGAGACAAAAGGCGGACCGCCCGGTCCGCCTTTTTTGCGCCTGCGTCTCAGGCGAGCGCGCGCTCAAGCCCGGCGATGAGCCGCGCGCGGACGGGCTCGGCCAAGGCCGACAGCCGGCGCTGCTCGGCCTCATATACGCCGCGGCCTTCGGCGGTCTCGATCGCGATGGGCTCCAGGCCGGCCGCGGAGAAATCATAAGGGCTGGCGCGCATGTCGACCGTCCGCGCGACGTGCGCCAGCTCGAACGCGTCCGCGGCGAGCTCGGCCGAGACCCAAGGCTGCGCCTTCATCGCCCACTTGAAGAGATCCATGGTGACGTGCACGCAGCCGGGCTGCTCGTTCTCGACGCGCGCCTCGAGCGTGGGGGCGAGCTTGTTCAGCGGACGCGCGCCGGGCGTGAAGAACCGGAAGGCGTCGTAGTGCGTGCAGCGCACGGGCATCGATCGCACGACGGCGTCGGTGCCCTCGGGGCCCAGACGCAAGGGCCACGCACCATGCCGGCGCTGTTCGGCCTGGCCGTAGACCATCGCCCATTCATGCAGGCCGAAGCAGCCATGGAAGGCCGCGCGGGCGGCGACGGCCCGGCAGAGCCTGAGGCTGAACGCGAGGCGGCCGGCCTGGGCTTCGTCCGGCAGGGCCACGCGTACGAAGCCGTCGGAACCGCGCAGGAAGCGACGGCCGTCGACGAGTTCGTCCGCGTCGGCCAGCGCGACGCCGCTGCCCGGCGTCCATCGTCGGACCGCCGAGAAACGGAACGGATAATAGGTGAACAGGAAATCCTCGACGGGGTCGCGCTCGCCCTTCTGCGCGCGCTCGCGCCGCGCGGCGACCAACCGGTCCGCCCGCGCCTCATGCGCCGCGCGGCGGGCCCGCCATTCCGCGGGACCGAGCACGACCTGACTGGCAGGCGTGAGGCTCAATCGAAGCGGCGGTGATGGGCGGCGACCTTCACGTACTTCTCGGCCCAACCGGGCAACGCCGCCTGCTCGGCGGCCGTCAGCGGACGCACGACCTTGGCTGGCGAACCCATGACGAGGGAACCGGGCGGCACCTGCGCGCCCTTGGTGACGAGGGAATTGGCGCCGACGATCGAACGCGCGCCGATGACGGCGCCGTCGAGGACGGTGGCGTGCATGCCGATCAGGCATTCGTCGCCGATCACGCAAGCGTGGATCATCGCCAGGTGGCCGACCGTGACGCGGGCGCCGATCTTCGCCGGCAGACCGTCGGCGACATGCACGACCGCTCCGTCCTGCACGTTGCTGCCTTCGCCGACCTCGATCGGGGCGACATCCCCGCGGAGTACGGCGCACGGCCAGACGCTGGCCTTGGCACCGATGGTCACGTTGCCGATGATGACGGCCTTGGCGTGGACGTAGGCCGTGGCATGCACGGTCGGTCCGATTGACAGATTGCGGGTCAGTTCCTTGGAAAGGGCTTCGTCCGCGCCGGAAGGCTCCCCGAACTGGCCTGCTTGGTGGAATGGATTCACCCCGGGAGAATTAAGCACCTCACCCAGACAGGGAAGGCCGAACCGCCCCTACTTTATAGTTTTTGGCCTATTTTAGGCCTAATTCTCCCCACCCCACCCCTCCCACCAGCCCCACCTGTCTTTCTCGGCCTCACCCTGGCCCGCCACTATCCCAAATCACCCGACAATTCCCCTTGCCAATACCCCCTCACTCCGTTTGCTCCGACCTTCCGACAGCCATGAAGGCCACATTTATCACCTCCGGTCGCCAGTTCACCGTCACCCAGGGCGACATCCTCATCGTTAACCAGTACCCTGGTAAGAACGAAGGCGACGTCCTCACCTTCGACCAGGTCCTCCTGGTCGGCGAAGGCGCCTCCGCCAAGATCGGCACCCCGACCGTCGCCGGCGCGAAGGTCACCGCCAAGATCCTTGAGAACAAGCGCGGCGAGAAGATCGACATCTTCAAGCACCGCCGCCGTAAAGGTTATTACCGTCGTCGCGGCCACCGCCAAGAGCTGTCCGTGATCAAGGTCGAAACTATTTCTGCTTAACCCTTAATTAAGTACTACCATGGCAACCAAGAAAGGTGGCGGCACTTCCAGCAACGGCCGCGATTCAAACTCCAAGCGCCTCGGCGTTAAACTTTACAGCGGCGAATTCGCCACTGCAGGCTCCATCCTGATTCGCCAGCGCGGCACCACGATGCGCGCCGGTCGCAATGTAGGCATGGGTCGCGACCACACCCTCTTCGCTAAGTCCGATGGCTTAGTTAAATGGGATGCGGAACACCGTCGCGTCGAAATCGTACCCACCGCTTCGGGCGCTTGCGCACTCTCGTAATTCGCCTTCCAGCGAATTTAAAACAGCCGACCATTCGTCGGCTGTTTTGTTTTATGCAGATTATGCCCCGGTTTCGCCTGTATGCGAAACTCACAGGGCTCATTTTTCTGTCACCTTTTAGTCCTGACGACTTCTTAACTTTTCAAGCTGCGAACGGAAAACTGCACGGGTCGAATCTGCATATACTGGATCACTGGCAACGTAATCACAGACCCGCTCTAACGCGCGCCGATCATCGGCGTTCACTAGACGCAAAGAATCTAATTCCGTTATCAACAACTTTAACTGCTCAAACGATAATAGCGCTAAATCGAGTTCGGTCGCATCACCGAATCCGTACTCGGGGTCGTCAGCTTCCTGAGACAGGAGCATGGTGTTTTTAGGATAGTGCATTTGGGGTGCACCTAAAATATTAAACTTAAAACCCGTGCGGGAAAGATAAACTATGTTAAGAACCCATCGAAACCGTGTGACTATTGGGTGACAGGGCCGGACGGATAACCCTTAAATTTCTGAGTTACGTGTGGCGCGACTGAATTTCCAGGTCATCGCCAAGGCCACTAGGATTAAGCCCGCGGCCAATGCGATCCAAATGTCAACCGCCCCCATGCCCAGCGGGAATGCGAGCAAGAGGGCCAGCGGCAAAGTGATAATCCAATAAACAATGAAGACGCTCCACGAAGCCCACGCGGCACAGTTGACCGAGCGCAACAAATACGCAGCCACGACCTGGACGCCGTCGAACGGTGCCCACACGGCTGCAAAAATAAG
The DNA here is from genome assembly GCA_903913915.1 of uncultured Opitutia bacterium. Lineage (GTDB taxonomy): Bacteria > Verrucomicrobiota > Verrucomicrobiia > Opitutales > UBA953 > UBA953. The sequence goes on from CAIWNE010000058.1 coordinate 21,263, forward strand.
TAAGGTCGAAGCGAGCGTGGCGGTTTCCGTTCCCGATACGCCATAAACTACAAGCAGCAGCGGACGCATCAAGATCATGGCGAGCCCGTAAATACTCATAATCAGACAACCCATGATTAATGCACCCCAGCCAACGGCGCGCATGCGTTGCACATCCTTCGCTCCATAAGCTTCACCGATGCGAATCCCTGCGGCGATACCTAAACCGAGCGGCAACATAAATGCGGCCGATGCCGTACTGATCGCCACTTGGTGTGCGGCTTGCGCGGTCAGCGAAATCCATCCCGCAAAAATAGGCACCACGGCAAAAATTCCGACTTCACTCAAACTGTGCAGGCCCGCAGGCCAACCGGTCTTCAGCAGCCGTGCAAAAACTTTTCGCTGTAAACCTTCCGCCCAATTCACCGCTCCGCGCCCAGGTGTGAACCACAAGCCAATCAGCATAATGAAGCGCGATACCAAGGTCGCCCAGCCCGCACCGGCCAAACCGAAACTCGAAAAACCCCAGTGGCCATACATCCATAACCAGTTCAGGAAAATATTAGCGAGCAACCCAATACTCAGCCACACCAGCGAGATCCAAGGTTGGTGTTGCGAATCGCGGTGCCCACGCAGCGCATGAAATAATAAGCCCGGCACCATCGCCCAAGCCATGATGATATAAAAATCGTGAGCCGTCGCCACCACCGCCGGCGCCGAACCTAGCTTCGTCAAAAATTGCGCAGAAAAATGAGTGAGTGTCGCCGCCAACAAACTGTAGCCTAGGGCCAGCGACATGCCATGGCGTAAAATCGCCGGCGACGATTCTTCCACGCCCGCACCATTGTCCTGCGATTGGTAAACCGCGACCGCCCCAACCA
>CAIWNE010000059.1 GCA_903913915.1 uncultured Opitutia bacterium
ATCCGCGACGGCGGCATCATCTTCCCCTGCGCGGTCGGCATTTGGATCGGCTCCTCCTCGGATAATATCGTCACCCACAACGAGGTCTCCGACCTCTACTATTCGGCGATTTCCGTCGGCTGGCGCTGGGGCTACGCCCCCAGCAAAGCCAAGCGTAACGTGGTGGATTGGAACCACCTGCACCACCTCGGCAAGGGCCTCCTGAGCGACATGGGCGGCGTCTACACGCTCGGGCCTTCGGAAGGGACCCGCGTCCGCCGCAACCTCATCCACGACGTGATGTGCCTGCAATACGGCGGCTGGGGACTCTATACCGACGAAGGCAGCACGGGCATCACGATGGAAGGCAATGTGACCTACCACACCACCGCTGGCGGCTTCCACCAGCATTACGGGAAGGACAACATCATCCGGAACAACGTCTTCGCGTTCTCGGAAGAACATCAGGTGAAGCGTTCGCGCGCCGAGGACCACCTCTCCTTCACCTTCGAGAAGAACATCCTCGTCTACGACCGCGGCGACCTGCTGGGCGGAGTCTGGTCGGGAACGACCGCGAACTTCCTGAACAAGGAAAACGTCTTCTGGGATTACTCCGCCCGGCCCGTGACGTTCACCGACAAGAAGCTGCCCTTGGCCGAATGGCAGAAGCAGGGCCAGGACCTCGGCTCGGTCGTCGGCGACCCGCTCTTCGAAGACCCGGCCAAGCATGACTTCCGGCTCAAGCCCGGCTCGCCTGCGCTGGCCCTCGGCATCCGGTCCATCGACGTCTCCGCGATGGGCGTGCTCCGCGCCGACCCCGCCTGGCGGAAGCTCGCCGAGACGTTCGACCGCGGCCCGGAAGCCGTCCGCCCACCCCGTCCCGACGCGCCTCCGCTCAACATCCGCCAAGGCTTCGAAGGTCGCATCGTCGACCAACAGCGGCCGTTTCCGCACGCCACCCCTGCCCTCACCCTTCTCAACTCCCCTCCGGGCAAGCCCCGCGTCAGCCTAGGCGACGCCCTCCGTCTGACCACGGCCAAGCACGCGGAAGGCAAGCAGTCGCTGCTGTTCCAGGACGCCCCAGGCCTGCCCGCCGCCTATTACCCGATGATCTCCTTCCATCCGAACCATCGGACGGGCACGTCGAGCGTCAGTTTCGCGCTCTACCTGGAGCCGAAGGCGATCTTCATCCACGAGTGGCGCACGAAAGGAAATCCCTACCGGACCGGCCCCGTCCTGCACATCGAGAACGGCCGCCTCACCGGCGTCAAAGGCCTCGACGCCGTCGTACCGCTCCAGAAATGGGTCCGCTTCGAGCTCTCGGCCGTCATCGGCGACGCGACGACGGGACGCTGGAACCTCAAGGTCACGCCGGAAGGCGAAGCGACCAAGGAATTCAAGGACCTCCCCTGCCGTCACAAGGACATGACGACGCTCGACTGGGTGGGCTTCATCAGCAACGCGAACGAGAAGACCGAGTTCTACCTCGACGACCTCGCGATCCTGACCGACGACCCCGCCCGCTGATCACTTCGCGGGCTTGGGGTTTTCCTTGAAGAACCGGACGATCAGTTCGGTGGAACCCTTGGCGTACTCGTGTCCGCCTCCGTGGATCGCGGCCACGAGCGGCGCGCCCTTGCTCGACGCGTAGATCGTCGCGTCGAGGACGCCGTCCTTGGCCCAAGGCTTGCCCTCCTCGGCGCAACCATTGAAGCGGCGGACCGCGGCGAAGGTCGCCTCCTGCCAGGCGAACTTGACGAGCGGATCGTTCTGACCGGCGACATGGATCACGGGCATGGGCGAGGCGATCTTGGCGTCCGCCCTCAGCCCGCCGGCGACGGAGCCGATGGCCGCGATGACTTCTGGACGGGCCTGCCAGAGGAGATAGCTGAAGGCCGCCCCGTTGGAATGGCCCATCGAGAAGACCCTCCGGGCGTCGACCGGGTGCTCCTTCTTGAGGTCAGCCAGGATGGCGTCGAAAAGATGGATGTCCCGGTCGCCTTCGCCGCCGACGGTCGTCTGCCATCCGGGCAGCCGGCCGGCCTTATCGACGAGCGGAGAAGCCGTCGGCAGGCCCTGGGGAAACACCAGGATCGAGGTCGTATCCGCCTTGTCGTAGCCCCAGCGGCCGGCGGCCTGGGCGGCCCTGCCGCCATGACCATGCCAGCAGAAGACGACGGCCACCTGGCCGGAAACCCCGGCCGGAATGCGCACGAGGGCCGTGCGTTTCACGCCGTCGACGGTCCATTCGCGCTCGACGAACCCCTCCGGCGCCTTGGCCGTGAAAAGGTCGCGCAGCCGGTCTTGGGCGGGCATCGCGACCGCGTAGAACAGGAAGAAGGCGATCAGGACGATCTGGTGCATAAACGAGGCGGGCTTCCCGATATAACACCGGGAAGCCCGCCGAGGTTGCCGAGATGTCCGGCTTAGTCGCGTCGGCCGCCGGCGAAGAAGCGGATGACGTAGAAGAGCAGCGTGACGAAGGAGGAGAACAGGATGAAGGCCGCCGCGACGTGCTGGTCGGTCTCGAGGGTGTTCTTGATCTCGCTGGTCTGGTAGAGGATGACGGTGGCCATCAGGACGATCATCGCGATCGAGAACCAGGCGCCGAGGGTCAGGCCGGCGATGGCGGCCACGAGCACGATGGCGAGGACGGCGAAGCTTCCGAGGATGATGGCGATGCGCAGGAACGAGAAATCGAGGTTGGTCATGAACACCAGGGCGGTGAGGCCGGCGATCATGCCGCCGGTGACGATGCCGGCGGGGACGAGCACGCTGCTGGCGTTCCCCTTGGTGGACAGGATGACGTAACCGATGAGCGGGATGAAGATCAGGGCTTCGAGCACCACGTAGAGGCCGAGGCCGGCGTACTGCGCCGGACGGGAGGCGCGATTGAAGGCCATCGACTGGGCGACCGTGGTCGCCCCCCAGAATGCGAGCATGACGAGGAGGATGCTCCAGCCGCCGAGGGAGCGGATCATGGAGAAGAGGCCCGAGAACAGCGCGAAGGCGATGCCGGCCTTGTGGTCGAAGCCGACGAAGAAGATCGCCAGCAGCGCCGCGAAGGCGGCGAAGCCGATGGCCACGAGGCCGTAGGTGCGACGGAAGAAGGCGGCGCGGTCGGCGGCCGGGGCGTCAGCGACGATGAAGGGATTGGATTCCATGCTCCCAATCTTAGCCCTTTTGCCCGTCAGTCAAGTCCGCCCCTGCCCTCAGCGGTTACGAAACCGCACGGAAATTATCCTGAAGCGACGACCGAGGTGCGCCGCCGGATTCTCTTCGGCGATACGCTGGACGGTCAGCTCGCACACGCAGCTGCCGCCCATGCCTTCGGCCCGCCCGGTGACGATCAAGGTGTCGCCCCGCACCGTCAAGACTGGCGCCCAAGCTTCGAGCAAGTCTTCGGGATGCAAACGGACCGGCAACGCCGCCTGCGACGCGGCCCAAGGGGCGTCGACATGCGCCGCCTCCAAGGCATCTCCCAGCACGCCGGATTCGGCGAACGCTTGGACCGAGGCGTAAGGCCAGCCGTGAGCAGGAAGCATCTCGGCGATGCGGCGGGCCAACTCTCCCAGCTTCGCCTCATCGATCATCCGGACGCTCTGCTGCTCCACCAAGCCTGCCAGGGCTAATTCCGACAACCCCGCCGCCGATGCGTCCGCGACATCCACCTCGGACAAAGCGCCCCACTTGGCCAAGGTCGCACCTGCAGGCCGGGTGAAGAACAAGGCTCCGGCGAGTTCCCGCGGCCCGAACGGTCCGCCGCCATCCGGCTTCCACCTCCCGATGGCAGCACGCAGGAAAGCCTCCCACGCCTTGGGGTCGCGCGAGTTGATGTTGAACGGCCCGACGACATACAAAGCCCTCGCCGCATCGGGGGAATCGGCGCCCACCGGCGGACCGGCGGAAACAAGGAACGGATCATGCGAGACGACTCCCGGCTCGGCCACGCCCAAGGGCGCGCCGCAGAACGCGCCGTCGAGGCGGGCCATCCACGCCTTGGAAGCATCACCCTCGAGATGCCGCAGGCAACCGACGGACAGACAAGGCCAACCTGGAATGTCGCGCAACCGGACGGAAGCAAACGCTCCCGCCGTCGTCGCATCATGACGATTCGCACGCAGATCCCAGAGCGGGCCGGCCAGAGGCGAAGCGTCCTGGTCGACCACGTCCAAAGCCGACAGCACGGGGTGGTCGACCGACCATGCGGAGGCCGCCATCGGATCCCGGAAATCCCACGTCGCGCGGGCGAGCGCGCCGGAGGCGACCGCGGCGCTGAGTTCGCCGATGTCGCGCGACCTGAGACGCACCCTGAGGCAGGCACGCCGCTCTCCGATCACATAACCGGAACTATCCTCGCGCGAGTAGTCCTCCCCCGTGGTCCGGATGAGGAAATCAGGGAAAACGACGTTCTCCAAAGCGATGACGGGGCCGGCGGGATAATCGGCGATGGCATCGTCACGCGCGGGCTCGCCGGCATAAGGGCGCAGGCGGATGCCGACCGTATCCCGGAATCGCACCGCGATCTCGATCCGATCGCTGGGCAGGAAAACGAGAGGGTCCGTCCGCCTCCATCCCGGCCCATGGTAGGCGCGATCCATCTTCCAGGTCATCCGGGTAAGGATACGCGACAGACCCTGCGGCTGAGAGTCCGGGGACGGATTGACCAGCGCATAGACTTCCCCTGGCAGCAATCCCCGGGCCGCCATCCCGTGGGTCGCGGGATCGGCGACCTCCGCCCAGAACCAGAGCCCACGCTCGCGCAATCCCTGCCGGATGATGCCGAAGTCTTCCTGCGGGCAGTCATCGAGGTCGACCACGAAGGAACTTTGCGTCTCGAGGTTGGTGACGGTCACTTCCGGGGAGCCGACGACCTCCACGAGGAACATCTTGCCCTGGGGGCCTGCCAGCATGGGCACGGTCAACGGATTCCAGAAAACCATCGAGCCGTGGAAACGAAGCCGATGGCGACCATCGCTGCGGGAGTTGAAGAACCCCAGGCTAAGGCGGAAGTCCGTCAGCACCGGCAGCGTCCTCAAGGCCCGCGGCGGATCCTCCGCCCGCACGAGCGGATAACCCTTAACCGGCGTCACGGCGAAGGCGGCGCTGCGCAGCACGTCGGCGATCGGCTGTCCGACCTCGGCGACCAACGTCGGCGCGTCAGCCAGGTTCTTCCGCCAACCGCCCCGGACCGGATCCGTGAGCAGACCGCGCACCTGCCAGCTGGTACCAGGCGCGGCTGGCAACCCGAACAAATCCCGGCCTCCGACCGCCAAGGCCACCCGCTGCGAATCAGAGACCGACTCCGCCAAGGCATGCGGCAGCTTCGCCCTTCCGGCCGAAGTCTTCGCCCACGCCGAGGCCTGGATCGCGGCGACATAGCGGGCCGCGTCGTCATGGGAAAGCGACAGGTCCTCGACCTCCCAAGAACATCGGACGGAACCATTGGCGAACTCGCCTGTCATATCGCAAAGACCTGACCGGCTCGCCACGACCAGGCCTCCTTTCGGCCCGACGAAGCTATCCGCGACATCCGGTCCAAGCCTCGCCTGAACCTCAGCGAGGCCCACCCATGCCGCATTTTCAGCTGCAAGACGCAATTCCTGCCGACGGTTGAACACATTCTGGCACCTTGACTCCAGGTTCGCCAGCGAGGCCAGCGTGACGGCCAGAGCGACGAGCGAAGCCATGAGCATCAGAGCGACCGACAATGCTAATCCGTTTCTCTTATTCATCGATGGGGAATAAGCCCTATCGTGTTTCCGTTGATAATAAGAAGGCGAAGCAGGATACCTCTCATGTATCGACTCCATGAAGACATCATTGCGCAAGCTTCGCGTCTCCCGTCCGACCTTTCCGCTCCCGAAGAAACCGTCTGCGCCCGCCATGCCCGACGCGAAGAAGCGCGTGCTGGTGATCGAGGACCAGTCCGCGGTCTGCGACCTGGTCGCGGAGATGATCCACGCGCACCCGCGCTGCGACCTCGCCGGCAAGGGCTCCGACGGCGAGAGCGCGGTCGAGCTCGCGCTGCAGCTCCGGCCGGACATCCTCGTGCTCGACGTCGTCATGCCCGGCGTCGGCGGCATCGAGGTCCTCCGGCGCCTCGGCGGCAGCCTGCCTTCGATGAAGGTGCTCATCTTCTCGGGCAAGCAGGAGCCACACATCGTCCGCGCCCTGATGCAGGCCGGCATCCACGGCTTCGTGAACAAGAACGGTCCGCTCTCCGAACTGCGCAAGGCGCTCGAGGCCGTCGCCCTCGGCAACACGTGGTTCAACGAGGACTTCAGCCGCACGGTCCGCCAGGCCCTCGCCTCCCCCGCCCACCTCGGCGAAGGGGTGATCGACCAGCTCACCCCTCGCGAACGGGAGATCGCCGTGCTGATCTCCCAGAGCCACAGCAGCAAGGAGGTCGCCGCCCGGCTCAACATCAGCATCAAGACCGCCGAGAACCATCGGGCGAACCTGATGCGCAAGCTGGGCGTCCGCGACGTGGCGGGGCTGGTGCGCTTCGTGGTGCGGCAGGGGCTGGTCGACCCTGCGGCGGAATAAGATTGTTACCAGGCGACGCCCTTTTGCGTTCGCCTGCGGCCGGGGCGGGGTCAGAATCGGAGACACCCCCACCCATGAAGACAACTTCCCGGAAGGCGAAATCGGTCGTGGTCGTGGAAGACCAGACCGCCATCTGCGAACTGATCATCGAGATGCTCGAAGCCCGCGGCGTCTACCGCGTCCTCGGCTCGACGGCCGACGGCAACGAAGGCCTCGCCTTGGCGAAGCAGCTGAAGCCCGACATCCTGATCCTCGACATCCTCCTGCCCGGCATCAGCGGCCTGGAAGTCCTGCGCCAGCTACACGACTCGCAGCCCGACCTCAAGGTGCTGATCTTCTCCGCGAAGTCCGAGAAGCAGCTCGCCCGCGGCCTGCTGAAGGTCGGCGTGCGCGGCTACGTGCCGAAGAGCGCCCGCCTCTCCGAACTCCGCCAGGCGGTCGACGCCGTCGCCGCCGGCGACACGTGGTTCAGCGAAGCCTTCCAGAAAGCGATGGCCGAAGCCCTCACGGCCCCCGAAAGCGACGTCGACGCCAAGGGCTCGACGCTCACCGAACGCGAGAAGGAGATCGCGATCCTGCTGGCGAAGAGCTTCTCGAGCAAGGAAGTGGCGAGCAAACTGGACATCAGCGCGAAGACGGTCGAGAACCACCGCACGAACCTGATGCGCAAGCTCGGCGTCCACGACGTCGCCGGAGTCATCCGTTTCGTGGTCCGCCAAGGCTTCTACGACCCTTCGGAGGGCTGAAAGGCCGTTTTTCGCCTTCGCTCAAGGGACCTGCGGCATTCGTTTGCGACCCGGGCGTTTTCGCCTAGGCTGATGTCATGTCCGCCAGCTGGCCGCAAAGGTTCGTGCTGACGGTGACGGCCCTCGCCTTCGCCGCCTCCGGCCATGCCTGCGAGCTATGCCGCAAGGCCTACTACGATGCGATGGAAGCGGCCCCGAAGGCTTCCGCCCTTCACCCTGATGCCCGCGTCGTCGAGTATAAGCTGACGATCGCCGAACGGACGCTCAGCCCCGCCGGCAAGCCGACCCAGGTGCTCACGATCAACGGCACCTCGCCGGGACCGGTGCTCCGGTTCCGCGAAGGCGACGTGGCCCGCATCAAGGTGACCAACGGCCTCACGGATGACACGACCTCCTTGCACTGGCATGGCGTCCTAGTCCCGAACCTCGAAGACGGCGTCCCGGTCGTGACGACGCCGATCATCGGGCCGGGCCAATCCCGTACGTTCGAATTCCTCGTCCGCCAGCACGGCACCTATTGGTATCACAGCCACACCGGCCATCAGGAACAGCGCGGAATCCATGGCGCCATCGTCATCGAACCGAAGACGCCCACGGTCCGCACCGACCACGACCAGGTCATCGTGCTGGGAGACTGGACCGACGAGCCCCCATCCGAAGTCCAGCGCACGCTGCTCCGCGGCAGCGACTGGTATTCCTTTCGCAAAGGGACCTCCCAATCGCTGTTCGGCGCCTACCAAGTAGGCAAGCTGGGCGAATTCTTCGACCGCGAGAAGGCCCTCGTGCCGCCGATGGACCTGTCCGACGTGGCCTACGACTTATTCTTGATGAACGGAAAACGCAGCCAGACGCTCCCGGGGAAACCTGGCGAGACGGTCCGAGTCCGCCTCATCAACGCTGGCGCCGCGAGCTACTTCTACCTGGATGCCGCCGATGGCCCTCTGAAGGTCATCGCCGCCGACGGCCAGGACGTCGTGCCCTTCGAGCAGAAACGCCTGCTGATCGGGCCCGCCGAGACCTATGACCTTTTGTTGAAAGTCCCCGCCGGCACCTCTTCCGAACTACGAGCCACGGCTCAGGACGGCAGCGGCTCGGCCTCCGCCTGGCTCGGCGAAGGCTCGGACATCAAACATGCCGCGCCTCCGCCCTCCCCCGAACGGTACGGGATGAACGCCTACCTGACGTCGATCCTCGATCAGGTCGACCCCGAACCCGGCGCCAAGGAATCCGAGCGCCCGCTCTCACCTTACGCGAAACTCCGCGCGGCGACCCCGCACGCGGTCGCGTCGTCGCACCGCGAACTGACCCTCAAGCTGACAGGCGACATGATCCGCTATGAATGGAGCTTCGACGGCCTCGACCCGCACGAAGCCGAAGCGATCAAGGTGAAGGAAGGCGAGACCCTGCGCCTGCGTCTGGTGAACAACACCATGATGCACCACCCGATCCACTTCCACGGGCATTTCTTCCGGCTGGTGGATGCGGCCGACAAAGACCCGGCGACCTCGCCCCTGAAGCACACCGTCGACGTGCCGCCGATGAGCGTCCGCACGATCGAATTCACGGCCAACGAAGGCCAAGGCGATTGGCTCCTCCACTGCCACCTGCTCTACCACCATATCACGGGGATGGTCCGTACGATCCGCGTGACGGCCGCCGATGGCGCCGAACCGCCCCACGGCGCCGCGACGCATTCGATGCCGGCGACCTACTTCTGGGGGGAAGCCAGCTTAACGACCGCCGCCGTCAAGGGGTTCGCCACGGTCCAATCCGGCCGCGACAACTTCAACGTGTGCTGGGAAGAAGGCCTGCGCCACGACGACGGGCATGAACGCGAGCTCAGCTACTCCCGCTACGTCAGCACCCGCCTCTCGCTCGTCGCCGGATACCGTTTCGACGACATGGACGGCGGACGCGATGGCCCATTCGCAGGCGCCACCTTCCGTCTGCCTTACTTCGTCGACTTCGGACTGACCCACCAGGCGGGTGGCGAGACCCGTGTCACGCTGATGAAGTCACTCCCACTGACCGACCGACTCTCCCTGGACCTCGGCTATCGCTATGGCCGACTGACGCACGCCGCCAGCTCGGCCGACCTCCGCTACCTGCTCACGAAGCAGTTCTCGCTTACGGCGGGATACAGCTCAGACTTCGGAGCAGGGGTCGGCCTCCTCACCCGCTTCTGAACCGAACACCCCATGAAATCCCTCCTCACCCTCACCCTCGCCCTCGCCCTGCTCTCCTCGCTGCTCGCGGCTTCCGCGACGGACAAGCCGGCTGAAAAGGACAAAGGACACGACCACGGCGCCCCGGCCGCCAAGCCGAGCGAAGACAAGAAAGCCGACGCCCCCGCCAAGCCCTACCCCCTCAAGACCTGCATCGTCTCCGACAACGACCTCGACTCGATGGGCGAACAGGATTCGTTCGTCTACGAAGGCCAGACGATCAAGGTCTGCTGCAAGGCGTGCATCGCCAAATTCGAGAAGAACCCGGCGAAATACCTGAAGAAGCTCGAAGGCAAATAAGCCTCCCGAAGCCCCGCAGAAGCGGGGCTTTTTATTGGGGATGTCGTCGACCTGTCCTCGCCACCGATGCACATCAGGGTATGCTGACCTGATGAACGCCACACCGACCTCCGAGCACCGCGACCCGGTGTGTGGCATGTCGGTCCGTGCCGATTCGCCGTTGCGATATCAGCACGAGGGCACGACCTACTATTTCTGCAACCCGAGTTGCCTGAAGAAATTCCAAGCCGACCCGGCAAAGTACCTTGGCTCGGTCGCATCGGCGGACTGCGACAACGCCTGCTGCACGGTCGAGCCGACGGACGGACTGAACTACTCCTGCCCGATGCACCCGGAAGTGACGCAGGCCGGCCCGGGCACCTGTCCGAAATGCGGCATGGCTTTGGAAGCGTCACTACCCGACCCCGATCGACCCGACCCTGAACTGGCCGACTTCCGGCGCCGCTTCTGGGTCACCTTGCCTTTCACGATCGCCCTGGCCGCGATCGAGATGGCCGGACACTCGCTGACATTCCTGCCTCATACCACCCTGCCTTGGATCGAACTGGCGCTCGCCGCGCCGGTCATCTTCTGGGGCGGCCATACGCTCTTCGCGCGTTTCGAAGCCTCGATCGAACAGCGCAGCTTCAACATGTGGACGCTCATCGGCCTCGGCGCCGGCGCGGCCTTCGGCTACAGCCTGGCGGCGACTTTCCTACCGGACTGGTTCCCGGACTCCTTCCGCGAGATGGGCAGGCTCTCGGTCTACTACGAAGCCGCCGCGGAGATCGTCAGCCTCACCCTGCTCGGCCAGATCCTCGAACTCCGCGCCCGCGCCAGCACCTCCGGCGCCCTCGCCGCGCTGCTCGGCCTCGCCCCAAAGACGGCCTGCCGCGTCGATGCTGACGGGCAGGAAACCGTCATCCCGCTCGGCCACATCCGCGTCGGCGACCAGATGCGCGTGCGTCCAGGCGAGAAGATCCCGGTCGACGGCGTCGTCCTCTCCGGCGGCAGCGCGGTCGATGAATCGATGCTGACGGGCGAACCGTTCCCGGTCGCCAAGCACCCCGGCGACAAGGTGACGGGCGCCACGCTGAACATCGACGGAAGCTTCACGCTGCGCGCGGAGAAGGTCGGCGCCGACACGATGCTCTCCCAAATCGTCCAGATGGTGGTGGATGCCCGTCGCTCGAAGGCCCCGATGCAGAAGATGGCCGACGTCGTCGCGGGTTATTTCGTGGTGGTCGTCGTGAGCATCGCCCTGATCACGTTCTTCGCCTGGGGCTTCCTGGGCGCCGAGCGCGGCTGGGTCCTCGGTCTGATCAACGCCGTCTCCGTCCTGATCATCGCCTGCCCGTGCGTGCTCGGGCTGGCCACGCCGATGTCCATCCTGATCGCTACGGGCCGCGGCGCGACCCAAGGCATCCTCTTCCGCGACGCGGCGGCGATCGAGACGCTGCAGAAGGTCGACACGCTGGTCATCGACAAGACCGGCACGCTGACCGAGGGAAAGCCCCGCCTGACGCTGATCCTTCCTTCGGCAGGCTTCACCGACGCCGAAGTCCTGCGGCTCGCGGCCTCGCTCGAACTCAGTAGCGAGCACCCGCTGGCATCGGCCTTGGTCAACGCCGCGAAAGAACGTGGGCTCGACCTCCGGGAGACCGCCGATTTCCTGGCCGTGACCGGCCAAGGCGTCCGCGGACGTCTCGACGGGCGCGAACTCATCCTCGGCAACGCCGCCCTGCTCCGCTCCGTCGGCGCCGACCCTGCCCCTCTCGTAGCCCAGGCCGAGGCGCATCGCCGCACCGGCGCGATCGTGCTCTTCCTAGCCGTCGACGGTCATACCGCTGGCGCGCTGGTCGCCGCCGACAACCTCAAGCCCACGACGGTCCAGGCCTTGCAGGAGATCCGCGCCGCCGGTCTCCGCATCATCATGGCCACGGGCGACGCTGAAGCGACCGCCCAAGCCATCGGCCGTGAACTCGGCCTCGACGAAATCCACGGCGACATGACGCCTTCGACCAAGCAACAGCTCATCGAACGCCTCCGCGCCGAAGGTCGCATCGTCGCCATGGCAGGCGACGGCATCAACGACGCCCCGGCGCTCGCCCAGGCCCACGTCGGCATCGCGATGGGCGACGGCACCGACGTCGCCATCCGCAACGCGCAGGTGACCTTGGTCAAGGGCGACCTGCGCGGCATCGCCCAAGCCTGCGCCCTCTCCCGGGAGACGGTCGCCAATATGCGCCAGAACCTCGGCTTCGCCCTCGGCTACAACGCCCTCGGCATCCCGCTGGCCGCCGGCATCCTCACCCCCCTGACCGGCTGGACGCTTTCGCCGATGATCGCCGCCGCCGCCATGAGCCTGAGCTGCGTCTCCCTGATCGCCAACGCCCTCCGGCTTCGCCACCGGAAAGCCTGACGCCACTTGCGTCCGAGCGGTTTCGTCCTAGCAATAAGGACTCCCTTCCATGACCACCACCGCCCAGGCCTACGGCTCCGCCTCCCCCTCCTCGAAACTCGCCCCGCTGCAGATCGCGCGTCGCACCCCCGGCCCGACGGACGTCCAGATGGAGATCCTTTATTGCGGCGTCTGCCACTCCGATGTCCACACCGCGCGCGGCGAATGGCCGGGCACGAACTACGCCTGCGTCCCAGGCCATGAGATCGTGGGCCGCGTGACGGCGGTCGGCGCCAAGGTCACGAAGCTCAAGGTAGGCGACATCGGCGCCACGGGCTGCATGGTCGACTCCTGCCGCACCTGCCCGAGTTGCCGGAAGGGCCTCGAACAGTTCTGCCTCACCGGCGCGACCTTCACCTACAACAGCCCCGACAAGCACCTCGGCGGCCACACCTTCGGCGGCTACTCCTCCGCCATCGTCGTCGACGAAGCCTTCACCCTGCGCGTCCCGAACGGCATGGACCTCGCCGCCACGGCTCCGCTCCTCTGCGCCGGCATCACGACCTACTCCCCGCTCCGCCACTGGAAGGTCGGCCCCGGCCAGAAGGTCGGCATCGTCGGCCTCGGCGGCCTCGGCCACATGGGCGTGAAGCTCGCCCGGGCCTTCGGCGCCCACGTCGTGCTCTTCACCACCTCGCCCTCCAAGGTCGCCGACGGACTCCGGCTCGGCGCGCATGAGGTCGTCGTCTCGACCGACGCCGCCGCGATGGCCAAGCATGCCTCCTCGCTGGACTTCATCCTGGACTGCGTCTCCGCGAAGCACGACCTCAACGCCTACCTCTCGCTGCTGCGCGTCGACGGCACCCTCTGCATCGTCGGCGTGCCCGAGCAGCCGCTCGCGGTCCACGCCTTCAGCGTGATCATGCCCCGCCGCAACTTCAGCGGCTCCTGCATCGGCGGCATCGCCGAGACCCAGGAGATGCTCGAATTCTGCGCCAAGCACGGCATCGTCTCGGACATCGAACTCATCCCGATCCAGAAGATCAACGAAGCCTGGGACCGCATGATCAAGCAGGACGTCCGCTACCGCTTCGTGATCGACATGGCCTCGCTCAAGCAGGCCTGAGGTCGGCGATCCTCGGCAAAGGAAAGGGCCGCCCCACGGGCGGCCCTTTTTCGTCCCTCGGACAGGCTGCTTACTTCAGCAGTTCCTTGACCTTGCCCTCGATGGCGTCGGCCCAGATCTGGTAACCCTGGGCGTTCGGATGCAGGAGGTCCGGCATGATGTTCTTGGACAGCGTGCCGTCGGCTTCGAGGAACTTGGCGCCGATATCGAGGAAGAAGACCTTCTTGTCGTCGGCGAAGCCCTTCACGATGGCGTTGGTCGCCTCGTTCTGCTGGCGGTACTTGTCGTCCTTGTTCGGTCCGCGCGGGAAGATGGCGAGGACGAGGATCTTGGCGTCGGGGCACTTCTGCTGGAGCTTGGCGATGATCGCCTTGACGCCTTCGGCGGTCTGCTGGGCGGTGCACTGGTAGACGGCGCCGTTGAGTTCCTTCTGCGGGCGGCCCTGGTGGCCGGTGTTGTTGGTGCCGATCATCAGGACGATCTCCTTCGGCTTGAGGCCGTCGAAGTTGCCGTGCTCGAGGCGCCAGAGGACGTGTTCGGTGCGGTCGCCGCCGATGCCGAAGTTCGCGGCCTTGAGCGGAGCCCAGGACTTGTCCCAGACGGCCTTGCCCTTGCTCTCCCAGCCGTGGGTGATCGAGTCGCCGAGGAAGACGAGCTCGGCCTCGCCCTTCTTGGAGATCTCGTTGAAGGATTCATGGCGCTTCTCCGTGCCGGGATGGAGCACCGGCTGGATGGCGTAGTTGACTTCGGCCGAAGCGGCGACGAGGGACGCCACGAGGGCGACGAGGGACGTGATGCGGGTCTTCATGGGGGTAGGCGCACCCTACCCCTCCCCGCGCGGCTGGCAAGCCCCTCTCGTCCTCAGGCCGGCCCTGGGAACATACCGCGCGACAATGCTCCCCAGACCATCACGAGCATCGTCAACCAAGCACCGGAGAGGAAAAAGACGACCCAAGCCACCCGTCGCTCCCAGGCCGGCGGATCCACGGGAACACGCAGACACAGGAACAGCCCCGAGGAAAGAAAAGCGACGGGGATGACCACGAAACTCAGGAGAATGTGCATGGGGCGCTGATACCAACCCATCACCTCGGCCACCAAGACCCAAAGGACGCAGACCAGGGTCGCCGAGGCGGCCATGACGAAAGCGTGGCGGACCATCCGACGGAAAGTCAGCGGGGAGGTCATTTCGTTTCCGGCATGGCGTAGTACGCGACCTCGGCGAAGAAGAACTCCGCCATGTTGAGCCTGGCGTAGTCGTAGTGGCCGATGGCCTTGAGCACGGCGGAGCGCCCCTCCTCGCCGCCGGACAGGGCCACCACCGCCGCGGCGGCCAGCGGGTTGCGCATCCACGTCGACTCGTAGTTCTTGCGCGGGCCGCGCTTCTTCATGTCGCCGGTCTCGGAAAGTCGCTTCGCCTCGGCCTGCGTCGTTTGCGGGAACCAGGTCGTATACACGGCCCGCCAGTCAGCGCTGCCGAAGGCCTTCTGGTCGGCGTTGTCGAACTGGACGTACGTCGCCACGGCCGGCAGCGCGAACTGAGCGTTGACGGCGAGGCCCTTGAGATACGCCTCCTTGACGGCCGGATCGGTCTCGACGGCTGCGAGATGGGCGAGGCCCGCCTGGCTGCCGACATAGATCCAGAGCTGTCCCTTCTCGATATGCGGGATGAACTCAAGGTCGCGGGGGCAACCCAAGGCACAGACCTCCTGACGCGTCTCGGCGGACCTGGCCGGCTTCTCGGCGAGGGCCTTGCGATAGCGCTCCAGCCACGCGGCGTCGCCGGTCATCTCGTACGTGGCCCGCAGGAGATAGAGATAACGGACGACATCGCGGAAATGCTCGCCCTTGAAGCCGCCACGGAACTGGCCCTTGAACGCGCCGTCGGAAGGCACCTGCCAACCGTTGCCTTCGAGCACGTCGGCGACCTCGCGCACCTTGGCCACGAGGACGGCCCGTTCGGATGCGGTCGGGATATCGCTGCGGAGATAGGCATGCATGCCGAGGAACCAGGGGTGCATCTGGTCATCCGAGCTCAACGGGTAATGGCACTTCCCGTCGGAGCCGATGCCACGGGCGATGAAGCCGGGGACGTCGGAGACCGAGGCGCACTTGAGGAGCCCCTGCGAGAGCCTGCGGGCCTGGTCCTTGTCGGAGACGGAGCCGGAGCGACGCGCCCGCTCGACCATGGCCTGCAGGTACATGCCGGTGAACATCGGGCCGTTCTCGATGGGACTCCACCAGCCGATGGCGTTGGGCTTTCCGAGCCGGCAGTCTTCCGGCGTCGGCAGGTCGCCCACGTAATCGCGGATGATGCCATGCTCGTCGACGAACCGGCGCCAAGTCTCGGCATGCGCCTTCTCGATCGCCTGGGCCGGCGCGACCGCCGCCGTCAGTTCCTTCACCACGGCGTCGTAGGCCGGCTTGGCCTTGCCCTGCCGGTCGAAGAGCAAGGGGTAGTTCACGCGCTTCCACGGGAAGTCGTTGAGCCAGCTCTGGCCGTCGTGGAGGTTCCAGAAGGAGACGCGCGCGATGACGTCGTCGTACTTGCGGAACAGCCGGAACAGCCGGGCGTATTGTTCGGCCTGACGGGCGAGGATCTCCGGCGGGCAGCCGTCGACGTAAGGATCGATCTTAGCCATCTCCGCGCGGTGGATGTTGTTGTCCGCCCACCAACGGCCGCGCGGGATGACGTCGATGTCGAGTTCGGAGACCACGACCTTCATGCCGATGCCGCGCAGGGCGATCAGCGTCTTCTCCAGCGCCTCATAAGGGACGCGATCGATCTCGTAGTGTCCCTGCAGGCCGACGGCGTGGACGGGCGCGTTCCTCGCCTTCAGCCGGGCGAGTAGCGCCAGCATCTTCTCCCGCTTGCCGTCCAGCTCGTTGTTATAATCGTTATAGCTCAGCACCGCGGCGGGGTCGGCCGCATGGGCGTATTCGAAGGCCCGGGCGATGAACTCCTCGCCCGCGGCGCGCGTCCAGCCCGACTCGCGCAGGTCGGCCTTGCCGTCGTCGAGCGCCTCGTTGACCACGTCCCAGGCCGCGACCTTGCCCTTGTAGCGGCCGACCACGGTGTCGATGTACGACTTCATGCGGGCGAGCAGGACCTCCTTCGTGGCGGGTGCGGCGCCATCCTGATAGAACCATGCCGGCGTCCGGTCGTCCTTCGCCCAGACCAGGCAGTGACCTACGACCTTGAGGTCCTTCGCGTTGGCGAAGGCCACGAAACGGTCGGCCTGATCGAAGTTCCAGGTCTTGTCCGTCGGCCGAAGCGCGGCCGGCTTCATGCAGTTCTCCGGCGTGACATGGCTGAACTGCGTCGTCAGCAACGGCCAGTCTTCCGGACGATCGGGGATCCGGTCGGCCAGGCCGACGCCGGCCGCCCAAGGAGAAGCCTGCCGCAACGTCTGGGCCGAAACGCGGACGACGGATAAAACCAAGGCCAAGACGAACCAGGCGCGAATCATCCCCGCATCAAACCCGACGGCCGACCTATGTAAACTGCTTACGAGACATCGGCCGCCGGACATGGGGCTTTCTGATAAGGTTTTACTCAGGAAGCCGGCCGGCAGAGAATATCGCATGCGCCGACCCCTCGTGCCGTTCCTGCTCAGCCTCCTGCTGGGCCTCTCCGCGCTACGCGCCGGACCGAACCCGATCATGGATTCGGCGAAGTCGAAGATCGACGCCTTCCATGCGGGCGAGAAGCCCAACGGGGCCTTCGTCCGCGTCGTCTACTTCCATGCGGCCGACCAGGCCCCGCTGGCGGACTTCGAAGGCCGCCTCGAACGGAGCCTGAACGACATCTCGGCCTTCTATCGCGAGGAGATGCTCAAGCGCTACGGCGTCGCGACCGAAGGCCTGCCGCTGGAACGCCGCAACGGGAAGTTCGTCCTCCACGTGGTGAAGGGCCGGCAGCCCTCGGCCCATTATGATTACAGCTCGGGCGGCGAGACCTGGAACGAGGTGAAGGAGGCGCTCGGCGAGAAGATCAGCCCGGCCCGCGAGCATGTGCTGATCTTCTACGGGCTCTGCGAGAAGGAGGAGGACGGCCGCTACGTGATCCACGCCCCTTATTACGGCGCGGGGGACAGCGACCAGCAGCACGGCCTCTGCCACGCGGCGGACTGCGAGATGCTCGACCCGCCCCTGCTCGTCCGCAAGGACCTGCCCTTCGTCTTCAAGGAGCATAGCTACGAGCGGATGACGATGAACGTCGCGAAGTTCAACACGTGGTATCTCGGCGGCCTCGCCCACGAGCTCGGACATGGGCTCGGCTTCCCTCACGACAGCGGCGCGCCCGGCGAAGCCTCCGGCGTCGCCCTGATGGGCGGAGGCAACCTCACCTACCGCGAGAACCTCTGGGGCGGCACCCGGCCCGCCTATCTCTCGCTCGCGACCGCCCTGCGCTTCGCCGCCCACCCGCTGGCCACGGGATCCGACAAAGGCCGCTGGCAGCCCAACGACGCCGCGATCAACGACCTCGCCGCGACCCGCGCCAAGGGCACTTTGCGGCTCACCGGCCGCATCACCTCGAGCGTGCCGCCCTGCGCCTTCATCGCCAGCGTCTGGCCGACGACGGCGAAGACCGACCACGGGGCGCAGACTTTCTGCTCCGCCATCGACACCTCCGGTCGCTTCGCCGTCGAGATCACCGGCCTCACGGCGGCCTCCTACCGACTCAAGCTCGGCAGCCTGCTCGTGAACGGAGCCGAAGCGAAGGAGCGCTACGTCTTCAGGTGCGACCCCGAAGGCATGCCGTCCCTGGGCTTCCTCCATGACCGCATCGTGGTCGCCGCCGAACAGGCCGTGCTCCGCGATCCGGCGAAAGCCGACCTCCTGCTCAGCGACCGCGCCGTCGCCGCCGCCCCGGACGAAGCCACCCGCGCCCAGCTGCGCCTGCTGCGCGAACTGCGCCGCCCGCAGCCCGCGCCGACCGACCTCGCGACGGTGCGCGCAGGCGTGTTCAGCCTGTCGGACGCCAAGTGGACCGCCGCCAAGGTCGCCTGGGGCCAGCCCGCCCGCAACCGCTTCGGCAGCAACGACGCGGTGCTGCTCAGGATCGACGGCCAGCTTTTCGCCAAAGGGCTCTACGCCCATGCCAGTTCGCGCTACGCGTTCGCCCTCGAGGGCAAGTGGAAGACGTTCGCCGCGACGGCCGGCCTCCGTGACGGCGCCGGCGCGGAGCCTTCCGCCGTCTTCGTCGTCATCGGAGACGGCAAGGAGCTCTTTCGCTCCAAGCCCCTGAAGGAGAACGAACGCCAGGGACTCAGCATCGACGTCACCAACGTCAAGCAGCTCGAGCTGCTCACCGAAAGCGGCGAGAAGACCAATCGGAGCTGCTGGGCGATCTGGGCCGATCCGGTCGTGCGGCGCTGACGAAGGGGCGCCTACTTGGCGAGCTTGGCCGGGTCGGGGTAGACCAAGGCGTCCACGCGGCCTTCGAGCACGTCGATGGAATGCTTGAGGATATGCGTCGGCGCATACTTGCCACCTTCGAGCTTGGCCGACGCCTCGCCGGCGAAGACCTGCTTCATCACGGGCAACGACGGGCGGGCGATCTCGCCGAGGCGGTCGAGCACGTTGCAGGCGATCATCACGGCGCCGTCATTATCCTTCAGACGGATGACGCGTTCCAAGGCTTTCAGGCCTTCGGCAGGCTTGCCGAGACGGGCCAGCGCTTCGGCGGCCGCCGCGACCACGGCGGCGGACTTGTCCTCCAAGGCGACCTTCAGGGCCGCCTCGGCGCCCGCGGCCTTCGGACCAAGGATCGTGCAACCTTGGGCTCCCCACCAGCGCATGGGTTCGCTGGGGTCGCTCAGGGCGGCGATGAACTGCGGCAGGTTGGCCGGGTCGCGATCCGAGGCGCGGCAGGCCAGCGCATAGACCTTCTCGACATCCCAGGCGCCCGGGGCATGCGAGGCTTCGTAGCCTTCGAGCGGCGACCCTTCGGGCAGCAGGCCGTTGTCCTTGATGCGAAGGGTCTGTCCGAGGAGCGCGGCGCGCATCCGGTCGAGCGTCGCGCGGTGCTCCGGGGCGGCCGCGAGGTTATGGACGCTGTCGGGGTCGCTCTCCATGTCGTAAAGTTCTTCGGATGGCTTGCTGCCCCAGAACTGCGCCGTGGCGGCGGTCAGGCGTCCGGCGGCGGCCTCGCGGGCCCAGGACTGATAGCCGCGCGCCTGGAACTGGTATTCGAGACGCTGCACGTACGGCAGGTCCGGACGGAAGTTGCGGATGTAAAGATAACGGGAACCGGCCACGCCGCGCATCATGTCGTAGCACGAATCCATGCGGTCGCGCGTCGTGAAGACGAACTCGTTGGCAGGCGCCTTGGCCGGACCGGCCATCGCCCTGCCCTGCATGTACTCGGGGATCTTCAGGCCGGCGAGCGAGAGCATCGTCGGGGCGAAATCGACGAAGTGCACCGGATCCTTGATGCGCGACCCCGGGGCGGCCGGGGCGAGATGACGCCACTTGGGCGGGTAGTAGACGATGAGCGGCACGTGCACGCCGCTCTCCTGCAGGAAGCGCTTGCTGCGCGGAAGCACGCCGCCGTTGTCGCCGTAATAGAAGACGATGGTGTTCTCCGCGAGGCCGTCCTTCTCCAGGTCACGCAGCTTGGCGGCGATCTGCCCATCCATGACGAGCATGTGATTATAATAACGCGCCCAGTCGGCGCGGATCTCCGGGGTGTCCGGCTGATAGGGCGGGATACGGACCTCGGAAGGCTTCAGCGGGACGAAATCAAAGGGCAGCTCCTTCTCCGGGAACAGGCAGCTCTCGTGCGTGACCTCGTGGTTGAAGACGCTGAAGAACGGCTTGGACTTGTCCTTGTTGCCGCGCCAGTGGGCCTGCTTGCCTTGGGCGGTCCAGGCGTCCTTGATGCTGATCGGGGAATTATAATCCGTCTTCGCGTTGTTGGAGGTGAAGTAGCCCGCCTCGCGGAGCAGCGCCGGGAAACCGCGGAGCCACGATGGGATGATGCCCTGGGCGCGCATGTGCTGGGCCGGGCCGCAGGTCTCCGGGCTCATGCCCGAGATGATGTTGAAACGCGATGGCGCGCAGACCGGACAGGTGAAGCAGCGTTCGTAGACCACTCCTTCGCGGGCAAGCTTGTCGAGCGTCGGCGTGCGCGCGAGCTTGTCGCCGTAGCAGCCCAGGAAGGTGTCGTTGTCCTCGCTCACCAGGCAGAGGATGTTCGGCCGATCCGGCTGGGCGGCGTTCAGGCCGACGAGGGTGACGAGCAAGCCTAGGCAAAGCAGTCCGCGGAATCGCATGATGCGGTACAATTTGCCATGAAGACCCGGGCTTGGAAGAGCCAAATGGCGGAGCCGTGCCACCAGGCAGGCGGCATGGCTCAGCGGGACAGGGGCGGTTCGGGCAGTCCGCCCATGCCCCGGCTCACGCGGATCACGGCAACACCGTGACCTTGCCGTCATGCAGGTCGTAATAGGCGCCGACGATCCGGATCGCGCCGGTGCGTTCCAATCCTGCCAGCACCGGGCTGCGGCGCCGGAGTTCCGTCACGGACCGCAGGACGTTCGCGCGCACCGAGGCGTCGAGCAGCTCGCCCTCGCCGGCCCCTGCCGGGAGATGGGTACGCGCCTCCGCGACGGCCGGAGCGATTTCCGTCAGCACGGCCCCCATATGGCCGAGCTCGGCCTTGGCGATCGCGCCCTTGACGGCGCCGCAACCGCCGTGGCCGAGGACCATCACGAGCTTGGCGCCCGCCAGCTTCGTCGCGAACTCCAGCGAACCCAGCGTCTGCTCGCCGACGACGTTGCCCGCCACGCGGGCCACGAAGATGTCGCCGACGCCCTGGTCGAAGACGGCTTCGACCGGCACGCGCGAATCGACGCAGGACAGGACGATCGCCTTAGGGTACTGGGCCATGGCGGTCGCGGCGACCTGACGGCGCCAATCCTTGTCGGCCGGATGTCCGGCGACGAAACGGGCGTTGCCTTCGGTCAGCTGGCGCAAGACCTCGTCGGGCGAAGCCGCGGCCTGTTCGTCGCGTCCCGTCGCCGCCCCGACCGGGGCGGCGACACACAGCAGCAACATAAGGAGAAGCTTGGGATTCGGCATGGATGTGTTCATGGGGAGATTCAGAGGCAGGCCGCGGCGACCTTGGCGTAGAGCGGGATCCCGAGGACGATGTTGAGGGGGAAGGTCAGCCCGAGGGACAGTCCGAAGTAGAGCGAGGGGTTGGCTTCGGGGATGGCGAACCGGAGCACCGCCGGCACGGCGATATAGGAAGCGCTCGCGGCCAGGGTCATCAGCAGCGCGCCGTCGCCGGCGGGCAGGCGGAGCAGCAGCGCCAGGCCGAGGGCGAGCGAGGCATGGACGAGCGGACCGACGACCGCATAGGCCAGCACCCAGCGGGACTTGCCCATGACCTCCTTGAAGTTCCGGGCAGCCAGCAGGCCCATGTCCAGGAGGAAGAAGGCGAGCATGCCCTTGAAGAGATCGACGGAGAACGGCTGCATCACGGCCTTGCCCCGCTCGCCGGTGAGCAGGCCGACCACCATCGCGCCCAGGAGCAGGAGCTGAGCGCCGTCGGTGAAGGATTCGTGGAGGACCTTGCCCAAGCTCAGGGAAGGCGCGGCGGCGGAGCCGGCCGTCCGTCGGCGCAGGAGATTGGCCATGACCACCGCCAGGATGATCGCGGGCGATTCCATCAGCGCCATCGCCGCGGACATGTGGCCGCCGTAAGGCACGCCGGTGTTCTCGAGATGCTGGGTCGCGGTGATGAAGGTCACGGCGCTCACGGAACCGTACGTGGCCGCCAAGGCGACGGCGTCCAGGGGCGGCAGGAACTTGCGGAGCAGCAGGTAGCCGAGGAGCGGCACCACGATCGCCAGGAGCACCGCGCTGCCGAGGCCGGCGGCGACCGTCGCCGTCAGGCCGGACTTCGCCAAGGCGAACCCGCCCTTCAGGCCGAGCGCCATCAGGAGGTAGAGCGACAGGAACCGCGAGACCTGCGGAGGGATCTCGAGGTTCGAACGGACGAGGCCGGCGAAGGCGCCGAAGACGAAGAACAGGATCGAAGGGTCGAGGAGATTGCTCATGACCTCCGTTCGTAGGCCCTTGACCCATCGTTAAAAGTCTAATTTAAAAAACTTACCCATAGTGTTTAAACTATGAACATCACCTTCCGCCAGCTTGACCTTTTCCGCGCCCTCGTCGCCACCGGCAGCGTCAGCGGGGCCGCCCGCGAGGCCGGCGTCACCCAGCCCACCGCCTCGGTCCACCTCCGCGAGCTCGCCGAGGAGATCGGCCTACCCCTCTACGAGGTCATCGGGCGGACGGTGCACCTCACCGAGGCGGGCAAGGAACTCGCCGCGTCGGCGCGGATCATGCACGACGAATGGGAATCCTACGGCCAGAAGGTCGCGGCGCTGAAAGGCGCGGAGCGAGGTCGCCTGCGCGTGGCGGTCGTAAGCACCGCCAAATACTTCGTCCCTCGCCTGCTCGGCGAATTCTGCTCCGCCCATCCTGGCGTCGACGTCGCCCTCGAGGTCCTGAACCGCGACGGCGTGATCGACCGGCTGCGCCAGAACCTCGACGACCTCTACGTGATGTCGCGCCCCCCGGCCGACCTCGCCCTCGAGGACCGGGTCTTCCTGCCCAACCCGCTCGTGCTCATCTGCGCCAAAGGCCATCCGCTCGCCAAGCGGCGGAAACTGGACCTACGCCTGCTGGCCGAGGAACGCTTCATCCTGCGCGAAGAAGGATCAGGCACCCGTCTGGCGGCCGACGCCCATTTCCGCGCGCATCGTTTCAAACCCAAGGTTCGCCTGACCCTCGGCAGCAACGAAGCCATCAAGGAAGCCGTCGCAGGCGGGCTCGGACTCGCGGTCGTCTCCAGCCATGCCCTCCGTCTGGCGCCTTCGTCAGGCCTCGTCGTGCTGGACGTCGCCGGCTTCCCGATAGCGTCGAGCTGGCACATCGTCTACCCGAGCGGACGACGGCTGTCTCCGGTGGCCAAGGTCTTCGAGGAGCATCTCGTGCGTCACGCGCGCGACCTGTCCGGCGAGCTCATGCGGCCGAACCAGCCCGCGCGTTAGCCTGCCGGGAAGCCAGCCAGAGCGCGACGAAAGCGGCGGCCCAGG
Source organism: uncultured Opitutia bacterium (assembly GCA_903913915.1). Lineage (GTDB taxonomy): Bacteria > Verrucomicrobiota > Verrucomicrobiia > Opitutales > UBA953 > UBA953. The sequence goes on from CAIWNE010000059.1 coordinate 23,421, forward strand.
CGATGACCACGATGGCGACCCAGACCCCTTGCAGCCCGTACCAGGCGGCGAAGAGGGGAAGCAACAGGAATGGCGCGATGCAGTGCCGCGCCAAGCCCATCCACATGCCATACTCCGGACGGCCGAGCGCCTGCATGAAGAAAACGACGCTGAAGAGCACGGGGTAAGCCGGCAAGGCGACGGCGGCGTAGGCGAGGTACTGCCCCAGATGGCCGGATGCCGAGCCGGTCAGGCCCGAATAGACGCAGAGCTTCGGCACCGTCGCGAGCAAGAGCAAGGAAGCGGCCAGCGCGACCAGGGAGGCCAGGCCGAGCCCCGTGCTCCAGATGCGGAAAGCCGACCGTAGGTCGCCGGCGCCGCGCGCGCGTGACGCCAACGGAAGCACGGACGAGACGAAGCCGATCAGCGGCATGGAGAAGAGATGCTCGATCCGCAGGGCGAAGCCATAGGCGGCCACGGCATCCTGACCGAATGTCGCCACCTGGCGCGTGACGAGGAAGACCGCCACGGGAATCATGAGCATGTTCGCGACGTTGGGCGCAGCCTGCCGAAGGAGCGCCCGGAAGACGTCGGCTCGCACCATCGTGAGGCGACCTAAGACCCAACCACGTCGGTGCGCGACCCAATACAGCCCGAGCATCCCCGCTAACTGCACGATCACGGTCGAAGCCGCGATGCCGGCGACTCCCCACTTCCCCATCAGGAGGAAGTTCAACAGCAGGTTGGCAAAAGCACCGCCGAAGAGGAACCAGAAGTTCGGACGGGCGTCGCCCGAGGCGACCAAGGCGGAGTTGACCGTGGCGACCAAGAGGAAGGCGGCGGCTCCGCCGAAGAGGACCGCGGAGAATTCGCGGGCGAGCCGCAAAGCCTCTCCGCTCGCCCCCTGCCCCGCCAGCATCAGAGTGGCACCCCAGAGGCCGGCGATCGTCAGCACGCCGCCGAGACCTACCGCCAACAAGAGGGCATGCGTCCAGGTCTGCCTCGCCGCTGCGGACTCGCCGGCGCCCAGCTGGCGGCCGATCAACGCCGTGGCGGCCTGCGCGAGGCCGACCGAGAAAGCCATCAGCACGAAGAAGATCGGCGCGGCGAAGGAAACGGCCACGACCGCATCCGCGCCGAGCCGTCCGGCGCACCAGAGGTCGATCGGCGCGTAGAGCGTCCCGACGAACATGGCCGCGGCCGCGGGCAAGCCCATCCGCACCACCGATGCACGGATGGAAGAAGCTTCGACGACGGGAGGATTCATGCCTTCAGGCCACGCAGGATCGCCTCGAGCTGACGACGATGGAGACCGAGATGGACCGCGGCGAGGACATGCCAGCGACGGGCGGACATCGGCCCGAACCACGGGTGAGGGAAACGTGCGGGATCATCCAGGTCCTTGGCGGACGCGACGGCAGCGAGGACTTCGTCGCACGAAGCCTCATAGGCGGCGATGACCGCCCCGGTGACGTCGGGGCTCGGCTTGACGTCGGCGGTGGAAGCCTTCCCTGCGGGCACCCGGCCCTCCGACAGCTCGCGGATGATCGAAGCACACGCGAGGTTCACGAGGCGCAGGTGCTCGAGGGTCATCAGCACCGACCAATGGCGGGAACTATCCTCCAGCCCGCGAGGCCGGGGGATCAGGACGCGTTCGCCCAGGCGTCCGGCGGGACAGACGCGCACCAGCTCGGCCACCAGGGCTCGTTCTTTCTGGAAGAGCGCCTCGATGCGCTGGCGACCGTGCGTCCATGCACGTAAGGCGAAGAGAATTCGCGCGATCTGCAGTTCGATGCCGGGAAGCCCGGCACCGGGCGCCGCGAGTTTGGGGGATTCGTTTTGGGTGGTAGCCATGCCCGCACGCTTCAAGATTACTTTTAATTTGCAAGTAATTACTTGTGGTCAGCAAGCGACCTGCCTATCAACCTCAATCCATGAAGCCCAGACGCGCCCCAAAGAAGTCCGCTCTGGCGGCCAAGCGCCGCTCCCCCTGCCCCATCGCCTGCAGCCTGGACCTGTTCGGCGACAAATGGACCATGCTGGTCATCCGCGACCTCGCGCTCGGCAAGACGAGCTTCAAGGACTTCGCGACCGGTCCGGAAAACATCCCGACCAACATCCTTAGCGACCGGCTGAGCCGCCTGATGGAGAGCGACATGATCGGCCAGGCCCCCGTCGAAGGCGACGGACGTCGCCTCTCCTATCACCTCACGCCCAAGGGCCTCGCGCTGCGCCCGGTCCTGCTCGCCCTGCGCGACTGGGGCCTCGAATGGATCGATGGCACCGCTGCGAAACGTGCCTGACCGAAGATTCACCCCATGCGCCCCCTCTTCTCCGCCCTGCTCGCGTCCATCATGCTCGTGACGGCCGTGCTGGCCTCCGAACCCCGGACAACCCCCTCGGCTGCAGACCATCCGACCGCCGACGAGGTGCTGCTCCTGACCTCCTTCAAAGCCAACGGCCAGTTCGGTCCTTCGCTTTCGCAGAGCACCGACGGCGTCCACTTCACGCCGCTCAACCATGGCGAGCCGTTCTTCCAGCCTCCCCGCTGGCCAAACGGCCAGAACCTCGTCCGCGATGCCTCCATCCTCTACCATGACGGGTTGTTCCACATGGTCTGGACGACGGGCTGGACCGGCCGGATCTTCGGCTACGCTTCCTCGAAGGACCTCGTGAGCTGGTCGGAACCCCGACAAGTGAGACCATTCCCGACCACCCTGCCCTCCGAAGACCAGCCGGACAACGTCTGGGCCCCGGAGCTGCACTGGGATCCGGCGAAGCAGGACTTCTTCATCCTCTTCTCGAGCACCACGCCGCGCGAACGGAACAACGTCGACGCCAGTAACAACGACGGCAAGGTCGGCTCACGCTACGACAACCGCGTCTACATCACCCGCACCAAGGACTTCGTGAGCTACCGCGAGACCAAGGTCTTCTACCCTTGCGACTTCGCCTCCATCGACGCCGTGATGCGCCTCGACGAAGCCAACCATCGCTGGGCCATGATTATCAAATGCCCGCGCAACTGGGATCTCCCGCGGATGCCCGGGCGCAACCTCTGGGTCTCGTTCACCGGTCTCGACCTGGATCACCCCGACTTCACGCCGTTGCACGGGCCGATCGCCGGCAACCATTCGCCGATGCATTCGAACGACGACCCCAAGAAGGCCATGGCGGAAGGCCCGACGCTCATCCGCTACCATGACCGCTGGCTGCTCGTCTGGGACGAACCGGCCGGCGACGGACTCCAGCTCGCGACCTCCGCGGACCTCCTGACGTGGACGCACCGCAAGGACGCCACCCTGCCCGCCAAGGAATTCCACGGCACCCTCTTCTACGCCCCCAAGGCGTCTGTCGGCTGGCTTAAGTGAAGCCGCGATTCCTATCCGCGGATCATGGATAAAAAGAAGCCCCGGCGAGCGGGGCTTCGTCAGTCCTCTTCACCGATGGATCACTGCTTCGCAGGGTGTCCGACGCCTTCCATCTTCATCATGCCCTTGAAGTCGCCGAGCAGACGGAGGTCATCCTTCTACAACCCGGCTTCCGCGACGGCCAGACGCGCCAAGGCGGGCTCGACGAGGTCCGCCGGCAATCCGGCCTCCCGCAGTCCCGCCGACGTCCGCAGGTCGGCTCCGCCGCACACGACGAACTCCCATGCCTCGGCCGAGCGCTTCAGCAAGGTGCGCCCGCCGTGGCCGGACTGGATCCATCCTGCCACCGCGTAATCGCCGACCAACGCGACGGAAGGCACCCTCAGCGGGGCCTCCGGCCGATCGAAGACGCCAGCCAGGAACGCCCGCACGCCCTGCTCCGCCGACGCCGGCGTCGGCTACCGGCTGGTCGACTGACCGAGCTGCTCGCGGACCTCGGAGAGGATCACACGGGCGGGGACTTCGTGCTGGGCCAGCCTGCGGGCGACCAGCGCCGAAAGGTCACCCGCGGCTTCGGCGCGAAGGTTGCGTTCGAGCCTCACGTCAGCGGAAGACTCGGCGCCCGCCGGCTCGGCCCCCGTACGGGATGCCACGACCAGGTTGCCGGAGATCTCGCCGCCCTGGCCGTTCCGGAGAAAGAAGACCGACGTGACCTTGGCCTTCGGCAGCAGGCCGCTTCCCATCGTCGGCCGCACCGCGACGTTGTCGCGGATGACCGCGCCAGCGGCGTTGTCGACCGACACGGCGCCCGCGCCGGTGCCGACGAAAAGGTTGCCGCTGATCTCGAGGCCCCGGATCGGCTGGCCCGTGCCGCGCACGCGGATGGCGCGCAACGCGGGAGCGCACCCGGAGTCGACGAACACGTTGCCGCGGATGACGACACCATGGGGATCGCCGCCTTCGATGTCGATCGGCCGGCCGTTGCCCAAGGTCAGTCCGGCGCCGACGCGTTCCAGCCGGTTACCTTCGAACAAGCCCGGGCCGCAACCGAGCAAGACCCGCTGGTAACTGTCGACGAAAAGACTGTCGCGGATCACCCAGCCGGCGTTCTGGAAGGCCGGGAACATCACCGAAGCCTTGGCGAAACGGCCGCCGACGGGCTCGCGGAAGACGACCGTCTTGCCTTGCGCGGATTCGACCGTGAGCCGGCCGAGGTATCGGTCGGAGGGCGCATCATAAGCTTCGGCGAGCTGACCAGGCGTCAAGAGCGCCGGCACGCCCTCCTTGAACGTGAGGCTATGCTCCCCGGCGGCGACCGCATACTTCCAGTGGCCGTGGTTGTTGAAGGCGTCGTCGGTGGTGCGTTGCACCACCCAACGCTCGAACGTCGAGCCATGCGGACAGGCGCTCATGACGCCGTCGCCGCCGAGCAGGTTGTTCGTGCCCGGACGGGCCATGAAATGGCAGTTGATCCAATGATGGTCGCCGTACCCGTCAGCCTCGTCCAAGCCCGCCTTCGCGGCGAAGAAGCGGCAGTCCTTGACCGTGATCCGCCGGCAGCGGTCGAGCGTGATCGCCGCCGAGGTGCTGTAGACGAAGCCGAGCATGTCGCCGACTTCGAGCGTGCCGGACGAACCGTAGGCCGACTGCCAGGCTCCGCTCCGGATCGCCTCGAGCAGTTTCCGGTTCTTGAACGTGAACCAGTAAAGACCGTCGGACGTCCGCTCCATCTTGACGTAGAAGAGGTTCCCGGGGCCCCACCCTTCGTCGACCTGGTAGAGCGCGGCGACATGCCGGCCGTCGGCCTTGAACGGGATGCAACGGCCCTCGGCCGCCGGCATGCGTTCCAGCAGACGCGTCCCCGCGACCGGCCGGACCTGCACGCGGTTGCCTTCGAAATCGAACGCCGTGATCCGGGCGTCCATCGAGCCTCGCGGATCGCTGTCGATCGTGATGCCCTCCAGGCTCAGATGGCTGCAGTCGAAGACCTTGACCATCTGGTGATAGTGCGGCGCCGGGTGCTCCGAGAGACCGAACCAGAACGTCGCGCCATATCCGATGATCCGGAAAGGCTTCGCCGGGTCGCCCTGCATGCCTTGGAGCGCGAAAGAACGTGGCCCCGTGTCCAGCCGGACGGAATCGAAGCGGACTCGCCCGGAGGGATGACATACGCCTCACGGCCGGCCGCGAAAGCGGCCCTGATTTCCGAGACGATCCGGGTGCCGGCGGCGAACTGCCGCTGCTTCTCATCTTCGGAGAAGCTCGGGCCCGGCGGATTGTCGGCGGAGTAAGGGATATCCAGCGCCGCGAACGAAGGCGGCGTCCGCGGGGCCTCAGCCAGGCCAAGCCCCAACGACAGCAGCGCCGCGAAGACGGCGGCCATGGCGCGGCCAAGGGCGCAAGCCAGCCGGTTCGCCTGAGGGATGAGCGTCCGCATCGGGCTGAGATGCAAACAGGGCCATAACCCATGTCGAACCCAACGTAGGCGAGTCTCAACCCCACACCGGACTCCGTTCATGCCATCTGAGCCTCAGGGCCTCTGAGCCTCCGAGCCTCTCTCAAAAAGTGGCGGAGAGGATGGGATTCGAACCCACGATTCACCGATAGGTCGAAATAAGGGGGGTTTACTAGGGTTTTCCGGGGTTTGGACGCCCTCAGATGACCTTGATTTGCTAGAGTTTTGCTAGAGCGTATCGGGAAGAAATCACATGGGCTCACTCCTCAGACAGATCGAGCGTTCGAAAAACTGGTTGGCGCGCTTCCGCGCATCGGACGGAAAATGGCTGCAACGCACCACGGGCACGCCCGACAGGAAACTTGCAGAGCAGATCCTGCAGCAGTTCGAGAACGACGCGCGCACGGCGGAGTACAACGGCGGGCTGGTCATCAAGAAGGTGGTCGATAACGCGATGGACATGCATCAGCGCGCGACGGGCCGCAGCCTGCGCTTCCCCACCCTGCGCGCTTTCTTCGCCGACTTCCTGACGTCGAAGTCGATCAACAAGAAGACGGCCACCATCGCCTCCTACCGCAAGACCGTGAACCTGTTCCTGGAGCACATGGGCGCGGAGGCCGATAAGCCCGTCATCCGCGTGCAGCCGGCGGACGTGCAGTCCTTCATCAAGGCGCGCATGGCCCAGGGCGCCGCGCCGGCGACGGTCCGGCAGGGCATCGTCGTGCTGCGGATGATGTTCAAGCGGGCGCTCGACGAGGGCATGTGCGCCATCAACCCCGCCGCCACGGTCGAGGTCCCCGACGGCGAGAGCCAAACCAAGCTCCCGTTCACGGACGAGGAAGTGCAGCGCATCCTAAAGGCCTGCCCGAGCGAAGAATGGCGTACCTTGGTCTTCCTAGGGTACTACACCGGCGCCCGTATGGGCGACTGCCTAGGGCTCACCTGGGCGTCCTTTGACCTCGGGGACACCCCTAAGCTCACCTATAAGCAGAAGAAGACCGGCAAAGGCTCCAAAGGCTGGGTCACCATCGCCGTCCACCCTGCCCTCCAGAAACGCCTCTTGGAGTGGCGCCAGGCCTCCAAGGCCGGCAAGGACGGCCCGATCCTCCCCGGCCTCACCGCAAAAGCCCTAGGCGGCAACACGGGCCCAAGCACCCTCTTTGTCCAGGTCGTCAAGGCAGCCAGCATCGACCCCTGCTACGCCACCACCGGCCGGAGCAAGCAGCCCCGGAAATGCTTCCACAGCTTCCGCACCACCCTCGTCACCCGGATGCAGAGCCTCGAGATCCCGCAAGAAGTCCGCATGAGCATCGTCGGCCACGCCAGCGCCGACGTCCACAAGGGTTACAGCCAGGGCGAATGGAACTCGGTCAAGTCCGCGATCAACAAGCTGCCGGACCTTGGAACCTAAGGAAATCAAGGTTGCGCAAGCTAAGGCGACCGAAACACGCTATTAGCCTGCTAAAAGAGTTGGTAATTGAACGTAGATTCGTGAATCTTCTCGACCATTACCATGCCCGAATCAGACACCCTTAAAGAACGGCATTGGAGCAGATTTAATAATATTCTGTTCCCTCTCGTACTTGCCCTAAACCTTGGCCTGACACTGTTCCTGATGGTCGGATTGAAGGACTATGACGAAATGAAGCGCGAACTCGTGGACAAGTCCGCGCTAGTACAAGAGGCGAGCGCACTTCGTTTCGAAATCTCTACGCTGAAGTCTGAACGCGATTCGCTTGAAGCAGCCCGCAAGGAACTCTCGGCGGTTCAGGCCAAACTGCTCGAAGCCAAAAGTACCATCGCGAAAGCCGAAGCAGCCAACCTGACCCTAGACGCATTGCGCAATGAAGAGTCGTCCCTTAACGCCCGACTCGCCGAAAGCAGAAAGAACATCAACAACCTCATCGAAAGCCGCGGCAAATTGACGGAGGCCGAAAAAGCCTCTGATCAAAAGATTGCCCGCGCCGCGGCAGCTGCGGAAGAACTTGCCTCAACCCAAGCAAAGTTGAGCAAGGCGCTCTCTGAGCTCCAAAAAACGCAGTCAAGTCTCGAAGAAATCGCGAAGGCAAAAGCGCTTCTTGATGCCATAAATGCGGAACTATCCATAAAAAAACCCGAGCTCGCAGCAGTACGCGACGAACTAACGGCGCAAACAAAAGCCAGATCCGAAGCCGCCGCGGAACTTGCGGTCATTGCAAAGAAAAAATTTGACCTTCAAAGCCTAGATGATGCCCGCACAGAACACGTAAGGTTGGTGACAGAGCGAGCGTCGCTCAAGTCGGAGATCGCACAGATCTCAGGACAAAAAGAGGCAACGCAAAAGGAACTAGATGCACTTTCGAAAAGCCTAGGTCAGGCACAAGGCCAAGCCAGGATTCTGTCCACCCAGAAGGCCGACCTAGAGTCGGAAATCGCTGCCCTACGCGCAGCAATCAACAAAACAAAATGAACTACTCATTCCTGATTCAGGCCGGGCTATGGGGCACATCCTCTGTCCTTTCAGCCCTAGCAGTAACTCAGTACCTAAACTTCAGGCGAAAAGAGAAGAACCTACCTGCTGCCTGCGAATTTGAAGCACTCGAAACAGAGTTAGCACTTCGACGCTCCCAGCTAAGAGAAGCCAACGAGACCATCGGACGGGCGCAAATCGTACTTACCCACGCTGAAGAGACACGCAAATGGATTGCGGAACAGAAAGGTGAACTAACAAGAATAGAGGCTGACCGCAAAGCCCAAGAAGGGCTTAGAGCCGAAGTCATCACCCAACAGGCGAAATTGGACGCCCTGATGTCCGAACTAGCCCGAGCAGGGAAAGAAATCGCGGCAGAAGAGGCCAAGGTGGTAAATCTTGCGACACAGAAAGCGCAACAGGAGGCCGCGGTAGAAGAACTCAAGGAGCAGCTCATGAAGCTGCAACAGGAGATCGCCGACCGCGCACTTCATCTGAATGCGATCCGTTACGACATCAACCAGGGAGAAATCGAGCAGAAGAGACTGATCTCCATGCAGGAGTTGACAGAAAAAGCCTTAACCAAGGCGAAGGTCGCCTACGAGGCCACTCTTACCGCCATCGACGAGGCAAAACGCAAACTCGCTGACACCGAGACCAAGACATACGAGCTGGAACAGAAGGCCCAGCGACTTCAGAAGGAAATCGACAGTCTTGAAGTCTGGAAAAATACGCTGGCAGCACTGCTTCAGAAAATTGAAGCCGACCTCAAGCGAGTGCATCCGCAGGCAACGGGAGAAGACCGCTATCGTGACCTATGGGAACCAGTCCCCTTCGAGGAACTCCCGGTAACGCATATCGCCAAGCCGAGGGCGCGAGAAGAAGAGCGCCTTGCCCTAGAAAGGACTTCGGACTACCTCGAGTCCCATAGCCTACAATACCCCAAGCGTGTACTGAACGCTTTCCATACTGCACTTAAGACCGCCGACATGTCACCACTGGTGGTGCTGGCAGGCATCTCTGGTACCGGCAAATCCTTGCTGCCTAAGCGATACTCGGAAGCCATGGGCATCCATATGATTTCCCTTGCAGTTCAACCCCGGTGGGACAGCCCCCAAGACCTTTTTGGATTCTTTAACCACCTCGAAGGAAGATATAAGGCGACGGAACTGGCCAGGGCCATGGTGCAGTTCGAACGTTATAATCGGAACGACTGGAAACTGCCCCAGGGATGGGATCACGCCAGAGATGACCGCATGCTTCTCGTCTTGCTGGATGAAATGAACCTCGCCCGCGTTGAGTACTATTTCTCAGAATTCCTGAGCAAGCTGGAAACAAGACGGTCCATCCTCAAAGACGAAGATAATCCGTTAAGCCGCGCCGCAGTAGAGATTGCGCTAGACACAGGAAGCCTGCAGGACGGGGAACATAACATCCGACTATACCCGGGACGAAACATACTCTTCACCGGAACGATGAACGAAGACGAATCGACGCAAAGCCTTTCGGATAAAGTTCTCGATCGTGCCTGCGTGCTCCGTTTCGGGCGGCCAGCGAAGATGGCATCAGCAATCGAACAGGAGCCTGAACAGCCAGAAGACAGAGGACTTGCATATGACACATGGAGGCTTTGGTGCGAAAACGACCTAAGCGAATCCGACGAGCGTAAAGTCAACCAGTGGATTGGAGAGCTTAACGACGCTATGGAGATGATCGGAAAACCCTTCGCGCATCGCGTGCATCAGGCCATACTTGCTTACGCAGGCAACTATCCTCGTGACAATAACCGCATCAACCTGGCGATGGCAGATCAGATTGAGCAGCGTATCATGCCCAAACTGAGAGGCATCGAACTCGAAGGAAACCAAGATGCTCTTGATGCGGTCAAAAGAGTCATCGCTCAGGCAAATGACGCAGCGCTCATGAAAGCGTTCGAATCGGCGACCGAGCATCACTCGGGCACATTCCTCTGGCGAGGCCTGGATCGCACGAAGGAATGAGCCAAGCCGGCGCCATCTTCTTCGATGACCCCTGGGGGTTTCTGCTATACGCCGGAAACCGACCCGCGAACACTGCAAGCGTAGATGGCGCAGGTACGCCGCGTTCACTCACTGCATTTAGTTCAAGACCTCCTAGATGGATCGATGGTGCCGGCCTTTCCCCGAAGGCGAGCTTAGCTTTCCGCTGGAGCGGGCAGGACTACCAATCCTGGCATATGCCCTGCAGCAATACGGCCAAGGATGGCAAACATGATCTCGACCTCCGCTGGACCATCAACGGGGAGGAAACAAGTCGCATAAGGCAACTAGGGCTACTTCACAGACCGCCCGAAGATGCGGAAGAGCACAACCCTGACGCCCTCCGCCAGGACTCATTAATCAATTGGATGGTTCATTCCTTCCAGGAGTTGGGCCACACCGAGGCGACCGAGGAGGATTCCGACATCCGTACGATGATTCGCCGAACTTGGAAAATGGCTCAGGAGATCTGGATTGAACCCAAGTCTTGCGAACCACGGATGGAGCTAATTATCAAGATGGCCCAAGACCGGCACCTCATCCGGGCCTTGCAAGCCATCGGCGAATCGCCTCGGCGGATTCTGATCCGAGTCCGCGAATCGACGCCAGTCGGACGCGTCCAAGAGATGGACGCAGCATGCATAAGGCACTACGCTAAGCTTCCTGGAAATTCACCTGCCCAGAAGGCCGGCCCTCGCCAAACGCTCCTCGCGGTACAACGGCGCCCGTCGTTTGACACACTTGAAAACAAGGTAGCAGCATGGACCATGGCAGCGCTTCTGAAGCGGGCCGAATCTTGGCGACGCAAACAGACTAAAGTCGCCCTTGCTGGAACACGCGCCCGCTCCGTAGCCCAACTAGCGAAAGAGAACCAGCTACTCCTCAATTCAGAGAACCTTTGCGACATCAGGTACGCGAGCCTCGCCCATCCCGCCAGCGCCAACTACCCCCTGACTATGGAGACGCGGTACAAGACCGCCTACAAGGCCTACCGCGAACTCCTACGATACCAGAAAATCAAGGATGACGCATGGACATGGCGCAGGCCACTCTGGTCCGAGACGGTCGGGCAGCTGGTCAATTGCTGCCTGCTTCGGCTCTGGCCAGGGGCAATCCTAAGCACCCCCTTCTACCGCAAGGAAGCCGACCGCGGCCGATGGCTGGCATCGCAAGCCTCCGCTGGGCCATTCAAGACCCCGTGGGGTCAGGCTTATCTCATAGACAGCCACGACCTGGAATCATGCAACCAGGAGTCGGTGCGCAGACTGTTGGACGTCGAAGACAGCCCGCTTTCCAGCATTGGGGCAACCGGCTGCGACCAAGCCCTTTGGTGGCCAGAAAAATCAGCCATCTTACCGATCTGGGCGACTATCTGGACGGATGACACAAACACTTGGCAAGCTTCCCTGCCCCGCGCAGGACAGGCCTTGGTGCGGTATGCATCTCAACCGAACACTGCGCTTAAACGTGTCGGCGGCCTTATCATTACTGCCCATGCGCAAGCTGACCGGGCCACGATGGACTCCGATCATTCATCAGGGAAATACATCCATGGCATACGCTTGCCAATGAGCACCGGCATTCTCGAACCCCAAGGCTTCTCACAAGCAATCGACTTACTCGACAAATCACTCATCGGGGCAACGGAGGCACTTTTTAGATGAACGAATTCGGCCTAGGTCTAGATTTCCTCGGCGCCAAACCATGGTCAGCTGTCGTAATTCCCGGACGGCGGATTGAACGTCCCAAATCATTTCAAGCCGGACTGCCTACGGCACTGCTGCCCCTGCAACGAGGCGAAAGGCCGCCCACTGGATCGGTCGCCGATGAACATCGTCGCGGTCGTGCATTAGCGTGGCCCCCCGAGGCCCAGGTGCCTCCCCTCGGAGATCCGGTGAACGGCTCTGGGCGCATCCCGTTCTGTGCGCCCTTCGAGATGCTATGTAAGGGAGAAAAGGAGTGGGGGAAACTAACCGACCAGCAGGTAGCATGGAAGCCTGATGGAGCGACAGAAGTCTCCCTAAGCGCGGCCAAGCTCATCGCCCAAGAAGTCGATGCTTTCGCCCAGGCAGGCCAAAAAACCGGGCTGGCAGTACCCGACGCACTTGGCGTCGGCGGCCAGCAGGCGATTCTTTCCGCCGTAAGAGCATCGAATCTTCTACTGATACCTCGATCAATTGCAGCCGTGATCGGATACTGCAGAGCCAGTGAACCCACATTGCCGAAAGGACATATTACTGTCGTAGACACCAGCTTCGGCGCCTGGTCTATCGCCAAAGTTCCTGTGGACGTCAGAGAAGGACCAGATGGCAAGGAGTGGAACGTGCCGGTCAGCGACAACCGCCTACGTCGAAATAAACTAAGCCCGACCGGCTGGGGCATCCTCCGAAAGGCTTTACGTACGCCCCTGCCGCAAACTCTAACCACAGGATGGGCGACAGAAATACTTACCGGAAAAACCAAGCTAAACGCTTCCAGCACGGAAGTTACGCTCCGACTGAATGAATCCTCATACCCTTGGCAATCTCCGCTTATCGGCGAAAGCTCACTCGTGAAGTCGCTCGAGGAGATATCCAATGAAGACGACAAAGTCACCTGCGATAGCCCCTATAAACGCAACCTCGGGCTTATGGTCATCGGGCCGCTGGCCAAGACCCGCTTTGACGCGTCTAGCCTAACCCAGCTAATTCAGCTTCGTCTTGGCTTGGAGCTAATTGAAGCCGAAGAGAGCTACGTCGCATCCGGCGCAGCCTGGGCAGCCGCAGCCACCGTGAACGGCTGGCCGACATGGCTGGAAAAGATGGAGGCACTAGAGATTCACTATGTCGGCCCTGATAATCTCGGGAACCAGGCAAATCAATGGATGGAAGTCCTCCCCAGCATGCTAGTCGATGCTGGCAGAGAATACAGGAACCCAGAATCCATCACAGGCGTCAAACTTCGCGCTGGAAGCGACATAGTACGCATGTGCCTCAGACGGCCTAATTCTACCGAAGAAGCAGCGTGGTCTTATCGCGAAATCAGCACCAAGCCTGGCAAGCAACATCGAGATGACGTGCCGCTTCAGATCAACGTGTGCGCAAGGCCGGGACAAGGGTTCGCCGAAGTGACGGTTTCATCCATAACTGATGGCCTTTTCCAGAGCGTCCTAGACTGGGAAAACATGCAGGAGACAGGGCAACCACCCGAACTGCCCAAGGGTTACATCGAGAGAGCTGTAGAACTGAAATCGGCACCGGAACTCTGGAGCAACTGCCGAGACGACATGATGAAACTACGGAAGTGGCTCGATGACGACGAGAAGGAAGATGACATCATTGAGGCATGCAGGTCTCTGGTTAGACGGCTTAACAAGACACTCTCCGCGGAGAACTATCAGAAAGGTTACGGTAGGATGGTTAAACCCGACCAGTTCGCGCTCTACACCCCAATGGGCAGGGATACCAGCCCGACTGGACCGCAGGCCCAAGAGGCTGCCAACCTTATTGAACGCCTTAAGACGGCGATGCGTAAATGGATCCGTGCTAACCCGGATGCGAACAAAGGGGAGAAATGGATCAAGAAAACCGCTGGATGGCTCTATCTCGGCTGCCCGTCCGAATTTACCAAAGACGCAATACGCGACATCACCGGAAACCACGTGGCCGTCGAGGAGGTCCACCTACACATCGCAGGCCTATGCATACATTCGGATACCGATTGCATCGATTTCTTTGATTCGTTCACCCGGAAGATGCATGAATCAACCGCACCAAACAACTGGATGAAGGCCCTAAGAAACCTCATTAAGCTAAACGAGGATTCGCTAAAGACAGTCGACGAGGATTTAGTTGAGAAAATGTTCGCACAGTCGGTCGATAAACTTGCGTGGGCCTATGAAAACGACCGGCCGCAAATCACCTTCAACACACTTGAAGCATTATTTTTCCTTCTGAAATTCCGAAGATATCATAGATCGTTCATAACGAAAGGCAGTGGCCTACATAAACGGGTGAATGACCTATGCCAGCGCATACAGAGAGATACGCAAAAACCGAAAACAGAACACTTAGCCGAAAAGTTCGTCACATTTCTCAACTGGGAAGGCGATAACGATGGACTGAGTGACGTACTGCAAGGAGATGACGACTAGGCGATTATCCATCTGATACAGAAAATCTGAGACGTCGTCTCTTTCGGCCTTAGTTTATCCTTACTGGACTGGATAATAGCATCAGACCTCTCCCTGAGAAGGTCGACCTGAGCCATGTACCTTTCACGTTCCCTCAGCATCTGTACACGAACATCTTCCCTGCTCTCGTTCAAATCGATTTCTTTGGCGAAGTCGGTGCAGTCGGCAATCTGCTTAGAGAGCACGGCAAGCTTCTCTCGAAGTTCATTGTAATGGGACATGAACTTGGCCTCCTGGTCGGCCGTCCACGACTGTACTTTCGCGAACTCCTCCTGCATGCACTTCTTATTCCGTTCGTCGCGCCCCTTCTTTAAAGACGCAGCCATGGCGGAGTCAAACTGGTCCAACTTCAAAGCGATGTCAGCAGTCAGACCAGCATCTAATTTTAGCACGGAAGCCTTTAAATCGAAAAGCGTCCTCGTCAAATCCTCAGGAAGGACATCACCAGAATCAAGACAGGCCGCCAATAACAGATGGTCTTCTCCAGCATTACCGGGATAATCAAAGGATAGTTTCGAGAGACGTAACCATCCTGATTTCCCCCGAAACGAGAGAAGCCCTGAGACCTGTCGATCATGACCAGATAGGTCAAAAGAGAGACATGCGGCAGGCACGTCCATGTCCAAACCCCGTGCGATAACCTCGCCGGCCAATGGGTGACCTATACGATAAGGGTGCACCATTGAACCTGGATCCTTGCTCAACTCATAGATTCCTTCTTGGGCAGCGATCGACCCTAGCATGGGCCGCTTGAGATGGAACCTATGTTTCTCATCATCGAAGTCAGCAAGGTCCCTAAGTACATATCGCGTAAGTACCCAGAGCCTACGTGCGACTACATCTAGAGAACGGGCGGCATCAATTCGAACCTTATCAATGACAGATTGATCAAAATGACTCAGGAGATCGACCTCCGCCTGCCGCCTGGCAGCGTCAATTTGTTGCTGATTCTCCTCCCCAAGCTTACGGAATGCAGCAGCAATTTCTTCAGGCCTCCTGCATTCCTGAATGATCTGCATCACTCTACGCTCAAAGCCAACACCTGCCGCGTCGACTCGACCGAGCACCTCGTCCGAGGCTCCGAAAACTCCGTTGAAAACTTGGAATTTTTCCTGCAAAAGTTCGTACACACGTTGGTCTGCTGCATTAGTCTTATTTACGAAATTGACCACGACTACGTCGCATTTCTGACCGTAACGATGGCAACGGCCGATTCTTTGTTCGATACGCTGCGGATTCCAGGGAAGGTCATAATTAATAACCAGGTTGCAGAACTGAAGATTGATCCCTTCTGCCGCTGCTTCGGTCGCAATCATGATATCTGCAGTATTCCTGAAGTAGTCAACAAGCGCAGCGCGCATATCCGCAGTCTTAGAGCCGGAGGTCTTGCCAGGATTCTCCTCGATCCATTTTGCATAGATCTGCCTGGAGAGATCGTCAGAGTTTGAACCGTTAAAAAGTACGACTCTACCCTTATACTCCGACTGCTCCAGCTCAGTCAGGATATAGGACTGAGTGCGTTTTGACTCCGTGAAAATGATGGCTTTTTTATGTACAGATCCCTGCCCTTCTTGGGCTTTTGCGGCAGCATCAAACCCAGCCTTAAGCGCCTCGAGAAGCACCTTACCCTTGGAATTCCTGCTCACGGAACCAGCAAGCCGTGCATACTCCTTTAGCTGCTCTAGTTCTAGTTTTGCCTCGGCCACTTCTGAGGCACTTAGGATTGGGTGTTGCCGCTCGTCCCCCTCATCATCGTCATCACCTTCGTCCCACTCATCGATGATTTCCGGCAATTCATCGACATCCTCAACCAATGCAGCAGGCAGTGCCGACTCACCCTCGCCCCTGGCAATAGTTTCCGACAATGATGCATAGAGCCCCTCTAAGGTATGAGCTATGGCAAAACTCGATGAGGCCAGAAGTTTGCGGAGCACCATAGTCATCAATGCTCTTTGCCTATCTGGCAAAGCATATAACCTAGGTCTACGCAGGTATTCATCTACCATCTCATACAGCCTGACTTCGTCAGGGTTTGGTTCGAAGTCTTGGACCAAAGCCAGCCGATTCGTGAACTTTACGAACTGACGCACATCCCTACGAAGCGTTCGCTTGCACACGCTGAGAAGGCGTCCTCGAAGCTCCTCTTGAACCTCCTTCGTCATCGCGCCCCTGGCGTAGCGCTCCCTGAATCCTTCGACGGAACCAAACTGATACTCATCAATTATGCTAACCAAGCCGTAAAGTTCGAGGAGTGAATTCTGCAGAGGCGTAGCCGTAAGCAACACCTTGAAATAAGGTTCAATTGCCTTCTTGATACGACGAGCCTGCTTGTTGTTGGGTTTGTATACGTTGCGGAGGCGGTGAGCCTCATCAACAACCACCATATCCCAGAAACCTGGCCCGCCATTTTGCGGATTGATATAGAACTCGTTCTTCGCGGCAAAGTTATAGGAGACAATGATGATAGCGTCCTGACGGAATGGGTTAAAGTTCCCCTGCTGCGCCTGAAGCCGGATATCCTTGTTCTCAAGAATGACTGACTTTAAGTGGAACTTATCCATCAACTCCGAACTCCATTGTTTCCGGAGGTTAGCTGGAACGATAACCAACAGACGACGCTTACGCTCCGCCCACTTCTGCGCCAACAACAGGCTGGCCTCAATCGTCTTACCAAGGCCGACTTCATCCGCAAGGATAGCACCCGCAGCGATAGGGGATCGAACAGCAAACATGGCCGCTGCAACTTGGTGAGGATTTAAGTCAACCTTGGCATCGCTCAAAGCCCGGGCAAAGGCTTCGGGAGTGCCGATTTCGGCCCTGCGCTCCAGCTCCATGGCCAGGAGCTTAGCATGATATGGGGTGCTCATCCTGCAATACTTCCAATAAAAACTTGGGGCAGGTCAATCGTTCGAACCTTTGGAAAGTCGGAAACTACTCTGATATGCTAACCGCCAGCCATAAAAAGAACTAGATAGGAGAATTGTAACTCAATTAACCACCAATGAGTTGCCTCCAGCATCATCCAGGGTATCCATCTAGGACTGCCCCTCAGGGCCACCCCTTACCCAGATGCCGATCAAGAAGTCTGACCTTTATTCCTCTCTCTGGACCGCCTGCGACTCCCTCCGAGGAGGCATGGATGCCAGCCAGTACAAGGACTACGTCCTAACCCTGCTGTTCATCAAGTACGTCAGCGACAAGTACGCGAACAGCAAGGACCTCCGCCCTGCTGTCCTCATCCCTAAAGGGGCCAGCTTCGCCGACATGGTAGCGCTCAAGGGCAAGAACGACATCGGCGACAAGATCAACAAGCAGATCATCGGCCCCCTTACCAAGGAGAACGAACGTCTGGCCCGCAGCGACTTCCCGGACTTCAACGACCCCAACAAGCTGGGCGAAGGCAAGGCGATGGTCGATCGCCTGACTGAACTAATCAGCATCTTCCAGAAGCCCGAATTGGACTTTTCCGGCAACCGCGCCGACCACGACGACATCCTGGGTGACGCCTACGAGTACCTGATGCGTCACTTCGCATCGGAAAGCGGCAAGAGCAAGGGCCAGTTCTACACCCCATCCGAAGTGAGCCGGATCGTCGCGCACGTCATCGGCATCTCTCCGAAGAACGCTAAGGCATCGACCACCGTCTACGACCCTACCAGTGGCTCGGGCTCGCTGCTCCTCAAGGTGGCAGCGCAGTCAGGTACGCGCATCACGATCGAAGGCCAGGAGATGGACGTCACGACCGCCGGCTTGGCCCGCATGAACATGATCCTTCATGACTTCCCGACCGCCACCATCGCCAGCGGGAACACCCTGTCGGACCCCAAGTTCAAGGACGGCAATAAGCTTCGGACCTACGACTACGTCGTAGCCAACCCGCCCTTCTCGGTGAAAACCTGGACCACCGGGCTGACTCCCGAGAACGACCCGTATGAGCGCTTCGCCTGGGGGATTCCTCCAACGAAGCAGGGCGACTATGCCTTCCTGCTCCATATCATACGTTCCATGAAGAGCACCGGGAAGGCCGCCTGTATTCTTCCCCACGGCGTCTTATTCCGCGGGGGCGCTGAAGGCGTCATCCGCACCCAGCTCATCCGATCTGGCTACCTGAAGGGCATCATTGGTCTTCCTGCCAATCTATTCTACGGCACCGGCATCCCTGCCTGCATCCTGGTCTTGGACAAGGAGAACGCCGCTGCCCGCAAGGGAGTCTTCATGATGGACGCCTCCAAGGGCTTCATGAAGGATGGGAACAAGAACCGCCTCAGGGAGCGAGACATCCACCGCATCGTCGACACCTTCACCAAGCAGTCAGATGAAGCCAAGTTCGCACGCATGGTGCCTGTGGCCGAAATCGCCGATCCGAAGAATGACTTCAATCTCAACCTGCCGCGCTACATCGACACGACGGAACCGGAGGACCTCCAGGACATCGACGGACACCTTCGTGGAGGCATACCTGAACCTGATCTGATCGGTAAAGATAGCCTTATCGCCCCTTACTGGAAGGTCCTACCCACCGTCTACAAGGACCTGTTCGAGTCAGCAGGCCGCCCAGGATACGTCCGGCTCAAGATCCCGCAATCGGATGTCAAAGCGGCCATCCTTGGCCACCCGGAGTTCGTCGCCTTCCAGAAGAGAGCCACCAGGGGCTTCACGGAATGGCGCCAAGCGACCACGCCGCGTCTCACTGCATTCGGCAAGGGCGGACACCCAAAGGCGTTGATCACGGAAATCGCGGAGTCCCTTCTTCATGCTTATGGCAAGACACCATTGATTGACGCCTACGACGTTTACCAGCACCTGATGGACTACTGGGCAGAGGCCATGCAGGACGACTGCTACCTTGTCGCCGCTGAAGGTTGGGCTGCCGAAACCCACCGAATTCAAGAAACTGACAAAAAAGGGAAGACGAAAGACAAGGGCTGGGCCTGCGACTTGGTCCCCAAAGATCTGATCGTGGCTAGATTCTTTGCCAAGGAACAGGCCGCCCTTGAGATCAAGCAAGCTGAACTTGAGACCGCAACCACTGCCCTCACCGAGTTGGAGGAAGAGCATTCAGGCGATGAAGGCTACCTTGGCACTCTCGACAAGATCGCCAAAGGCGAGGTCAACGCCCGCCTCAAAGAGATCAAGGGGGACAAGGAGTCAAAAGACGAGACTTCCGTGCTCAAACACTGGGTTGAATTGGCGGAGCGTGAGGCCGAACTCAAGCGCGAGGCGAAGGAGCAAGCCGCAGCCCTCGACGAACTAGCCTACGCAAAGTACCCCAAACTGACCGCAAGTGAAATCAAGACACTAGTGATAGAGGACAAATGGATGGCACGACAGTCGGCCATCGTGCAGGGCGAACTCGACCGCGTCTCCCAAACTCTTAATAATCGTATTAGGCAGCTTGCAGAACGCTACGACACCCCGATGCCAACGCTAAGTGCGGAGACTGATAGGCTTTCGTCCCTAGTCGATCGTCACCTTAAGAACATGAGGGGTGATTCAAAATGAATACCGCCATCAAACATACCGATATAGGCTCAATCCCTGGGGACTGGGAAATGATGACATTAGGGACGTTGTTTTCGTTCACGAATGGGCTCAATGCGGACAAGTCAGCATACGGAAAGGGCACACCATTCATTAATGTGCTGGAGCCGATTACTTACTCGCACATTTACGGCCCAGAAATCCCCGGGCGCGTACAAATCTCCGGCGAGTCAGCCATGGCATTTCTGGTGAAAACTAATGACATAGTCCTCAACCGTACATCCGAGACAGATTCGGAACTTGGTCTCGCTGCCGTCTACCTCGGAGATAGGCAGGTAGTTTTTGGAGGTTTCGTTATTCGCGGTAGGCCAATCAGCGACGCGCTAGATTCGAACTATTCCGGCTACGCGCTTCGCGCAAAAATGATCCGAACACAGATCGTTTCCATGGGACAAGGCGCAGTTCGTGCGAATATCGGACAACAGAACCTCAAGCGAGTATTAGTCACAGTTCCACCTAAGCACGAACAGAAGGCCATCGCCAAGGCCTTGGGCGACATAGACGCCCTGATCGCCGCCCTAGATCGTCTCATCTCCAAGAAGCACGGTATCAAGCAGGCAACGATGCAGCAATTGCTGACCGGCAGGATCCGACTGCCTGGTTTCAGCGGCAAGTGGGAGACGAAACAGGTGGCAAGCTTTACAAATTGCGTCGCTGGCGGAACGCCAAGCACGCTTGTACGATCATACTGGGATGGCTCTATTAAATGGATGAGCTCGGGAGACCTGCACCTTAAAAGAGTAAAAGACGTGCCCGGACGCATCACTCAGGCTGGTCTTGATAATTCAGCTGCGACGATTCTTCCCAAGCAGTGTGTGCTTATCGGGCTAGCTGGCCAAGGTAAGACCAGAGGCACTGTTGCAATAAACCTGACAGAACTTTCCACAAATCAATCAATCGGGGCCATCCTTCCTAATGGCACATTCGTGCCTGATTATCTTTTTCACAACCTAGATAGACGTTACACCGAACTGCGTGAACTGTCATCCGGCGGAGGACGCGGTGGACTAAATTTGAAACT
This sequence comes from uncultured Opitutia bacterium, assembly GCA_903913915.1. GTDB lineage: Bacteria > Verrucomicrobiota > Verrucomicrobiia > Opitutales > UBA953 > UBA953. Next base: position 44,426 of record CAIWNE010000059.1, read on the forward strand.
ACTTGGAAGCCTCGAAATCCCGCTTCCTTCAATTCATGAACAAGCCGCGATTGCCAGCGTCCTCTCCGACATGGACGCCCAGATCTCAGCTCTTGAAGCCCGACGGAATAAGACCAGAGCGCTCAAACAAGGCATGATGCAGGAACTGCTCACCGGAAAGACCCGACTCATTTAACCAAGACATCCATGGCCGAGACCCCCCGATCAGAGCGCAAGACGCAGAACCGCGTCATCGACCTTTTCACCTCCCCAAATGGGCTTGGCTACCGTTACCTTGGGGAGTGGCACAAGCGCGGCAACAACCGCTGCGTAGAAGTCGGCCTCCTGCAAGCTAACCTAGCCACCCGCGGCTATGGCCCCGCCCAGATTTCAGCCGCCATCAAGAGGCTCGAGGACGCTGCCGACACGACAGGCATCAACCTCTATCAGGCGAACCTTCGGACCTACCAGCTCCTCCGTTACGGAGTCCAGGTCCAGACGGCTGTCGGTAAGGCGCATGAAAGCGTCAGCCTGATCGACTGGGATAACCCCGAGAAGAACGACTTCGCCTTGGCCGAGGAAGTCACCCTTAAGGGCGGCTATGAACGCCGGCCTGACATCGTGCTCTACGTCAACGGTATCGCCGTAGCCGTGATCGAGCTTAAGCGCGGCTCCGTCGAGATAGCCAACGGGGTCCGGCAGCTGATTACTAACCAGGAACCCATCTTCAACATGGGCTTCTTCAGCACCGTCCAGCTCGTCCTAGCCGGCAACGATACTCAGGGACTGCGCTACGGCACAGCCGGAACCAAGGAAGAGTTCTTCGTAACATGGAAGGGTGAAGGCGAAATCGAGGCGACTGACACCACCCCCGGAGCCCACCTGGATCGCCCTCTGGCCCAGATGTGCAACAAGACCAGGCTGCTGGACCTGATCCGCAACTTTATCATCTTCGACGCCGGTGTTAAGAAGGTCCCCCGACCCCACCAGTACTTCGGGGTCAAAGCCGCCCAGGAACGCATCGCTAAGCGCGAAGGTGGAGTGATTTGGCATACCCAGGGAAGCGGCAAGAGCATCCTGATGGTCCTCATCGCCAAGTGGCTCATGGAGCACGATCCGGAGGCCCGCATCCTCATCATCACCGACCGTGACGAGCTGGATAAGCAGATCGAGGGTGTCATGAGGAATGCCGACGTCATCCCCAAGGACTCAGAGTCTCCACGTATCACCTCGCGGGCTAAGTTGGTCGAGAAACTCGGAGCACACTCCCCTCGCCTGCTCTGCGCCCTCATCCACAAGTTCGACACCTCGGACCTCAAGGGCGAGCCGCCCAGGATCTCCGGACGCTTCTACGTCTTCGTCGACGAGTGCCACCGCACCCAGGGCGGGGACATGAACCGCCAGATGAAGCGCTGGATGCAGGACGCCATCTTCATCGGCTTCACGGGCACCCCCCTGCTCCGCAAGGACAAGCAACTGACGCGGGACGTATTCGGCACCTACATCCATACCTACAAGTTCCACCAGGCAGTCGCCGACAAGGTGGTCCTCGACCTAAAATACGAAGCCAGGAACGTCCCTCAGCAGCTCACCAACCGCGAGTCCATCGATAAGTGGTTTGAGCAGAAGACCAAAGGGCTAAACGACTACCAGAAGGCCGTCTTACGCAACAAGTGGGCGACCATGGAATCCCTGCTCAGCGCCGGCGAACGCAAGCAGCGTATCATCGCCGACATCATCGAGGACTTCGGCCTCAAACCTCGCCTCAACAGCGACCGGGGAACCGCGATACTCGTAGCCGATGAGATCTACGACGCCTGCCACTACTTCAAGCTCTTCCAGAACACCGAGTTCGGCAGCCATGTGGGCATCGTGACCTCATATGAGCCGAATCCCAGCGCGATCTCATGCGAGCCACCTGGCAGCACCGAACGCTACAAGTTCGACGTCTACACAAACCTGGTGCTCAAGGAGAAAGTCAAGACCACCAAGCAGTACGAGGATGACGTGAAACGCCGCTTTAAGGAGGAGCCGGCCAACATGAAGCTAATCATCGTCGTCAGCAAACTGCTGACCGGCTTCGACGCCCCAAGCTGCTCCTACATCTACCTAGACCACAGGCTCCGGGATCATACCCTCTTCCAGGCCATCTGCCGAACCAACCGCCTAGACGGTGATGACAAGGACTACGGCTACATCGTCGACTACAAGGAGATGCTGGGCAACGTCCAGGAGGCCCTCGCCGTCTACAACTCCGACGAGCTAGACACCGACCTGGGCGGAGGCGGCACCAACGACGTCAACATCAAGAACTGGCTGCAGGAAGGCAGGAAGCAGCTCGATGATTCACTCGAGGCCCTGCGTCATCTCTGCGAACCCGTCGCCCACCCCCGCGAGATTGAGCAATACCTACGCTATTTCTGCGGAGACGCGGCCGACCCCGAAGCCCTGAACCAGACCGGCCCGATGCGCGACTCGTTCTACAAATCCGTCGCCGGCTTCGTCCGTGCCTATGCAGCCATCTCCGCCGACATGACCGAGGCGGGCTACACCGAGGCCCAGGCTGCCGCCATCCAGAAAGAGGTGGAGCTCTACAGCGAGATCCGTTCAGCCATCAAGAAGCACTCCGGGGAGGAACTGGACACTAAGCCCTACGAGGCCGATATGCGGCACCTGCTGAACACTTACGTCCAGGCCGATTCAGTCAGGGACTTGGGCAACCTAGGCAACCTCACCCTCACCGAGCTCATCATCAAGACCGGCATGCACGATGCCATCGCCCAGAAGCTTAACGCCAAGGGCAAGCTGTCCAAAAATGCGGTCGCTGAGAGCATCATCAACAACATCCGAATCACGCTGAAGCGCGACCAGCTCACCGACCCACAGTTCTACGAGCAGATGTCCAAGCTCCTGGACGACCTGATCGCCAAGCGCCGCGACGACTCCGCCGACTACGAGGCCTTCCTGAAGGATGCAGAATCCCTGGTGAAGAAGATCTCCACCAAGCACTACAGCGCCGGGGTGCCCCAGGCCCTCCAAGGCCGCCCCTTGGCGACCGTGGTCTACAACAACCTGCCAAGGATCTTGGCAGCAGCGGCGCCTGACGCCACAGCCGACCAGAGCTCCGAATACGGCGAACGAATGGTGAACCTATCCCTCTCCATCGACCAGGTGATGCGCGAAAACGCCCCTGCCGGCTGGAAGGGGGATTCAACCCGAGAGGCTCAGGTGCTTAACGCCCTCTACCCGGTGATGAACCGTGACGAAGCCGCTACCTTGGCCCTGTTCGAGTTGCTTAAGAATCAACCCGGCAACTGATGTCCGAAACCATCAAGTTCGGGGACCTAGAGATCCCTGTCGCCAGGAAATCGGTTAAGAACGTCCACCTATCCGTATACCCCCCTCACGGGAAGGTAACCCTGGTCGCGCCTACCGGCACAAGGCTTGAGGTCGTACGTGCCTACGTGGCCACCAAGCTCGCCTGGATCAAAGCCCAACAGCGCAGGATGAAGGACCAGGCCAGAGAGGCCCCCCGGATCTTCGTGGAACGTGAGAGCCATCACATCTGGGGACGCCGTAGGCTCCTCAGCGTGGTCGAGAAGGAAGAGAAGCCCTCGGTCCGGATGGATCACCGCCGGCTCATCCTCACCGTCAGGCCGAAAACCCCCACCCCGAAGCGTAACGAAATCATGCAGGAGTGGCATCGCTCCTTGCTCCATGAGGCCATCCCTCCCCTGATCGCCAAGTGGGAACGGAAACTACGCGTCAAGACATCGGCCTATTTCCTTCAGCGCATGAAAACTCGCTGGGGCGGCTGTAACCCTAAGGCTAAGACGCTCCGGTTGAACACTGAGCTAGTCAAGAAGCCCAAGGACCTGCTGGAGTACGTCGTAGTACACGAGATGATCCACCTCCTGGAGCCCAGGCATAGCGAGCGGTTCATGACCCTCATGACCGAGCACTACCCTGCCTGGCAGGAAGCCAGGGCCGAGCTCAACGCCCTCCCCCTCGCCTCAGAGATTTGGCGCGAATGACCCCAAGCAACAAGCTGCCGAACGGCGGAAGCATCCGGCATAAATCCGGAGTTCACTATATCTCGGTGCTAGAGACAGGTTGCCAGGAACTCGAAGCCTTAGTGAAACTAGTAGCCGTTCACCACAACGCGTCGATCAATTTGACAGATGCAAACTCAAAGGTACTTGCCCGGGCAAGCGAAGATGCGATCTCACAATTAGCCTGTATTAAAACCTACTCGTTGCTTTTCGACAAAGGAGGAGATGCAGCGTCCCTCGGCAACTTTCTGGCAAAGAACCCCATCGAGAGCAGCAGTGACACTCTACTCAAGTATGCAAACGAATTAATCATAATAACTAAAGACCCTGAGAAAGAAGATCACTTCAGCGCAAACGCGCTCAGTATCGATGAAATCGTCGCCAATAAGGACTTCAAAGAAATGAACATCCAGGGCGCCGAGGAAATTCGGCGCAAACATAGACGAATATGCTCTATATTTGAACGACTCAAAACGCGCGAAAAGGCCATTAGGCTAAAAGATGCACGCGACTTGTGGCTTGCGCACGCTTCGCTTGCCTCAGGCGACATGAGATTCGTCGAGCACTCAAACCACACCTTGTATCATTTCCTCAAACTCTGCTCGATAGTTTTAAGAATCTCAGTCGAGACATACATGCCAGCAGCCTTTGAGGTCAACGGGCGCAACACATGGCATGCGGTAAACTCTCTCATTCCCACCTTCAGCGCATGCCAAAAGAAACAACTTCAGGAAGACCCATCGAAGAACAGCAATTGCAGCAGTTAACCCTTAGACTTCCAATTAAACGGCCCAGAGGCCGACCTAGCCAAGATTACGCTGGCGGCTGCAGACCAGGAGCTGAATAGGTAATCCTGCTTGAATACGTAGGCACCCCCGTCAGGGGCGATTACCCCTTCCTTGACCAGATACTGCCTGAGGTTGCGTACGCGCTCGGGGATAGCGGGGGTATCTTCGATTACGGCGAAACTGCCCGCCTTGACTAGGAAACCGTTGGGCATCTCCTGTCCCTGCGCCTTCACGCCCTTGGCAGACATGACCAGGAGATTGCTTGCGGTCGCGGCCTTAGCGACGGACCGGGTAAACATTCCAAGACCCAAGGCCGGGAAACAAAGAAGCATCTCGGACAGGAAAGTCTCTGCATCAGCCATATCCGACTCGGACATTGAGGGCTGATCGGGCTTATTTCCGTTCTCCAAGACGCAACGCTTGGCATGCCCAGCAAGCTCCACCAGTCGCGATTCGATGTACTGGATATGAGCCTTGTTTAGGCTCTCATCCTTGCTCGTGAAGGAGACGCACATGGTCCAGAAGTCCTTCTTCACGAAGTGACTCTCCAGACGCCCCAGGACGGGGTCGCCCTCGCCGATGTAGACATGAGGCAAGGCGCTGTCCTCGTCCTGACCGACCAATACGTAGATGCCGGTCCGCTTCAGCTCCTTGCGCTTCTTGGCCTCGGACAGCAAAGCCCTGGGGAAAACCAGCCCATGGCCGGTCCAGTTGGACTTCTCGATCGTACGCACGCCGTCGGGATCACCTTCAGGCAGGAAGATCTTAAGGCTGTAAGGGGCAGACATTCTGAAAGCCAACCAGCTGGCACAACGGCTGGCAAGCGCGGGGCCGGGGAACGGCCCTGAACTTTGTCAATAGCGCACACCTCCCACATTGTGGGTGCGTTGAGTGGTTGCCAGGACCAGGGAGCATTCGGAGCCGGTGATAACTCCCTTTTGCAGGAAATAATATTCCGCCGAACCGCCGGCAGAAGCACGTATATAAACCTCTACTAGGTAGACTTTTATGGACTGATGGACAGCCCTGTGAATCGGCTGTCGGTCGATTGTTTGCGCCAAACGGTTAACTCCCACGCGTGGCTGTGACACTGTGACAGTGTGACGACCAACCCCCGCAAGCAGCCCCAGACCACGCCCATGAAGTCCAAGCCCAAGACCCCCCCCACCAGCCACCCCAAGGCCAAAGCCCAGGCCAACCGCCTGAAGTCCAAGCTAAAGCCCAAAGCCCGCCCCAAGCCCACCAGGAAGGCAAAGACGAAAACCAAGCCCAAAGCCATATCCGTAAAGGGCCGTTCGATCAAAACACCGGCACGGACGACGAATACGAAAATGAGCGCGGAAAAGGCTGCGGAGACGGTCGCGGAGATCTCGGCAACATCTGCCACATCTTCAACAACATCGACTTCGACGCCGACATCGACACTGGTGGCGACATCAGCGCCGACATCGTCGTCTCCATCGTCATCGTCGTCATCTTCAGCAGCACCAAGCCCAAAAACGCCGGGAACCAAGCCTACACGGCATCGCAAGTCTTACGGCGACTACAAGGCCCTGGCTCCATACCTGGCCAAGCTTCCTCCGATCACCGGCTACGATGAATACGACCTCCGTGGCGTGGAAAGCGAAGCGGAGATGATTGTTGGAGCTAACTATGACTATGCCAGAGAGGCCCTGCGCCAGGCGCTGCTGAGACTGCCTTGGCGCGGCCAGATCCTTGGAGCCGAGAACCTAGCCAAGGTCATCAAGGACGAGCCCCACCTGCTCTCATGCCCCATCGACCACGGCAATCTCTACTACTTTGAGCAGATGTCCTATATGGTGGTGATCTGGAAGACCTACGCTCCGGACGAACTCTTCCCGCCGCCCTTCATGTCTTTCATCGAGAAGATAAGGCCAGAAATCACCAGGTACCACCGGCCCAACCCCGTCATAGCCTTCATGCATACGGACGACACCCCGATCAGGCACAAGGGCAGCCAGGCCACCTCCGACACTATCGTCACGCACATCCCGAAGAACCTGCTGCGCCAGCCCAGCCTTAAGGAGGCCATACGCGCCTTCACGCAAGCCGCACGGGCATCGGGGGCGTTCGGCGAGAACGGGAAGAGCCGGCCGACAAACGACTGGCTTGCTCTGACCTACCACAAGTACGCCCAAGGCAACCAGGAGCCTAAGCCCTACCTCCGCTTTCCGGACCAGCTCCGGCCGGGCGCGGTCACCCTCGGAACGGCCGCTAGCAAAATCTACGCGGGCGCCTTCCCAAAGCCATACAACGCCCCGGTGGAGACCACCTGGTCGAGCGCGGTAGCAAGGGCGGAGGAACGCATCATGACACTGACCGAAGTGCTCATGAAGCTGGTGGGAGACTACCACATCACGCCCACGGTCGTACCGAGTTTTGTCGGGCGGTGGCCCGTTAACGAACAACCAGAACCTACTTGTTCGTAGGCCGAAAAATGGATGCGGGGGGATTTCCGTGAACGATTGCGGACGCTTCAACCCACATGTCGAACACTGACAAAGCCGGCGCCGTCCCGGCCAACAAAGACGGCACCAACCAGTCCCTGATCATCCGCCCCGAGTGGCTGCGCCTCCCCAAGCCGGGGCATCGCTGCCCCGCCTCGGGCCTGTGCCGGTCGTACCTCCACACCCTGGTGCGCGACGGCAAGGTCGGCACGGTCAGCATCCGCGAGCGCGGGCGCAAGACGGGCATCCGGCTGATCAACTACGACAGCCTGATGGCCTTCATCGCCAAGCAGGGCGACTCCGGCGAACAGTCCAAGAAGGAAGGGGGTGCCCAGTGATCGCCAACCCCTTCCGCCGCCGGCCGACCTTCGAGGAGCTGTTCGTGCTCCTGGGTCTGCCGCCCATCAAGGGCAGGAACGTCCCCTGCCCGCTCCACGCTGACAAGCGCCCCTCCTTCTCGGTGTTCATCGGCTCCAACGGCATCGAGCGGGGCAAGTGCTTCACGGGCTGCTTCAACGGGGACGTCTACGACCTGTACGCGCGCGCCTTCCGTTGCGACCGCAAGACGGCCTTCATCGAGCTCAACCGTGCCCTCGGCATCGCGACTGCGACCTTCCAGCTGGAGAGGCCCCTACATGAACGCTTCCTGCCCGCGCCCAAGACCGCGCCTCGCGAGGAACGCCTGCGCCCCTCCCTGCCCCTGGAACTCGGGGACGAACGGATGGTCGTCGACCTATCCAGCCTGCGGCGCCTTCACGAGGGCGGCGTCCGACTGGCCTTGGAACGCGGCCTGCTGCGCTTCGGCCATTACCTCAAACGCCCGGCCTGGATCATGACGGACAAGTCCGGACTGCTGATGCAGGCGCGTCGGATGGACGGGCAGACCTGGTTCAAGGAGAGCAAGGCCATCACCCTGAAGGGTTCGGACGCCAACCACCTCCTCGGGGTCGGCGAAGCCGCCGAGGCCGACCTGCTCTTCGTCTGCGAAGGGGGACCGGATATGCTGGCCGCCCATGCGGTGGCCTACGAAATGGGCCTGCTCAAGGCCTTCCCCGAGGAGCGCATCGCGGTTACCGGCCTCATGGGTGCGACCATGCGACCCCGCCGGGCGACCCTGGCCGGCCTGAAGGCCAAGCAGGTGGTCATCTGGGCCCATGCCGACAAGTCCGGGCTGGAAGGCGCCAAGGAGTGGAAGCGTTGCTTCTGGGCCAAGGACCGGAAGGTCGACGTCATCCCGGCCAACGAGATCGTCCCGGGCCTGAAGGACCTGAACGACGTGGTGTCCTCCGCCGGCGGCCTGGCCGCGATCATCGCCAAACTGGGGGGCCTGAGCCATGCCTGAGGACAACGAACAACAGCCTGCCTTGCCCGGGCAGGCCAACCCGACGGCCCGCCCGCCCTTCCCAGTGCATCTGCTGTCCCCCCGGGTCCGCGCGATGGCGGAGGCCGTGGCGGCATTGACGACCACGGGGTCGAACCTCCCGGCCGCGGTGGCAGCCTCCATCATGAACGCATGCATCTGCGGCTCGGTCCGCGTGATGCACCGCTCGCACCCCGAGCTGGTCACGCCCACCGGGACGTTCCACATCACCGTGGGCGTCAGCGGCAGCGGCAAGAGCATGGCCGGGAAACTGCTCATGGGGCCGATCTACGAGTACGAGCGGCGGGCCAAGGAACGGTTCAAGAAGGAGGTGCGCCCCCGCCTCGAGGCCAAGCGGGTCGAGGTGGATGCCGAGATCAAGTACCTAAGCAACGAGGCATCCAAGAACCCCGAGGACAAGTCCAGGAGCGACCGCCTGACGGTGCTGTTCGAGCGTAAGCAGGCGATCGAGGACGCGCTGCACTCCCCGCAATACGTCGTCGAGGACATCACGGTGCAGGCCCTGTCGCGCCTGCTCTTCCATTCCGACGGACGCATCCTGCTCATGTCGACGGATGCGCGAGAGTTCATCGCCAACCTGCTGGGGCGCTACAACAACGGCAACCCCGACGACAGCGCCATCCTGAAGGGCTTCAGCGCTGAACCGATCAAGTTCATCCGTAAAGGCGCCAACGGGCAGCTCGAGACCATCGACATCCCGCGTACCGCGATGTCGATGCAGCTCCTGGTCCAACCGGACAAGGCCACCGAAATGGCCGAGTGCAAGGGCCTGCAGGAAAGCGGCCTGCTGCAGCGCATGCTCTTCGTCTGGACCGATAACCGCCCTGGGCGGTCCTTGCTCAGCAAGTCCATCCCGCCCGAGGTCAAGGAAGCCTATGAGAGCCTCGTCTACGAGCTGATGGACGCCTACTACGTGTTCCCGGGCGAGATCATCTTCTACCTGTCCGACGAGGCCTGGCAGGAGCTGCAGGCCTACCGGGACAAGACCGAGCTGGCGGCCGGCGACGGCGCCCACCCGTCCTGGACGTTCCACGCGCGCGACGCCGAGATGGTCACCCGCCTGGCCGCCGGAATGCATGCGGGCGACCACGGCTCAGCGGCCCACAAGAGCGAGATTTCCGCCGACACGATCCGCAGGGCGATCGCCCTCATGGACTACTACAACATCTTCCGGATGATGATCGCGGACGGCATGGCTGACCGACAGGACGACAAGGTCATGACCAAGCTCCGGGATCTGGCCACGAGCTATCCGGACGGGTTCAGCCCACGGGAAGCCCAGCGCAAGCGCATCGCCGGCATGCACAAGGACGCCGAGGCCGTCCAAGCCATCCTGGACCTGAAGGTAAAGAACGGGGTGCTGCAGCTCGTCGGCGACGGCCCTCCAAGGTACAAGTTCTCCCTCCGCTAGCCGCAAGGCCCGGAAGACTCAGGTTTTCCGGGCCTTTTCGCATCCGATGACGTCCAGCCCGTCACGCTGTCACACTGTCACAGCCGCACGAGATGTAAACGCACCGGGTGGATGGAATCAGCGACCCGCACCGTTCAGACGACCTTCGAGCTCACGGAGCTGCTCCATCAACTGGTCAAAGTCGGGCGAATCGCCGAAGAACATCTCCTCGCGCATCTTCTCATAGTCCGAACGCCAGGCGCCGAGATCGGCATCGGCTGGCATGATCCTGAGCGCACCGGGCGTCATCTGATCATACTGCACCCAGCTGACATTATAGGAAACCTTCCGATCATCGACGATCATACGGAATAGCCCGGAATCGGCGATGGCTTCGGCAGCTACGCCTTTCTGGCTCAGGCACCAGATATCATAGTAATGTCGGGACAGCCTCGGACGCCTATTCTTGCCGGCGGGGCGCAGACGCTCCTCGTGAAGCAAGCAGACCTTCTCCCAGAAAGTCCGCTTGGATGAGATAACCCTTACTCCGAATTCCCGTTCCGAGCTGAGCTTGGGATTATCGGCCAGCACGTAGGCTACGATGCTGCGTTCGACGTTGGGGTAGTTTTCGGGGCGCGCCCCGAGCTCGATCTTCACGACAGGGCTGACATATCGCTCCGCCCCCTTGGCGAACACGCTAGGGTATTCGACCGAGACGCACCCTGCCACTTCGGGCGACAAGGTGATCTTACATCCCAGCCCGTCCATCTTGGCGAGCAAAGCAGGCATCAGGCCTTCGGAAATCCACTTTGCGGACGCCTCCTCAAGACGCTTGAGCCTCCGGTCTCGCTGGCTGTTGTTCTGGGCGGCGGCCGGCGACTCGTCCCGACTGATGCCGAGAAGGTCCTTGTCGACAACGATGTCGATGTCCTCGGAGAATCGCTCGATGATGTCCCAGGCCTTCGAGAGCGAGGTGCCGCCCTTGAACGTCAGCTTGTCGCCGATGCCAGGCAGCGAGAACAGTTCTCGCAGGGTCAGGCACACCCAAAGGTCCTTCTCCACGCTGGCCGCAGCTAGACCCTTGGATTGTTCGACCTGCAGGTAAGCAGCCCGTTTGAGGTCATCAGGCAGCCGGAGGAAATCCCTCATCGGGAGCCAGCCTCCTCAAGGATGGGTCGCACGGCATCGGCAATCCATGCAGGCGCATGCGCCATATGCCTCGCCACGGCTGGACGCTCATCAGGCGTGATATTCCTCCGGATGGCCTCCATGGCGGCGGCATCTATGTTGGCCCGCCCCATATGGCGCATGGCGCTCACGATGAGCCCGGCCTTGGTCCCAGCTCCGGCCATGTAGCGCGGCGAAGCGTGCTTGAAGGTGATCTGCCGCTTCCCGATGCGGATCACGCGGGAAGGTCCGCTCGTGAGGAAGGTGGTTCGTCCAGGCACTTGCTCGGAGATGCCGAGAATGTTCGCAGCGCTCGCGCCGGAAGGCTGCACCTTCGCCTGCTCGGTCCGCTCAATGGCCTTAGCGATGGCGGCGGAAGACGGCGGCACCTCGCCGAGGATCTCATTGATGATCGGCCGGTCGTACATGCCTCGGCTGAGCTGGCGCACATGACCCGCTGCCTTGATGCGCTTGAGGGCGGAGGCCACGGCATTGCGCGTACCAAGGTCATAGAACTGCCTGGGCATGAACACAGTGCCGGGCTTCATGCCCCGGATTCGGGAGATGAGTCGGCTATCGGTGGAATTGGCATGCTTTCCCATGACTTTTTGACACTACAATTTGTAGGATATGTGTCAAAACTATTGCCAGAGGCAAGAGAGGCAAACCGGGGTATTGGCCAAGAAAAACGAGATTATAATCATCATGTTTTGGCAGATATATCGACCAATCCAGGTCATCCGCCCTACCCTGGCCAGCGGGATACGCGCCTGGACAGCCGGCTAGCGATCTGAAAGCTGCCCTACGTGAAATACTGGTGGGTCAACCAAGGCCAGACCTACCGCGAAGAGCGGAAGGGCGGGTACCTATGGTCCCCCAAACGTAGCCAAGGCAAAGACAAGCAAGCCACTGTCCGGAACCCCTTCTACGAGTACATGAGGGAGGTGGCTCCCGGAGACATGGTCTTCTCATACAAGGACGGCCACGTGGTCTCCTGCGGAATCATCACCTCCTACTGTTACGAGAGTCCCAAGCCGGACGAGTTCGGGAAGATCGGACAGAACTGGTCTCAGATCGGCTGGCGAGTCGACGTACGGTATTCGGAAGTGAGCCCCTTCAAGCCAAAGGATCAGCTGCAGCGCATCGCCCCATTCCTGGAGCAGAAGCACGCGCCGCTCCTCCCGAACGGCAGCGGCAAACTGCTTTACCTCACCACCATCTCCCCCGAATTCGCCGGCGTGATCATCGACGCCTTGGGAGCACCAGCCCGTGCCTGCCGCGAGGAAGCCAGCCACCTCAGCCTCCACGACTCCACCGAGAACTTCGCCAACGCAGTCGAGGAACAGGTCGAACAATACATGGCCGAAAAGGTCCGCCAGGACATCGAGATCCCGGAGACGACCCGCCTGGCCCTCGTCAAGGCCCGCATCGGCCAGGGAATCTTCCGCGAAGAGGTCTCGAAGGTCGAAAAGCATTGCCGCCTGACAGGCGTAGAGGACGGAGACTTCCTGGTGGCCAGCCACATCAAGCCCTGGAAGGATTCCGACAACCGGGAACGTCTCAGCGGCCAGAACGGCCTCATGCTCACCCGAACCCCGGATCACCTGTTCGACAAGGGGTTTATCTCGTTCGCAGATGACGGCCGACTGCTCTACGCGGCTCGGGTCAACCGCGAAGCCCTGGCGAAGATGAAGATCCCCGAGGAGGGCGTCAACGTGGGCAGGTTCTCAGCCCAACAAATCGAGTTCCTGCGATACCACCGGGACAGCATCTTCAAGAAGAAGGTCGTCGCAGCCTGACGAAAAAAAAGGGGGACCCCTTCGGAGTCCCCCTGCGAACCAAACCAATTAGGCGGGCTGGTTAGTCGTTCGAACAGGCGTGCCAGCAGCGCCCGGAGCAATCATGCCAGCAATCGGTGCCCTCGGGACTGCTGAGGACCTCGCCGAAGGCCTCGTGGTAGAGCTTCTGCGTGCGACGGAAGGCGCCCTCGAGATCCTTGGCATCCTGCTCACCGCGCATCCCGAAGTAGGGATAGTGGTGGAAGTACCCGCCGAAGATCTTGTGGCTGTCCTGATGGTAGGCGCGGGTGTCCAGGATGTGGTAGTGCCAGATCAGGTCGATCTGCTTGGTCGGGACGATGCCCTTCCCGTGGCGCTTGCTGAGGGTGAGGAAGCGCTTGTACTCAAGCTCAGCCTCATCCGCCTGCGGCTTGGTCCAGCCCTGGCCCTCATCCTTGTCACCCAGCTTCATCTTGACCATCTCCAGGTCGATCGCGGCGATGTCCGCCTCGACGCCCTTGGTGATGAGCCAGCCGATGCGCTCGGCGTTGATCGGCTCGGGGAAGACCAGATGGTCGTTCCCGATGGCCGCGGTGGTGGCGGCCACGGAGGCCGCCTTGTTTTCGTTGATCTGCTTCATGTTTATGTGTGTTTTTGGGTTTCCGTCTTGAGCCGACGGGGGCTTAACGACCGCCCTCGCGGTCGAAATTGTCCTTGGGGTGGCCGACCCAGTGGCGGATGAGCAGCCGGCCCTTGTCGCCGCCGATGGCCGTGCGGCCATGGAGCATGCGGGAGTTATCGATGAGGAGCACCTGCCCCGGCTCCAGGACGACCCTCTCGGTCTCGACCTGGTCCAGCGCCGCCACGAAGGCATCAAGATGTTCGTCGGCTCCTTCGCGACGGAACCACGGGGTGAAGAAAATCCAGTCCTTCACGCCGAGGTCATTGCGCACCACGGGCCAGCGCTCTAGGTCACGCGGAAAGACCTGGTGGGAGCCCATGGTGACCTCAGCCAACGCTGCCCTGGTCGACGCCGGCAGGGTCCACAGGGCGAGACGGGCGTCCTTAAGCAGGCTGACCCCGCCTTCGGAACTCTGACTCACGCAGTGCCAACCGATCCACCGAGCCCGGGGATGGTCGGTGTGAAGCTGCATCTCAAGGTCAGTAGCCAACGCGGCACGGGCGTTGGGGCGCGGCGCAATCAGCGTCTTCTGGATCACAGGGCCTAGGGCGGAGAGCGTGAACTCCGTGGCATCAGGCGAGGAGGACTCAAAGGTCGCCCAGCCGTCCCTGACCAGCTTACGGAGAATGTTCGTATGCGGCGTCATGATCGTAGACGGCTCAAGCCAGACGATTGAACGTCGAGGTCACAGTCGCCCCGGTGCGGGTGAACACCGGGAGGTCCAGGCGGAGATGAGTGGCAATTTCCATGCGATGACTGTCGCATGAACCGAAATGCCCAACGTGGGCCCGAATAGGTCCGGAATATAACTTACCTAACCCTATTTACAACAGAGGTTTATGGAATATAATATTCCAGGCTTTATGCTCGTACCGCCTATTTTCCGATTTCCGAAGCCCGAGCGGCGCCTAGGCATATGCGCCTAAGCTCGGCATGCATGTTGAAGTAGATGCCGTAGTGCCGTTCGCCGACCTTCTGAAGAACCATGGCGAAGTTCAAGTTCTCCGCCGGAGGCTTGAGCTCCTTCGTGAAGGAAAGCCCGTAATCATCCGAGACAGTAAGATGATCTCCGAGACTTATCAGCGTAATCACTTCGGGCAGAAGCCATACCGGAACCTCCGAATCAATCATCTCCTCACGGCTCTCCCGCCCAAACAACGTCTTGAGCGTAGATGAGTATTTCTGGAACACTTCCTTAGCCTTAGACGAATCTCCCGCTAGCATACTGAACCACTGCAGACGGCCTTCGAAAAGGCTGACAATGGCAATGTCAGGGGCATTACCGCATTTCTCTGCCAAAGCTGCATAGTCTTCCACGGACTTGCTGATGGTCGCAAGGTTACGTCCGCTCGGCTTGACGAAACGTGGGTTGGTCAAAAAACCTGCAAGGTAACGATTTACAAGCAGGTTGACCGCCGGATCGGGATTTCCTGAACGACACGAGCTCAGCAACTCGTCAACCATGTCCGCCATCTTTGCCTGCTCCTGGAGCTTATCGTCGCGTCGCGAGTCAGACGGGACAAGGCAACGCCTGGAGAGGAGAAACGCCTTGGCGAGCTTCTCGGTGGTCCCCCACCCCGCAGAGCGCTTAGCCAAATAGTCTTCGATGGTGGCTGCATCCCTTCCAAGCAGCTCCCGGAACTCCGAATCATAATAGCCAGAAGCAATCGCCTCGTAGCGGGTGCGGGAGCAGTGCAGCCTGGCCTTCATTTCCCGCGTCGGCTTGGAATGTCCCAATCGGCTCAAAGCCTCGAAAACCAGAAGATCATTGGCACCCGGGGTCGTGCTGCTAAGCCGCGAAAGTGACTTCCAGAGGTCACTTCCGTGGGGGTGACTCTCATGGTCCTTAAGCATCCGAACACACTCGGCTGCGCTCTCCCGAACGAAAGCATCTCCCAGCGTAACGGCTCGGCCCCGCAAGGCGGACAACAGGCGCTGCCAAGCATGATCCTCGACGCATTGCCTGGCAACGCGAACACGCTTCGGGTCCGCCTTGCTATCCATAGAAAGCTTAGCTCCTGCGCCTGCTGACGATGAGAACTTCCTTGGGGAGGGCATGTCCTCCTTCCCTTCTGCGATGGCTTCAAGGCACTCGACCGCATAAGGCTGAGCCTCTCCAGCCATGCCAGCTTGGTAAACCGCGAAGGCCAGCGCCGGAATCAAGACCATCTTCGCAGCCATCTTCAACACCTTGTGATGATCCTCATCCGGCATCTCACTATGAATGCGCAGACAGAGATGCGTATAAAGGGATAGCGTCTGCTGAACGCTCAAAGCACCAGGCCAACTGACATTATCCTCCGGAAAAAAGTCCGGCAAGAGTTCGTCCAATCGCTCATCAACGGCCTTCTCAAAGCTTTCAAATTCGCCATACCTCAAGCTTACCCGACCACCCTCGCCCGCATAGCTTCCAGCGAAGCGGAGGAAGTCGTCCTGAGACGAGAATTTAGCGAACTTCTTTGCGAAATCCTTAGCCACGGCGATGGCAGCCCTGACCGTGGACTTTGGGTCGGTGATCTTCCTGCGCCGCACCTTTTCCATTTTCTGATCCGGCGGCACATTTCGCAGCGATAGACCGTGCTTATGAAGGTAGGCATAAGCATCCCCAAGATCGTCTTGGCATTCGTAGGCCTTCTCCAGGTCAACTCGGACAACATCGAGTAGATGTGCGTAGATGAAGTCCGACCAGAACTTGTTCTTTTCGCCGTCTGCGTCGTCCATTCGAGAAAGCTACTGTTGAGCTCGGTGCGCATCAACGCACAAGACCGGCACCCCGAAAACCGCACCATACGAATCATAAGTACATGTCAATCAATGCTTAATAAGTCAAAGAAGTGGGCATTTCAGTGGGCTTTAAAAAGGGATGGATGAAAAACAACTACTCCCCCAAGAGCACGCACCCATTGCTTGCCCCGGCCATCAACCTCACCCAACGCACGCGTACATGGCTTCGAACCCCGCGCAACAAAGCCAAGGTCATCGCCTTCTTTCGGACTCCGGAGGACATCCGTATCACCCCCATCCCCAGTCCAAGCCTCGGGTCAGGATTGAAGTCGATGCCTAGCGCAGGATGCACTCTGACCGTCCGTGCAGGACGACTGGACGTGTCTTGCTGTCCTGAATGCTCCTGGATCGCGCAGGAAATCTGCGGAGTACTTCAAAGGGAGAAGCTCATAGGAAGTGGCGCCGCAGTTGTGGAATGTCCCAGGATCCAAGCCCGGACTCACAGGCAGGCCCATCGTCCCGGATATCCCGCGCGCGGGCGTGCGAGGCGCAGACAGGCGAGGCAAGCAACATGCCCGGCCTCTGGCCAGCGATTCAGCTCGGTGATGGAAGCCGTGCTCGAGGCCCAGCGCCTAGCCGGGAAGTGGCTGGTCTTTCCCAAGCGGGCCATCGCCACCTCGGGCGAGTCCAACTACGTCGCGCCGGACAAGATCCATGCCGCACTGCTCGCCCTGGCCAAGGCGGCAGAGTTGAATTCCGGGAACGGGCTGGGGATGACTTGGGAAGCCTACATGGGGCGGGCAGGCTTCGACTTCAGTCCAAACTGCTCAGAGACGACTTTGGCCATGTTTCCCAGGCACTATTCAGTGCAGCACGAGAAGAGTAGGTACGTCATCAAGGCCCACGTCAAATTCGGCACGGGTACGGGAAGCGACTCTGCCCGAATCTACCTTGCGATGCCCGCAAGCAAAGGCATGCCGGTCGTGATCGGCCATATCGGGAGCCACTTACCCATCTCTGAACGCAGCCACTGATAAGAATTCATGCGGAGATTAGGACCGGCTAATCTCCGCAAATTCTACGTAAGTGCCTGTCTGACTAATAAGTTGGGGTTAATTGGTCTCACCGCTCCTTAATGCAACTTATTTGCATTAAGGTGGCAGGACGGACTCAAACATTCCCGTTACGCAGCTTCATCAACTGGGTAGTCGGACCAACGGCCAGATACTGCGCGTTGGCCGGAAGCAGCTTGGCGAACACGATGGCCTCAACGAAAGCTGCATCTGCTTCCTTGAGCTTGCCGACTTCCAGGAGGTACATGCCCAGCCCCATGTGGGCGAACATCCCCCGAATAGGATCAGGCTTTCGCTGCAGCTTCCAGAGGGCCTGAGACTTCCTCAGACGAACCTCCACCTCGGGACCAAGGTTGTCGTCCGAAAGCGCCTGAGCGGCAATGCGCCAGGCATCAGCTAGCCAGGGCAGATCTAGGCCGGTGCGCTCGGCCTCAGCGATCGAACGGAGCGCCCAGGACTCGGCCTTGGAAAAACGCTTAGCGTCGAACCAGCGGTCGGCGAGGGCGTGAGCCAGGAGGGAGGCCCGGTCAACGAAAGCCTTGTGCCGTGCGAAGAGCTCGAGCGCCTCCTCTTGCCAGGCATCGGCCTGCTGGTGGCGGGCACAGGCGCGCAGCACGATAGACATGTGCTGCTGGACGAGCGCATGAAGCAACCCCTGCCCTTCCGACTTCCTTGAGTTGGCGAGCACGACGGATGCCACCTCGGCACGATTCCGGCCACCATTGAGTTCAGAAAGCAGCCGGCCGCACAGGACGGCGATGTCCTTGTCCAGGGCGAAGAGCTCCGCGATCTCGGCGGGGCTTGGGTCGGGCTGGCTCATGGCTCAGATGACATTCAGCCAATCAGCAGGCGATGACTCTGCTGGATACGCCGAGCCTTGGCCGCATCGACGTCGTCGGCATCGGCGAACTCGGGCCAACGGCGGACCGCGGTCGTGACCTGCTCCAGGATCGCCTCGGCTTGGCCGCGCTTGAGCCCGACGACCTTGGCACATGCCTTGAAATCGGAGAGTTCGAAACCGTCCGACTTAAGGTTGAGGGTCATCTGATGGGACGACGTGGGGCCGGCACCTTGGTTGAAGGTAATGTCATATGCGGGCGACAGGGTCCATGCCCCGGATTTGTCCATGAGGAAGGAGATGTTCTTCACGTGGTCGTCCTGGTTGCGGGCGACGATGTTGAAAGCCATGCGTCGGAAGAGCTCGGCGGCGGTATCGGCGCCTAGGCCGAGTGCCCGCACCACATCGAAGGCCTGCTCATATCCATACGCCTTAGGTGAATTGAAGTCGAAATGGGCGAGCGCACCCAACGTCTGCATGTGGAGTTTATCGCCGCCCAAGGTGCGGTCGAAGCGACGGGTCATGAAGTGAGCCCGACCTCCTTCGAGGTGCAGGCGGCACTCGGACATCGCGATGCCCGCCGCGACGGCCATGCGGTGATAGGCATGCTCGATACGACCGTAACCCTTGGCATCCCCTTCCCCATCCAGCTTGATGATCCACGGCTCAAACCCTTTCGCCGGCGTAACCTGCCCTGAACGGAACTCATCCGTGGAGCGATTCCAGGCTACGATCGCCTTGGATCGGGCGCCGCCGGCCGAGGTGCCGACGCTGAGCAACTGACGGAACGCCTCATCATCCTTGCCGCCCTGGGGGAGCCGCGCCGAAAACGCCTCACGCTCACTCATCAGTTCGGAGGCAAGGCGAGACAGGGTTTCCACCTCCAAGGCCGTATCGCGATGGGCGATCTCCGACCGGGCCGGTTCATATTCCAAAGCGCCCATGCCGCGGCTGCCCATGAAGCATAGCCGCTCGACTGCTGAGACGCTGTCAGCAGACCGACCTTGCTGGGAGAGCCAGGCGTTGATCAGCGCATTGCCGAACTTGTCCGGCAACGAGTCGGCCAGCATGCCCGGAAGGCCCTTGAACGTTTCAGGATTGAGTTCGGGGAAGGTGAAGATGTCCGGACCAAGCGGCATCTTGAGCGGCGCTACCTGTATGCCGCTGCGTGCGAACTCCTCGTCATAGGCGAAGGCAATCCGACCACGCGCAGGATCAACGGACACGCCCGCGATGGTCCGACCCCACATCCTGACCTTGGCGATCATGTCGCTCATCGGGTCTCACCCCAGGTCCAAGGAGTCTCCGGTGAAGCAGGCTTCGCCAGGCGGACGCGACGGCGAGGAGCCGACTGCCGGCGCAACTGATCGAGAGGACTTTCCATCTGCTCGGGAAGCAAGGCATCCAGGCGATCCGAAAGACCAAGCACGCGGCAGACCTTCAGGAAGCCGACCAGCTGCGTGGAGACCTCTCCGATTTCGAGACGCTGTACGGTACGCAACCCCAAGCCGGCTCGGTCCGCCAGCTGCTGCTGGGTGAGCTGCTTACGGATGCGAACCTGGGCGATTCGGGCGCCGAGAGTCTTGGCCTGCTGGACCTCACTGAGAGAGGACATTTCCATACACGCCATAAAAGGCGTTATGTATTACTTAGTCAACTTAATATGCCAACTATGGCGTAAGGCTGAACAAACAACTGAGCGACTAGTTAGCCCGCGCTTTGGATATATAGCCTCGATAGGAGTAGGCAGTGAAGCCGAAGACCGGAAACTCCCCCTCCTCCCACCGGCAAGCATCGTCCAAGAAATCCTTCTCAACCAGCAAGGCGTCCGCCACAGCCTTGCGAGCCTGGGCAGCGGAGAGGACAAAGGAGAAGGCCCCGCCCTTCGGCAGGGAACCAGCGAGCGTGACCTGATCGCCGGAGATCCGGGACTGAACCCCATCGACAATCCCGATGCAGCCGGGCACGCCGCACCCACAGGTGAAGATGAAATACTCCCCTTCCCTTTGCAGCGCCTGCGCCAGGCTGCGGACATCCAGGACATACCTGTCGCCCAGAGGTTGTCCGTCGATGCGCAGTTCCCCCACTAGGTACGACGGCGACTTGGGGCAATCGACCTTGCGGAAGGAGAGAGATAGGATGTTGGTTTTCATAATGATGATGCCGGGGTAGCCGGCGTTTGCTTCGGATTAGATGTGATGTGGAGAAACGCTCGCGCACGGTCCCGATCGGAACCTTTAGCTTTCAGCTCTAGTGAGTATAGTCACCTAGGGCGGAGTCCTTGTATGCGCGGAGGGCACCCCCCCCTCATTCACGAAGAGGTTGCACCACCGAATGGCGGAATCAAGCCCTCCGGATGGATTGGCACAATTACTGCGCCCCAACCAGGCCAGCACAGTCTGACGACAGGCACCTAGGGCCGCTAAGAATCCAAACCGATATCTAATTCCGCGTAATAGGCCCCAAGAAAGGCGTGCAAATCACGACGGCCAGAACCCACCTCAATTACGCATAGATTTCGCATAAGTTGCCCAGGACCAGGCGGCATGAGTGTTCTATGGAAATTATACGCAGGGGTTAGCATTTCTCTAAATTTCGGGATGAGCCCCCCACGGCATACGTCGTTCATGAAAGCTGCCAGCTTCACACTGAAGTCCTGCAACTCCTCTGTGCGATCTTCGTCATTCGAGTCGGCATGGAGCTTCAAAAAGATCGCCGAACCATCAAGTGAGCGCGAGACCCGATACGAATGAATAGGAAGCCTGACGTGACTTGCGGAGGCCCTCATTTTTTTGACCAAAGATAAAAATCCGCCGTCCTCCCTTCTGTGCTTTTCCCAAAACTCCAACTCACCCTTGGCGTATACGCCCTTCCTCAGCAAAGGACGAAGCACCGACTTCACATGTTCATCTAGCATGTAGAGCATGGATAGCAGCGTAGCTAACCTGTAGTTGGCAAACTGACTAGAGAATCCATGGGCATTTGCCTTCTGCTGAAGCAAGCAATCATCCCATTCCCTGATTGCATGCTCAACTATCTTTAGCGCCTCAACAAGGTTACGTATCTGAACGATAAAGCGAAAATGGGCCATATGTTCATCAACTTCGGATTTGGCTAAATCCCGGACCGCTCTAACGGCCTTCATGTCCTCAATTAGTGCAACCTGTAAGTCCATGTGAGCGGTGTCCGCCTGTTGTGCCAGCGCTTTGATACGCTGGGGCTGTGCCGGACACACTGCTTTTAGAGAGTTTTAGTGTCAAGCACACGGGCCGGAGGCCCGGGGCCGCGCAGCGGCCTCGTTGGGAGTCAGGTAGCC
>CAIWNE010000060.1 GCA_903913915.1 uncultured Opitutia bacterium
GCCAAGTGGCGTGACAACCCCAAGGCCAACACCGCCCGCATCGTGGACACCTTCAAGAAGGCCGCCCAGATCGCCGCAGACAGCGGTGAGCGTCTCGCCGCCGAAGGCGAAATCTGCTGGGCTGGCATGCACTCCTGGAAGGCGATGCTCGATACCCTCGAAGGCGTCGGCATGCCGAAGACCTTCGGCTTCCAGGCCGACCTCGCCCACACCTACCTCTACCTGATGGGCTACAACGAACCCGAAGCCGCCCTCCTCAAGGAAGGCTACACCTCGGAGCAGTTCTGGCCCGCCTACCGCGAGATGGTCGGCAAGCTCCGCCCCTGGACCCTCGACTTCCACGTGGCCCAGAACGACGGCACCGTCCACGGCACGGGCTCCCACGAGAAGACCGGCCGCCACTGCCAGGCCGACGACGCCAACGGCAAGCTCGACATCACGGCCTGCTCCAAGGTCTGGCTCGAAGGCGCCGCCGACCGCGGCATGAAGCACATCTGCTGGGATGGCTGCATGTTCCCGAACGCCACGCTCGAGAACCCGAAGACCTGGAACACCATCCTCTCCGCGATGGTAAAGGTGATGAAGGCCCTCTGAGCATCTGACCTAACAGCTATCCGCCAACCGCTTACTCCTGAATCATATGTCTAAAGCCATTCGCATCGGTCTCATCGGTTACGGCTTCATGGGCCGTACCCACTCCAACGCCTACTCCCAGGTCGGCCACTTCTTCCCGAAGGACAAGCTGACCACGGGCCACCACATCGTCCGCCAGGCCGTCTGCGGCCGTGACGAGGCCAAGGTCAAGGACTTCGCCGAGAAGTGGGGCTACGCCTCCTACGAAACCGACTGGCGCAAGCTGGTCGCCCGCGCCGACATCGACGCCGTCGACATCTGCACCCCGAACGACTCGCACGCCGAGATCGCCCTGGAGTGCATCAAGCACGGCAAGATGATCCTCTGCGAAAAGCCCCTCGCCCTCAACGGCAC
Source organism: uncultured Opitutia bacterium (assembly GCA_903913915.1). Classification (GTDB taxonomy): domain Bacteria; phylum Verrucomicrobiota; class Verrucomicrobiia; order Opitutales; family UBA953; genus UBA953. Next base: position 988 of record CAIWNE010000060.1, read on the forward strand.
CCAGGGCGAGCAGATGGTCGCCGCAGTCGAGAAGTCGGGCCTCCCGAACCTGGTCTGGTACAACTACCGCTTCCTCCCCGCCGTGACGCTCGCGAAGAACATCGTGGCCGCCGGCGAACTGGGCCGCGTGTTCCACTACCGCGCCAACTTCCTCCAGGACTGGACGATCTCCACCGAGCTGCCCCAGGGTGGCGCGGGTCTCTGGCGCCTCGACGCCGCCGCCGCCGGCTCCGGCGTGACGGGCGACCTCCTCGCGCACTGCATCGACACGGCCCGCTGGATCAACGGTGACATCACCGAGGTCTCCGCGATCACCGAGACGTTCATCAAGGAACGCGTCCACACCGCCACGGGCAAGAAGCAGGCCGTCACCATCGACGACGCCGCGATCTTCCTCTGCCGCTTCGAGAACGGTTCGATCGCCCAGTTCGAATCCACCCGCTACGCGCGCGGCCACAAGGCGCTCTACACGTTCGAGATCAACGGCGAGAAGAAGTCCCTGCAGTGGGACCTGCACGACCTCAACCGCCTCAACTACTTCGATCACTCCGTCCCGGGCGATCGTCGTGGCTGGGCCAGCATCCACACGTCCGACGGCGACCATCCGTACGCCGGCAACTGGTGGGTCCCGGGTCTCTGCCTCGGCTACGAGCACTCCTTCACCCACGCTCTCGCCGAGTTCCTCAAGAGCCTCGACGACCCGAAGGCTCCGAAGGCCTATCCGGACTTCCGCCACGCGCTGGGCACCCAGTACGTCTGCGACGCCGTCCTGGAGTCCGCCAAGACGAAGCAGTGGGTTAAGGTAAAGAAGGCCTAACAAGCCCTCCAGCCGCCTTCCAGAAGCCCCGGATCACCCGATCCGGGGCTTGTTTATGCCCGAAGAGATACAGGGTGCCCGAAAAGGGAGACCGGAAACCGGAAATTAAGCTTCGGGTTAATTTTCAGGTCTTTGGCTCCGGGCGTCTGGTTCTGGGGTACGGGTTCAGGTACAGGCCCCGGAACCTGCACCCGTACCTGTTCCCGCTCCCGAACCTGCAGCCGAAACCTGACACCCGAGAATGAGCCCCCAGCCAATCATCCGGCTTCCGGTTTCCCTTTTCAGACACTCCATTACTTGACATACTACTGTTAGCACTTACAACTGTCAGCAATTCTCCCATATGGCCCGTAATACCCACATTTCCTCCATGGTCTGCACCTATAAACTCTATCTCCTCAATCGCCACCTGTTCGTCGACCTCCCAGAAGGCCGTGCCCTCATCGACACAGGGGCCCCCTTCAGCTCATCAAAATCCGGTCGCCTGACCTGGCAGAACCAGAACCACGGCGTGAACAAAGGCGGCTACATGGGCTTCACGTTCGACAAGCTGTCCGCCGAGATCGGCGTCCAGGTCGACGTGTTGCTGGGCATGGACCTCCTCGCCCAGACCACCCTGCTCTTCGACGTCGCCCACCGGACGCTGACGGCCGGCGACGAGATGCCCGCCGGCTTCAAGGCGCAGCCTTACGAACTCGCACCGATGTCCGACATCCCGCTCTTCGCCGTGACGCTCAACGGCCACCCTGCCCGCGCGCTCTGGGATACGGGCGCGCAGTATGGCTATGTGACCGGCCGCAAGTTCCTGACGAGCAAGAAGGCCGAACCTGGCTTCAAGGATTTCAGCCCGATGTTCGGCGACATGGACATCCCGGTCTCGTACACGCTGCCCTTCACGCTGGCCGGCCATGACCTGCTCGAACGCTTCGGCGAAGCGCCGGACATCCTCGGCGGAGGCATCTCGCCGGTACCGATGGGCCCGTTCCTGCGCGCCCTCGACATCGATGCGATCATCGGCCCCTCCTGGATGCCGCGCGTGAAGGTCTGGCTCAATCCCATGGATCAGACTTTCGCGCTCGCGGTCTGAGATCTCACCGCGCCCAACAAAAACCCCGGTCCGCATCGCTGCGGCCGGGGCTTTCTCTTGGGCGGAATGGCTTACTTCTTCGGCGCGGCCGGAGAGTAGAAGCGGTTCATCTTGTCGAGGATCGCGTTCTCGGTCTCGGCACGGTCGATGACGCCGGTGTGGCGGTAGACGATCTCGCCGCCCGGAGCGACGACGATGGTGTGCGGGATGGGGCCGGGCATGTCCTTGTCGAGGACGGCCGCGAGGTCGTCGCCGCTGCCGGCGAAGAGGTAGCTGTTGGTCGTGCGACCTTCCTTCTTGAGGGAAGCTTCGACCTTCTTGCTAAGGCCGGCGGCCTGCTTGAAGAGGAACGCCTCGGCCTTGGCCTTGTCCTCGGGCTTATCAAGGCTGATGGAGATCAGCTCGAAGTCGCGCATGTCGAACTTGCGGGAGATCTCGACGAGGTCGGGGAACTCCTTGACGCAAGGGGCGCACCAGGTGGCCCAGACGTTGATGATGCGGTATTTGTTGGAGGTGTTGGCGCGGAGCTTGGCGATGCCGGCCTTGTCGATCAGTTCGACGGTGACCGGGGTCTTGGCCCAGGCCTCGTGCTTGGCGTCATGCAGGGCCTTCTTCTCACGCCACTTGGTCGAGCAGCCCATGGGCTTGGTGAGTTCGACTTCGACCTTCTTGCCGGCGAGGATGGCGTCCACGGCGTTCTGGCAGTCCTTGGACTTCACGGTGCTGTCGTCGTAGAAGCGGGAATCGTCGAAGCGGCCCTGGTAACGGAGCTTGAGGTTCTTATCGAAGACGAAGACGTGCGGGGTCGCGAGGCAGCCGTAGGCGCGGGCGATGGTCTGGGTGTCGCCGTCGTACAGGTAGTCGAAGGTCCAGTGGTTCTTCTCGGCGTAGGGCTTCATCTCCGCGTAGGAGTCGCCGAACTCGCCATATCCCAGCTCGTCCTTGCTGAGGCCGTCCGGATGGTTGGGGTTGATCGCCACGAGCTTCACGCCCTTGCCCTTGTATTCTTCGTAGAACTTCTGGAGTCGACGTTCGATGCTGTGCGAGGTCGGGCAGTGGTTGGAGGTGAAGAGCACGACGAGCGCCTCGCCGCCGGTGTATTCGGCGAGCTTATGCTTCTTGCCGTCGGTGCCCAGCAGCTCGAAGTCAGGAGCGGCGTCACCGCTCTTGAGCGTGCGCATGTCAGGCGGGTTGCCGTTGACCAGACCAGGGGCGTCGGCGGCGCGGACGCCGACGACGGCGGCCAGGACGGCGAGGAGGAACATTAGGCTCTTCATGGGGATAAGGGGTTACGGGTTAGAGTCCCGAAAACCCAAGGTGTTCCAATCCGAAAATAGGTCAGACGGCCCGGAACGGTCGTTCCAGGACCTCGGCGGACCCGTCGTCGCAATCCACCAAGGAGATCACCCCGCCCTGCACATGGAAAATCGCGAGCTGGCGATAACGCCGCCCGAATTCGACCGCGCCGGGCAACCCGATGGGCACGCCCCAGCCGGGCTCGAGGTGAACCCCATCCGCCGAGCCTCCGGTGATCCGATGCAGGCGACACCCCGCGGCCCTCAGTTCGGATTCCAAAGCGGCATCGGCGGCGATGTTCCGTTCGGACGTCGTCGAGAGCCCATCCGGATCATAGGCGGTGATGATCGCGAAAGCCTCCGGCCAGTCCGTCGGCAAAGGTTCGAACCGGAAGACGGCTTGCTTGAACTGCTCGCGTTGAACCGGAGTCATGGTCGACAAACAAGACAGGGCGACCGAAGTCGCCCTGTCGAACGGAGAATGCGTCAGGCTTACTTCTGCGCGACGAGTTGCACCTCTTGGATCGCCCAAGGCTGACCCTTGGTGGCATCGGTCAGGGTGATCTTCACGAACTTCGTCTGCTTGGCGTCGAAGTAGGCTTCGGAGAGCGAGTAAAGGCCATGGTTGGTTCCGAGCGCGAACCACTTCTTCCCGTCGACGGAACCCTCGACCTTGAAGTTCTTGGGGAAGGCGCTCGGACGGCCCGCGGCGTCGAGACGGATGCCGGCCAGGGTCTGGGCGGCCGGGAGTTCGATCTGATACCACATGCCCTTCTTCTGGTTGTCCTTCGTCTCCCAGCGGGTCTTGCCGTCGCCGTCGCAACCGTTCTGGGCCGTGTCGGACTGGTCGCTGGCCGAGACCTTCCAATCCTTGGCGGCCTTGACGATCGGAGGCAGCGAAGCCTGCAGCGTCTCCTGCGTCCACGGGGCGGTGACGCCCTTCAGCTCTCCGCGGATACGCGCTACGTCCTTGGGGAAAATCAAGGCGCCCTTGTTGCCGAAGGAATTGCGGACGTAGGAAGTGACGGCAGCGATCCACTCGTCGTCGTTCATGGCCATGGGCACCATCTGGGCGTCGTAGGTCTTGCCGCCGATGGGGCCGGACATGCCGGCGAGCAGGACGCGCACGATGCCGTCGCGATGACCACGCACGGTGGCCGAATTGCCGAGCGGCGGGGCGATGGTCATGCCGGGCTTCGGGCCGTCGACGGCCATGCCCTTGCCATCGTAACCATGGCAGGCGAAGCAGAGCTCGCGATAGATGGCCTGGCCCTTGACGAGCAGCTTGTTCTCGTCGCCGGTGTACTCGCGGCCACCGACCTGGTCGGTGCCGGTGAGGACCATGGCGCCGAGTTCCTTCACGCCCTTGGAAGTCGAAGTCAGCAGGACCTTCTGCTGGAACTTGGCGTAGTCCGGCCAAGCCTTGATCTCGTTCGAACCGAGGAGTTTGGCGGTCATGATGGTCTGCAGGGCGACGTTGGGGTCCTGGTCGGCGCCGAGCTTGGCGAAGTCTTCGATCAGCGACTTGTCGCCGGCGCGGACAAGCGTTTCGCCGGCACGAAGACCTTGGCGACGGAGGTCAGGATTCTTGTCGGCCAGGAAGGCGCGGACGGTCTTGGCATCGAGGGCGCCGAGGCCTTCCAGGGTCCAGAGAGCATGGATGCGGCCGAGGGGTTCCTTGCCGCCGAGGGCGAGCTCGGTGAGCGCGGGCACGACGGACTTGTCCCCCTTGAGCACGAGGAGCTTCTGCGCGGTGTCGCGCCACCAGCCATTGGGGTGCGAAAGATGCGCGACCAGCTGGGCCGGGGTCTCCTCGAGCATGCGCGGCTGAGGGCCGGGCTGGAAATCCTTGTGGACGAGGCGCCAGACGCGGCCGTGACCGTAGACCTTATCCATGCCATACTGCTGGACGACCTTGCGGAGATAGCTGCCTTCCTTGACCCAGTTGCCTTCCTGGATGATGCCGCGGTACATATCGACGAGGTAAAGGCAGCCGTCGGGGCCGTTCACCATGTTGACGATGCGGAAGTTCGGATCCGACGAGCGGATGAACTCCGACTGACCGTAAGGGTTCTCGACATGGGTGATGCCATCGACGACCGAGACCTTGGCGCGACGGATGAGACGGCCGACGGGTTCGGAGATAAGGACGTCGCCGCGGAGGTCGGGCGGCAGGCGGTCGCCACGGACGACTTCCTGGCCGCACGATGCGGTGAAGTGGTTGAGGGTCTTGTCGAGGCGCGTGCGTCCGGGACCACCCTGGTGGTCGGCGAGGCCGATCTTGGGCCAGACCTGCATGAAGTCTTCCGGGAACTGCGTCTTGACGTCGTAGGCGCCGTAAAGGATCGGCGTCTGGAAGTGCCAGAGGCCTTTCTCGCCGCCGGCATTCGACCACCAGATCTTACCTTGGTCATCCTGCGCGAGACCCCACTGGCCGCCGCCGTTCGGGATGGTTTCCTTGAGCGGCTCCTTGGTGCCGTTCCAGCGGAGACGATAGGCGTTGTAGGTCTGGTAGATCCAGTTGTCCAAGGTCCAGATGAGGCCGCTCTGCTGATGCTCGAGGTTGCCGTTCTTGGGGCCGCCCACGAACCAAGGCTGCTTGCTGTCGGCCACGCCGTCTCCCTTGGTGTCGCGGTAGACATAGACATCCGTCGTGTCGGTCTCGTTGATGAGGACGCGGTCGTCGAGAGGCAGCACCATGCGAGGCAGGAGCATCTTGTCCCGGTAGATGACATGCTTGTCGAACTTGCCGTCGCGCTTGGTGCTTTCGTGGCGGGAGACGACGCCGACGGGGTCATGCTCATTGTTGCCGTCGATGTCCTGCATATAGGTGCGGAGCTCGGCGATGTACATTCGGCCGTTGCCGTCGAAGGTCAGGTTGGCGGGCTCCTTGATGCCGTCGCGCTCGCTGAGCACGAGTTCAAGGCGATACCCCTCGGGCAGCTCGATAGTCTTCAGCTCCTCCTCGGGAGAGAGCACCTTGACCGGCGGCTGAGGCGTGAAGTCGGGTTCGTAGACTTTCTCTTCTGCGGCATAGGCAGCCACGAAGGTGAGCGCAGACAGGAAGACGGCGGATCGCATGGGGTTATGACTCCGAAATTCCCCCATTGTTCGCATGTTTCAAGTCGTATCACCCTTTTGGACTCAAAACGACTTTGCCAATCCCCAGCCTGTCGCTTTTCTCATCCCCATGCGACCCCTGCTGATGGCCCTGCTGGCGGCCCTTTCCTTCGGCTTATCAGCCGCGGGCAAACCGAATGTCGTTATCATCCTAGCCGACGACCTGGGCTACGGCGACCTAGGTTGCTACGGTCATCCGATCATCCGCACGCCCAACTTGGACAAGATGGCCGCCGAAGGCGCCCGCTTCACCCAGTTCTACGTCGCCGCCGAAGTCTGCACCCCGAGCCGCGCCTCGCTCCTCACAGGTCGCTACCCGATCCGCTCCGGGATGGCGCATAACCAGTTCCGGGTGCTGAGATCGAACTCCACCGGCGGGCTGCCCTCGACCGAGATCACGATCGCCCAGGCGCTGAAGGCTCAGGGCTACGCGACGGGGATGGTCGGCAAATGGCACCTCGGTGTCTGGACGAACAACCCGGAACATCATCCGCTGAAGCACGGCTTCGATTTCCACTTCGGCCTGCCGCACTCGAACGACATGAACCCGTCGCCGGGCAACCCGCCCAAGGCGAACGCCCGCGCGGACCAGGACGCAGAGTGGTGGAACGCCCCGCTCTTCCGCGGCTACGAGCTCGTCGACCCCAAGGCCGACCAGACGCAGCTGACCCGGCGCTACACCGAAGAGGCGACGAAGTTCATCGCCGCCAACAAGGCGCAACCGTTCTTCCTCTACTTTGCCCACACCTTCCCGCACACGCCGCTTTTCGCGTCCGACCGCTTCAAGGGCAAGAGCGGGCGCGGCATCTACGGCGACGTCGTCGAAGAACTCGACTGGAGCGTCGGCGAGATCTTCAAGGCGCTGAAGGAACAAGGCGTCGCCGACAACACCCTCGTAGTCTTCACCAGCGACAACGGCCCTTGGCTGCTGATGGGCACCGAGACCGGCGGCAGCGCCGGCCTGCTCCGCGACGGCAAGGGCAGCACGTGGGAAGGCGGCATGCGCGTCCCCGGCATCTTCTGGATGCCCGGCAAGATCAAGCCGACCGTCGAGCGCAACGTCGCGTCGACCCTCGACCTTTTCCCCACCCTCATACGGTTGGCCGGCGGCGCGACGCCCACGGATCGTCCGATGGACGGCGTCGACCTGTCCGGCCTGCTCTTCAAAGGCGAGCCCATCGAACGCGAAGTCTTCTGCTACTATCGCGGCGAGAAGCTCTATGCCGCGCGCCTCGGCCCGTGGAAACTGCACCTTATCACCCAGGCCGGGTACGGCGACAAGCCCGTGCCCCACGAGAAACCTTTGCTCTATAACCTGGAAGTCGACCCGTCGGAGAATCACGAGATCTCCGCCGAACATCCCGAGGTCGTCGCCCGGCTCCAGGCCGCCATCGAGAAGCATCGCGCCACCGTCACGCCCGTGCGCAGCCAGCTGATCGACGTCGTCGCGAAGTAGACGTTCGTCCTTCCCTCAGGGGCGATTTCGCCCTATCTCTATCGCACGGGCCTATAGCTCAACGGTTAGAGCAGGGAACTCATAATTCCTTGGTTCTGGGTTCAAATCCCGGTGGGCCCACCAACTTTCAGCACGCCGGGACGGACGACTCGCTACCTGCGTATCCAGAATGAACGCGTCACGGGTTCGGCGGTCTTAAGCTTAGGCTCCGTGGACCGCCCCCACTGCCAGGCGACCACCGTGACCTTCATCGGCATCGTGGCGCGTGGCGGCAAGGCGGTCAGCCGAAGCACGTCACCATCAACCTCCGCCGGCCCGGCCAAAACGTAGTAGCCAACGGGCAACCCGCTGTTGGAGGTCGCTTTCAGCTCAAAAGGCGAGGCATCGGAAAGCCGGTCGGCGATCGCAGGGAACTCGATGCGCTGGTCGGCACCCTCGGTATTCCTGAGCGGCAGCCGCATCACCGCCTGCTGTTCCGCAGGCTGATAAAGCGCATCACCCGGATGCCTCGCCACGAACCAGATCTCGTTCGAACGATAAGGGTTGTCCATGCCTTCTCGTCCGAACGCCAAGCAGAAGCGGTCCGGCCCCTTGGAACGTACCGGGCCGCATATCCTTTCGATGACGATGTCACTTGGTCTGGCCGCGTGCCCGATCGGACTGCCAGCAAGGAGTCCGGTCCATTTTTCAGGACGGCCAGGAGGTACTGAATCCAGGAAGTCCCCGTGAAGCCTGAAGCTGATACCGTCCTCCTCAGGCAACCAAGACAGAGTCACCTGCTGATGCGTACCATTGACCTGAGGCACGACTTTGCCGGCCTGCACATAACCTAGCAACTGGACCGACCGGGCGCGATAACGGTCGCCAAGCGCCCTTATGGCCTCGGCCAGTTCTTGGTCAAAAGCCCAGAAAGCATGTGCCCGATCGCCTTGGTAGGGGGAAGTCCCGCCGACCGGGCCAGGAGCGAATGAGGGCGGCTTATTCTTGCGCCACGGCTCATAAAGCCAGCCAGTGACCGCCGTGTCGATGGGCCTTAGCGTGACGATACCGCCTGAGGCAACCTTCGGAGGCAAACGGGCGGCGAGCGCTTTCCGCAGGTACAATCCGATGATATCGATCTTCGCACGCGTCGAGGCGAAGTGCCCGGCGGCCGGCTCGGCGACCATGGTAAGAGGCAGCTGCGGATGCTTGGCCTTTTGGGCGGCCCCCTCCTTGGCCCTGCTTTCCGCCCATTCGTATTCGCCCATGGTGACCAACCCAGGGACGCCATCTACAGTCCAACCTGAGGGAAAGAAGCCCTCACGGCCGGAGTGTAAGGCCACTGCCCGCTGAGCGAAATCACGGCCAACGTCCGGGCAGGATTCCATGCAGCGAACTCCCACGGAAAAGACGCTTGGGCCGAATGCCCGACAGGTATGACCGGAGCCGAGGCCAATTCCTGATACCCTGACAAATTCGCGAACGCGGACAGCATCGCCAACAGGCGTTCGCCTGCCCCGTCCGACAGGTGTGCTCCGTCATCGACGGAGGGCGTCACCCATATCGCAGCAACATCCAGCCGGGACAAAGTCTCACGGAACCCAGCGTCCTCAAGAATGGGCTGCTCTTGCATGTTATGCTGGGCCAGGATCACGGCACGCACACGTTCGCAACGAGGAGGCACCCAAAGGAAAGCCCTTGGCAGAGCCTTGGTTTCCCGGGAAACGTCACCGGCCACCTCTACGGTCCACTGCCATTCCGCGGCCATCAAGCCCAAGGCTCCGTTCGACCAAATCATCAGGAAAAATGCCGCTGGCACCGCGAATCGGCAAGTCAACAGGGACCACATATGAAGCGATGCCAAGACAAAGGACTTCGGATGTCACTCCTCTTCGGCTCAGCAGGACGGCAGGAGCCTATCCATCCCGGCTAGGGTCAAAATCATCCTATGGGCTTGGCATGCAACCCCCGCAGGACAGGATTCCCCAAAGTACCCCTGATCTCCTGTGTCACAGGCCCTGAAAGGCAACCCACCGTAAGCACACGCTGCGATCTCGAATTTAAAACGAGGTCCGCCCCTCGGGATAGAGGGAACTCTTCACTCTTTAATCTTACAAACTCAACTGACCAATATGCGTAAGACCCTGTTCGCCCTGCTCCTCCTCGCCGCCATCGTCGTCGGCGCCTGGCGCTTCCTCGCGCCCGCCCCCGCCCCCAAGAACCCGATCGAACGCATGAAGGCGGTCAGTCCGATCGAGACCGTCAGCACGCCGAAGGCGTCCGCCCCGGTAGCGCGCGAAATTCCCAAGTCCCCGAAGCTCGATGCCAGACGCGCCGAGATGGAAGAGCGCTTCACGGACCTGAAGGAAGAAGGCCGTCGCATCCGCGAGACGCTCATGGCGAGCGACCCCAACGCCGCCAAGGCCTTCCAAGCACTCGGCCAGCGCCCCGAATATCGCGAAGTCATCGATCGCCGTCACCAGATCGAAGCCGCCTGGGCCAATGCGCCCGAAAGCGAACGCGAAGGCATGCTCAACGAGATGAACAGCCTGCGCCAGCAAGGCATCGGCATGCTCCTCGCCGAGATCCAGCGGATGAACAGCCAACCTGCGGGCGCCGTCGGTCCTGCCGGCGCCGCTCAGGTCACGGCCGCACCGGGCGCGAACGGCGTCCCGGCCCCCGCCCCGGCTCCGCCGGTGGTCTTCCAATAAACGGTCGCTTAGGAGCCCCAGCTGAAGCGCTCGGGCACCCAGGCGTACTGATTCCCCTTGGGCACGACGGTACCGATGCCCGGCCAGGGGAGATGGAAACCGAAGGCACGGCTCTTTTCCTTGGCCATCCGGGTGAAGAGCTTCTGACGCGTCTTGACCGCGGTCTCCGGGTCATGGTCCATCGCAACGGTCCAGCCGACGTTGTCGAACATGAGCACGTGGTGATGGACGACGTCGCTGATATGGACCAGGGATTCGCCTTCTGAACGGATCTCGAAGCAGGCATGACCGTCTGTGTGCCCGGGCGCCGCGATCACGGTGACGGCGTCATGGAAGAGCTTCTGGCCGTCCTTGGCGACGACGAGCTGGTCCTTGAGGATATCGAAGTTGCGGCAGACGGTCTTCACCATCGCGGGCAAGGGCTTCTTGTCTCGCTTGGACTTCGAGAAATCGGGATTCGGACCGCGCCAGAAGTCATATTCCTCCTGCAGCAGGTAGATCTTGGCGTTCGGGAAGGCCGGCTTGCCGTTGTCGACGAACCCGTCGAGGTGGTCCGAATGCGAGTGGCTGAGGAAACCGGTCGTCACCTGCTCGGGCTTGATGCCGAGCTGACGCAGGCCTTCGGCCAACCAGCCGAAATTGGGATTCGGGTGACGCTCGCCGAAGCCGGCGTCGATCAGGGCGACCTCGTCGCCGATCTTCAGGCCCATGATGTTCACGTACAGCGGCAGGGCATCGAGGCGCTCTCGGTTGAAGATCAAGGCTTCCTTCATGGTCGGGCGATCCGCCTCGGGCCACATGAGTTCGAGCCCCTGGCGGAAGAGCATATGGCCGTCGCTGATCGAGAAGGCCTCGATCTTGCCGATGTTGAACTTGTAGACGTAGGGATTCGGAGGGCGCTTCACCGACGGCTTGGGCGCATCGGCAGCGGCGAGCCGGGAAGCCGTGGCGAGACCGGCGAGAGCGAAGGCCGCGGCTCCGAGGAACTCACGGCGGGAAGAAGGCTGGATGTCGGAAGCCATGGGGAAGGCCGTAATCTAGCCGCCACCCCGCCCTGCTCCAGTCCAAACGAAGAAGGCGGCCTTTCGGCCGCCTTCGGAACAAAATCCTGGAAGAATCAGGGGACGTAAGCCGGAAGCGTCACCGAAGCGCTGAACGGGATGTTGTGCGTGAGGTCGTAGGTGTAGCCAGGATAGGACAGGCTGGTCACCGTGAAGATCAGGTTGCCCGTGGTCGTGTTCCGCTGCTTGGGCATGTTGATGGTCACGAAGCCGTTCGCGTCGGTCTTGGCCGCAGCCAGACCGGACGCCGAGCCGCTCACCCTGACGTTGACGACCGCATAACGGAACGGCTGTCCGTACTGGTCGACGACCTGGATGGAAGCGACGCCGGCAACTTCGACGTTCGTCATGCGGACCCAGGCGGCGCTCATCGAGGCGAGACGGATCGAGGGAGGCAGCGGCGCTCCGCTGACGGTGATGACCTTCTGGGCGGCCGCCGAGTAGTTGCCCTGATTATCCCTTACGACCAAAGAGGCCGTGTAGGTTCCGGGAGCGCCAGAGTAAGTGTGCGACGGATTCGCGAGGGTGGACGTGTTCGCCGTGCCGGAACCGGGGTCGCCGAAGTTCCATGCGTAGCTCGCCACGAAACCGTCGGCATCGCTTGAGCCGCTGCCGTTGAAAGCGACCGTCACGGGACGGACCCCGCCGGTCTTGTCGGAGGTGATGTTCGCGACAGGCGCGATCACGAGAGGCTGCCAGCTGCCGACCAGACCCCAGCGGCCGAGGGAGCCGTAATTGGTGAAGCCGGCGGCGGTTCCGACCACGGTGCCGGTGACGCCCAGGTTGGTAGGAATCTGACTAGACCCCTTGGTCGGGTCGTAGCCCAGGCCGTTGATCTTAATGTAGTAGGTCCCTTGGGTGGGCACATTGTAGGTCAGGGTCGCTCCCAAGCTGTTGAGGGGATAGGAACCGGCGACGACGTTGCCGGATGCGTCGAGGAGCGAAAGGCCGATCTTCAGGTTGCCGTTGTAGTTGCGATACTTCAGGTGCGGGGTGGCCGTCAAGGTGAGCGCGCCGACGCCGGGCGTGATCTTCATGAGGTTGATGTCGGTGCTGTCTGCGATGACGCCGCCCGCGGTGATGCTCGTCCCGGACACCACGGTGGCCGTGGCCAACGTCTTGTTGGTGGATGTCAGCTGGGTGGCGAAGAGCGAGATGGTGGCCACGTCGTCCTGCATGCCGCTCACGGTGGCGGCCTTGGCATGGGCGTAATCTCCCTTGGACCACTGGTTCAGGTTGCACGCCGAGGGCCAGCCGACGAAGCCGCTGTTGCCCATGATCGGGCAGACGGACGAAATGCCGGTGAAGCCGGTGACGGCATGGCCGACGGTGTAAGCCGCACCGGTACCGGTAGAGTCCTCGCCCCAGTGGTTGAGGCCGAGGGTATGACCGACCTCATGGGCGACGCACTCGATGGTCACCTCGTAGTTGGTCGTCGTGGGATTCGTGGACGGGATGTTGTCGTCGATGAAGACGAAGTTGTTGTCGTCGGTGCCCGTGAGGTAGCCGCCGAAGGAACCGATGTGCGCGATGCCCATCACGCCGGTGACGCCCACCCAGGCGGCCTCGCTGCCGCCGATCACGCAGCGCTGGCCGCGCTTGGTGGTAGCAGGGACTTCGGTGGTGACGTCGATGTCCCAGGGGGAGAAATCCTCGGAGACGTGCAACCAGATGTCTCGGATCGCGTTAAGATTGGCCTGATCGGTCGTGGTCGCGGTGCCGGCGAGCTTGAAGGCGGGCGTGACGATGGTCGAAGAGCCCCACATGCCGGCCGGAGTGGTGTGCCCCTTGAAGTCGAGATAGAGAACTCGCGACGCCCCAGGACGGCTATGCAACTGGAAGGCGGTGGTCGCGTTCACGGTCATCGGCGTGGTCGTGAAGGGCGTGGTGTCAGGGCCGATCTGAACCGCCGCCGCGCCGCCGGAGGAAGGCGCGGTGATGGCCGCGGGCAGGAACTTGCAGGCATAGAAAAGCCGGTTGTCGGCCGATACGTGCAGGTCGTGGTCGCGGGCCGCGATGGCCTTCGCTTTCTCGACGGTCCAGCCGAGCTTACCGGCGGCGATCGCCAGCCGATCGTCGGGCGCCTCGACCGCCACGGCGGCGCCCTGGAGCTTGCCGACGGAACCGGCGCCGAAGGCGGATGCGAGCATCACCATCAGCAAGGTCAAAGATGCGTACAATTTGGACATAAGCATGGGAAAGCGGGGGCAGGGTCTGGTGTCCAAAATAAGTCAGCAGTTTTCTCTGACAAACCTTTTCCTCCACAAGAACGCCCCCGCCACGCATTCACCTTGTGATGCCGGCCAGCGAGAGTTACCTCGGCCCACCCTCTTATTCCCTATGCTTCGTGCGTTTTTCCTCCTTTCGGCCTTGATGACCAGCCTTCTGGCCGCCGAATCCACCCCGGCTCGCCACCCCAACGTCATCGTAGTCCTGGTCGATGACATGGGGCTCACCGACCTGTCCTGCTATGGCAGCCGGTTCTACGAGACACCCAATGTCGACCAGCTGGCGAAAGACGGCATCCGCTTCACGAACGGTTATTCCGCCTGCACGGTCTGCTCTCCGACCCGCGCCGCCCTGCTCACGGGCAAGTACCCTGCCCGCCTGCACCTCACCGACTGGATCACGGGACATGAACGTCCCCACGCCAAGCTGAAGATTCCGGACTGGCAGAAGTTCCTGCCGTTCGAGGAGATCACGCTCGCGGAACAGTTCAAGGCCGCGGGCTATGCGACCGCGAGCATCGGCAAATGGCACCTCACGCCCGGACTGAAGGAAGGCGACGAAGCTTACTATCCCGACAAGCATGGCTTCGACGTGAACATCGGGGGCTACCATCGCGGCCAGCCTCCTCGCTACGTCTCTCCCTACGGCATCCCGACGCTGAAGGACGGACCGGCCGGCGAATTCCTCACGGACCGCGAGGCGAGCGAGGCGGTCAAGTTCATGGAGGCCAACAAGGACAAGCCGTTCTTCATCTACCTCCCGCATTACGCCGTCCACCAGCCGATCGCCGGCAAGCCCGACGTGATCGCGAAATTCAAGGCGAAGGCGGAGAAGACGCCGGACCTGAAACAGAAGAACGCGACCTACGCGGCCTTGGTCACGAGCGTCGACGACGCGCTGGGTACGATCCGCGCCGGCCTGAGGAACCTGCATCTCGAAGAAAACACGATCATCGTGTTCACCTCGGACAACGGCGGACTGCTGCCGACGACCGACAATTCCCCGCTGCGCGCCGGCAAGGGCTCCGCCTACGAAGGCGGCGTCCGCATCCCGCTCATCGTCTATTGGCCGGGAGTGACCAAGGCGGGCGTCGTCGAGGCCTCCCCCGCCATGTCGATCGACCTCTACCCGACCCTGCTGGAGATGACGGGAGTGAAGCCGCTCCAATCCCTCGTCGACGGCGTCAGCCTGGCGCCCCTCCTCAAGTCCGGCACGAAACCCGACCGCGAGGCGATCTTCTGGCATTACCCTCATTACCATCCCGGCGGCGCGACGCCTCACAGCGCCATCCGCCTCGGCGACTTCCGCCTGGTCCATTTCTACGAGGACGGTCGCGACGAACTCTACGACCTGGCCAACGACGTCGGCGAGGCGAAGGATCTCGCTGCCGCTCAGCCCGAACGCGCCAAGGCGCTGCGCGCACGTCTGGACGTCTGGCTGAAATCCGTCGACGCCCAGCTGCCCACGCCCAACCCGGCCTTCGACCCCGCCGCCGACAACGTCAGCAAGGCGAAGGGAAAGAAGGCGGCGGCCAAGGCCGGCGAATAAGGCCTACTTGGCGTCAGGTGCTTTGACGGCGTTCGGGCCTTTGCCCTTCCCCTTACCCTTCCCTTGGCCCTGACCGGGGCGCTTCTTCTCACCGGTGGCATATTCGTCCTCGACGGCAGGCTCCTTGAATTCCACGCGCAGCTTCTGCAGGCGGGACTCGAGGTCGGCCTGGATGGCCTCATAGCCGGGCTGGCCGAAGTAGCTGCGCAGCTCGAGCGGGTCCTTCTCGCTGTCGAACAGGTCGGTCTCGTCGCGACCGGTGCCGTAGTAGTGCACCAGCTTGTAACGGTCTGTGACGATGCCGTAGTGCGGCGAGACGTGGTGCGGCTGCGGATACTCGTAGTAGTGGTAGTAGAACTCCTTTCGCCAATCCGCGGGCGTGGCGCCGGCGAGGATCGGCTTCAGGCTGCGGCCCTGCATGTCCGCGGGGATGGCGACGCCGGCGGCGTCGAGGAAGGTCTCGGCGAAATCCAGGTTGGAGACGAGGTCCTTGCTGACCGAACCGGGCTTGGTCACTCCGGGCCAGCGGACCAGCAACGGCGTGCGGATGGACTCCTCGAAGATCCAGCGCTTGTCGAACCAGCCATGCTCGCCGAGATAGAAGCCTTGGTCGGACGCATAGACGACGATCGTGTTCTCGGCGAGGCCATGCTCCTCGAGATACCTGAGCACGCGGCCGACGCTGTCGTCCACCGACTTCACCGTGGCGAGGTAATCGTGCATGTAGCGCTGGTAGCGCCAGCGGACCAGGTCCTTGCCGGAAAGATTGGCCTTGCGATACGCTTCGTTGCGCGGGCCGTAGTAGGCATCCCAGACGCCGGTCTGCTCGGCGTCGAGCTGCGGCGGACGGACAAGCTTCATGTCCTTCTCCGTGATGGTCTTCTCCAGGCTCATGTCGTTGTCGGCGACCGCCTTCGCGCGGTTGGCATAATCGTCGAAGAGCGAAGGCGGCTCGGGGTAGACGCGCCCGTTGTCGAAATCGAGGTCCTTGATGTTAGGCTCCCATTCGCGATGCGGGGCCTTGTGGTGGCACATGAGAAGAAACGGCTTCGTCTTGTCGCGCTTGTCGAGCCACCCGAGCGAGAGGTCCGTGATGATCTCCGTCACATACCCCTGGGTCTTCACCGCACCCTGAGCATTGATCATGGGCGGGTTATAATAGACCCCCTGCCCCGGAAGCACCTGCCAGAAATCGAAGCCGGTGGGATCGCTGCCAAGGTGCCACTTGCCGATCATGGCGGTCTGGTAGCCTGCCTTCTGCAGGAGTTTCGGGAAGGTCACCTGGGCTCCGTTGAAGACCGAGTTCGTGTTGTTATAGAATCCGTTGAGATGGGAATACTTGCCGGTCAGGACGACGGCGCGGCACGGCCCGCAGATCGAGTTGGTCACGAGGGCGCGGTCGAAGCGCGCTCCTTCCTTGGCGATGCGGTCGATGTTCGGGGTCTGGTTCAGCTTCCGCGCGTCGCCATAGGCGCTGATCGCCTGATAAGCATGGTCATCCGAGAAGATGAAGACGATGTTGGGCTGCTTGGCGGGCGCGGCGGCCAGCAGGCCGCCGGTCAGACAGAGAAGGAATGCCAGGGTACGCATGGGGTGATGCCAATCCAGCCATGGGAGCCGCCGCCTGCAATCCGTTAATAGTTTGCAACCTCGGCCCGCCTTACCTGTCCAGCTCCCATGCGCCCCCTGCTCGCCTTCTGCCTGCTCCAGGCCCTCGCCGCCTCGGCCGAAGTCGACCCGGGCGCCTACCCCGCGACGCCCTCACCTAAGGGGCTGCAGGTCCAGATGGCGGCGGACGCCCTCGAGCTGGGCGTCCATCACGCAGGCATCAACCTGACCTTGAACGGACTGCTCTCGCCCGCGAAGGAGCCCCAGCCCGGACAAAGCACGGCGACGGCGGACGGCTTCACCTTCGCGATCAACGACGCATTCGTCCGCATGATCGACCGTCAGGTCAAGCCGCTCAGCGACCAAGGGGTGGTCGTCACGGCCATCCTGACCACCTACCGATCTCCCGACGAACGGCTCCGTT
This sequence comes from uncultured Opitutia bacterium, assembly GCA_903913915.1. Lineage (GTDB taxonomy): Bacteria > Verrucomicrobiota > Verrucomicrobiia > Opitutales > UBA953 > UBA953. Next base: position 18,323 of record CAIWNE010000060.1, read on the forward strand.
CGCTCACGATCCACCCGAAGGCCGATCCGGCGAAGGGCACGACGATGGCGGCCAACACGGTGACTCCGGAAGGCCGCGCCTGCTACAAGGCGCTGACGGATTTCATCGCCCGCCGCTGGTCGTCCGCGGACGCCACGCACGGGCGGATCTGGGGCTGGGTGATCAGCAACGAGGTCAACTCCCACCACGAGTGGCATCAGATGGGCCCGGCCACCGCCGAGGAAGTCGCCATGCAATACGAGGACCAGGTGCGGCTCGCCTGGACCTCCCTGCGCCGGCATTCGGCCCATGCCCGCGTCTATCTTTCGATGGAGCATAACTGGACGGCGAAGAACCATCCCGATCCGCTGCAAGCCTGCCCGGGTCGCAGCCTGCTCGAACTGTTCGCGAAGCGCGCCCGTGAACGAGGCGACTTCGACTGGAACCTCGCCTTCCACCCCTACCCGGCGAATCTGCGGGAGCCCCGCACCTGGCTGGACAAGGTGACGACGGACGACGCCACCCCGAAGGTGACCTTCAAGAACCTCGAGGTGCTGACGAAGAAACTGTCGACGCCGGAACTGCTCTACGAAGGCAAGCCTCGCCGGCTCAGCCTCACCGAACAGGGCTTCAACGTGACCAAGCGCCCGGACGCCCTCGCGGAACAGGCCGCGGCGTACGCCTATGCCTGGGAGAAAGTCTCCCGCCTCGACGGCCAGATCGACGCCTTCCTCTACCATCGTCAGGTGGACCATGCGAAGGAAGGCGGACTGAGGCTCGGACTCTGGACCAACAAGGAAGGGAGCATCGCCGACCCCGACCAGAAGCGTCCGATCTGGTTCCTATTCCAAGCCGCCGCACGCCGGCATGGAAAGCCGCCGCCGAACCTTACCTGAAGACCTGCGACCTGAAGAGTTGGGATGAACTAAACCCAAGGTAAGAAGCGGTGAGCGGATAGCGGTTGGCGGCTAGGAAGAAACACGGCCTCGCGAAAGCCCATGAGGTCAGAGCCTCCCTTTTGTCCTCATTGCGCTTCCAACCGCCTGCCGCTAACCGCCAAGACCTGCTCCATCCTTGCCCCGGCCTTCCCTGCCCCTCCATATACACCCATGCACGGCTTCGTCATCGGCCTCGACCTCGGCACCTCAGGCGTGCGCGCCGTGGCCGTCGATGCATCCGGAAAAATCCTCGGACTCGGCTCGGCGACGCTCCCCGCGACCAAAGCCACAGTCGCCCGGCGCGAACAATCGCCCGAAGACTGGTGGAACGGTTGCCGCACGGCCTTGGACGAGCTGAGCCGGCAGCTCGACCTTTCAGGTGCGAGGGCGATCGCCGTCGATGCGACTTCCGGAACGATTCTCCCGGTCGATAACCATAACCGTCCGCTGGCCCCGGCCCGCATGTACGATGACGCGGACACCGGCGATCTCGCCGTGAAGATCAAGTCGCTCGCCCCACGGGAAAGCGCCGCGCACGGCGCCACGTCTCCGGCGGCACGCGCCCTGCAGTGGGCCAAGCTCCCCCGTCTTCACTGCATCCTCCATCAGGCCGACTGGATCAACGGCTGCCTCGGAGCGACGAACTGGCAGACCGACGAGAACAACGCGCTGAAGACCGGTTACGATCCCGTCAGCCGCAGCTGGCCGGACTGGCTGAGTTCGTTCGGACTATCTCCTGGCCTCCTCCCGGAAGTCGTCCCGGTCGGCACGCCGATCGGACACGTCTCCGCCCAAGCGGCCATCGCCCTCGGCATCCCCGAAGGCATCACGATCGCCGCCGGCACGACCGACGGCTGCGCGACCTTCCTGGCCAGCGGCGCGACCGAACCCGGCGAAGCCGCCACGGCGCTCGGCTCGACCATCGTGCTCAAGCTCCTCAGCGATCGCCCGGTCTTCGCCCCCGAACTCGGCGTCTACAGCCACCGCATCGGCGACACCTGGCTCGCCGGCGGCGCCTCCAACTGCGGCGGCAAGACGCTCTTGCAGTTCTTTTCCGCTGAACAGCTCGCCGCCCTCGAACCATTGCTGGAACCGTCGAAGCCGACCGGGACCGACTTCTACCCGTTGCCCTCCGCCGGAGAACGCTTCCCGGTCTCCGACGCCAAGCTCGCCCCGCGACTGACGCCGCGTCCGGCTTCCGACGCCGTATTCCTGCAAGGTATCTATGAAGCCTTCGCCCGGGTCGAGCAGACCGGCTTCGCGAAGCTGCGGGAACTCGGCTGCCCGTCCTTGCGCAACGTACGCCATGCCGGCGGTGGCGCCCGCAGCGCCGCCTGGATGAGCCTGCGCGCCGCGGCCCTTTGCGTGCCGCAACTTCCGGCGTGGAGCGAAGAAGCCGCCGCGGGGGCGGCGCGTCTCGCCTGGCGATCGCTCGGCCACGAAATCACCTTCGCATGAGCGCCCTTTCCCCCATCGCTGGCCTTTCCGAAATCGCCGGCCAATATGGCGCCCTGCTCGTGGACCAATTCGGCACGCTGCACGACGGCGCCGTCGCGTATCCGCATGCCGCCGAGGCCCTGCGTCGCTTCCGCGAGAGCGGCGGCAAGGTCGCGGTGCTTTCCAATTCCGCCAAGACCGGCGCCGACAACGTCGTACGCCTCGCGAAGTTCGGCTTCGGCCCGGAACACTTCGACGCCGTCGTCACCTCCGGCGATGCGGCGCAATCCGCGATCCGCTCCGGCAGCCTGGGCGACGGCTTCCGCCGCGGAGCCAAGGTGCACATCTCCGGCAAGCCTGGCGACGATTACGGCTTCGGCGACCTCGGCTTCTCGCTCACCTGGCCCGACGAGGCCGACGGCATCATCCTCGCCGCCTCCCAGGAACCGGACCGCAACTGGCGCGAACAGATCCGCGACCTGACGCCGGCCGCCCGGCGCGGCGTGACGATCGCGGTCTGCAACCCCGACCTCGAGATGCTGACACCCAAGGGCATCCGTCCTTCGGCCGGCGCGATCGCCCTCGAACTCGCACGCAAGGGAGCCGTGCTTCGCTATTTCGGCAAACCCCACGCCGACATCTATCGCACCGCCCTGTCCGCGCTCGGTAATCCTCCGCCGATGACGGTGCTGGCGATCGGCGACAGCCCCGAACACGATATCGCCGGCGCCGCCGGAGCGGGCCTGGACAGCGTGCTGCTCCGCACCGGTATCCTCAGCGACAAAGATGACGTCGCCCTGCAGGCCCGCCTGCCGCATGGCGCCCGCCGGGTCTTCAGCCTGTCGGAACTACGTTGGTAACGCTCAGGCCCCACGCTGCGCGGTATTGCCCCGGCCCTTGGGCTTGCCGTCGACGCAATGACGGCACGTCTTCTCATAGACGTAATCCGGACGGCGCTGGTCCTCGACCGTGAGCGGCATCTGGCAGTTGAAGCAGATGACCGAACCCGTCTCGCGCAGGTCCGGCCCCACGCCGACGCGCTCGTCGAAGACGAAACATTCGCCGTCGTAATGCGTTCCGCCGACTTCTTCGAAATACTTCAGGATCCCGCCGTCGAGCTGCAGCACGTCGGTGTACCCTTTCATGGCCATGAACGGTCCGGCCTTCTCGCAGCGGATGCCGCCGGTGCAGAACATCACGACCGGCTGCGACTTCAGTTCGGCCGGCAGTTTCTCGACCGCGGCGGGGAAGTCTCGGAAGTTCCAGATCTTCGGCACGACCGCGCCCTTGAAGGTACCCATCCGCACCTCGTAATCGTTGCGGGTGTCGAGCAGCGTGACGGGCCGTCCCTCGTCCAGCCACTGCTTGAGCTGCTTCGCCGAGATCTTGGCCGACGGGCGTCGGGCCGGATCCACGCCGTCGACGCCGAACGCGATGATCTCTTTCTTGATCTTCACGAGCATGCGCTTGAACGGCTGGGCTGAGCTAGGGCTCTCCTTGGGGGATATTCCCGCGAGCCCCGGGACCGCGCGGATGACTTCGAGCACGGCCGCGAGCTGCGCACGCGTGCCGGCGAGGAAGAAGTTAATGCCCTCGGGCGCCAGCAGGATGGTGCCCTTGAGCCCGTGCGCTTTCGAGACCTCCTGCAGGCGGGCGCGCAATTCCTCGAGCCCCTCCAGAGGAGCGAACTTGTAGCAGGAAAGGTTGATGACCTCGGCGGACATTGCGGGATCGGAGGGCTAGCGACGGCTAACAGCGAAGACAATGAATCTTTGCCTTTTGGCGTGCGAGGCCTAGGCCTTGGTCATCTTGGATCCGGGACTCACCATCACGCCGATCGGCTTCATCCGCTCCGGAAAGCCGTTGAAGTTCGACGCCCGACACCAGCCTGACGAGAAGCAGGCCGAGACCAACGTCCTGGAGATGCTGCCGGGGGACAGATACCAGAAGGCGCTCAAGGACCTCGAAGGCTTCGACCGCGTCTGGCTCATCTGGTGGTTCCATCGCAACACCGACTGGCGGCCCGAAGTGCTCCCGCCGCGCGGCCCTTCGAAACGCCGCGGCGTCTTCGCCACGCGCTCCCCGCATCGCCCGAACCCGCTCGGCATCACGCCCGTCCAGCTGATCGAGGTCAAGAAGGGCAAGCTGATCCTGGGTCCGTGCGACCTCGTCGACGGCACGCCGGTCTTCGACATCAAGCCCTACATCCCCTCCTACGACTGCTTCCCTGACGCCAAGGCGGGATGGATCGACGAGGTCGACGCCGCGCTGAACGCCCCTCCGGCCTTCGCGGTGCAGTTCACGCCGCAGGCGACCGAACACATGGCCTGGCTGAAGCAGGAATGGTCGGTCGACTTCGAAGCCCGCCTGCTCGAGATCCTCAGCCGGGATCCGAGCCCGCACCGGACTCGTCGTATCCGCAGCCGCCACGGCGACCTTTTCGACATCGGTTGCGGCGCCTGGTATGCGGTCTTCGAGGTCAAGGGATCGACGGTACTCATCCTGCACCTCAAGCCCGCCTTCCCCCTCAAGTTCCTGACCGACCCCGCACGCCCGGTGATTCCCGACAAGGACGCGCAGCTGGCTTTCCGGGCGCGCTGGCCGCAATTCGCCGAATAAGCCCGCCGCGGCTTAATTGAGCGAAATTAATGACGAGCCTCTCGCAACAACTTCGACCCGACGGGGTCGAAAGTCGCCTCGCCATACGCCTAAAACCCTTTCCAATCCTCTCATGCCCCGCTTCCCCACCCTGCTGGCCCTTTGTGCCCTCATCGCCTTGCCGCCATGCGTCCGCGCCGCCGGCTCCGAACGCAAGCTCTCGCTCGAAGACGGCGACCGCGTGCTGCTCATCGGCGACGTGCTGATCGAGCGCGAGAACAACTACGGCCTGCTCGAGACGAAGATGCGCCAGGAATTCCCGGGCAAGAAGTTCGCCGTCCGCAACCTCGGCTACTCCGGCGACACTCCCCTCGGAGCGTCGCGCGCCAGCTTCGATCCGGTCGCCAAGGGGCTCGACCAGCTCAAGGAACAGCTCGCCGTCGTGAAGCCTACGGTCGCGATCATCGGCTACGGCATGGCCGCTTCCTTGGAAGAACTCACCTACCGCAAGAACGACCCGGCGCTTAATCCCGACCCGGCCCGCTACGGCACCGAGCACACGCCTGCGCGCCTGAAGCGCGAAGTCGCCCAGCTGATGGACCTCATCAAGGAGGCAAGCCCGGCCGGCAAGGTCCGCTTCGTCATCCTCGGACCGATCGCGCACGAAGACCTCCGCGGATCCCGCCCCGGACTGCCCGACCCCTCCGAACACAACCAGATGCTCGCCGCCTACGGCCGCAGCCTCGCCGAACTCGCCACGGAAAAGAACGTGCCCTTCGTCCAGGCCGAGTGGAAGTCCCTCGGGATCGCCTTGGACCATGGCACCGACAACGGCATCCACCTGACCGAACGCGGCTATCGCGCCCTCAGCGAAGGCGTCGGCGCCCAGCTCGGCTGGACGGTGAACAAGGACGGCTGGGACAAGCCGACCGCCGCCGCCGAAGCCCTGCGCGGCTCCATCCTGCGCAAGAACTCGCTCTTCTTCCACCGCAGCCGTCCGGCCAACTACACCTACATCTTCGGCTTCCGTAAGCGCGAACAAGGCAAGAACGCCGTCGAGATCCCGAAGTTCGACCCGCTGATCGACAAGGCCGAAGCCGACGCCATCGCGGTCTCCGCCGGCCAGCCGAGCACGCTTCCGCCCGAGCCCAAGACGCCCGCCAAGCTCACGGCTCAGCCTCCGTTGCCCACCCCGGACTTCAAGCTGTCCGACGGCCTCCGCATCTCGCTCTTCGCCGAGAACCCGCTCCTGGAGAAACCCGTGCACATGAACTGGGACACCTCCGGCCGGCTCTGGGTCGCGACCTCCAATACGTACCCGCAGGTGAACCCCGAAGACCTCGCCGCGCAGATGGCCGGCGACTCCGCGAAGTTCGGCCCGTCGACCGGCAACGACAAGATCATCCTCCTCGAGGACACGCACCACACCGGCGTCGCCGATGTCTCGCGCATCGTGGCCGACCGCCTGCTCATCCCTTCCGGCGTCGCTCCGGACAATCTCGGCGGCGTCTACGTCGGCGCGAGCACCGAACTGCTCCATCTCACCAAGCCGAACGCCGACGGCGTGCTTTCCGACCGTCGCATCGTGCTGAGCGGCTTCGGCACCGAAGACACGCACCACATCGTCCACACGCTCCATTGGGGCATCGATGGCCGTCTCTATTTCCACCAGACGATCTACATCCACTCGCACCTCGAGACCCCGTGGGGCCTCGTCCGCGCCAACTCCGGCGTCGCCTTCGCCTACGACCCGAACACCGAACGCCTCGAAGTCCACTCGAAGGGCCTCGTCAACGCCTGGGGGCAGCAGGAAGACCTCGCCGGCCAGACGTTCCTCACGTCCGGTGCCGACAGTTCCGGCGTGCACTGGGCTTTCCCCGGCGCGACCTTCCCGCCGTCCGAAGGCGCCCGTCGCCTCGTCGGCAGCATCAGCCCCGGCTCCTACCCGAAGTTCAGCGGCCTCGAACTCATCAACAGCCCGCTCTTCGGCCCCGACTGGCAGGGCAACGCGATCACCTGCGATTTCCGAGCGCACCGCATCGTACGCTTCGGCTTCAACGACTTCAGCACGCTGGAAACCGCCAAGTCCGGCTACGTGACCAAGGAACTGCCTGACGTCGTCCGCACGAGCGACGTGTCCTTCCGCCCGATCACCCCGAAGATGGGCCCCGACGGCGCGCTCTACGTCGCCGACTGGACCAACCCGATCATCAACCACGGCGAAGTCGATTTCCGCGACGCCCGCCGAGACAAGCTCCACGGCCGCATCTGGCGCATCCTCCCCGAGGCCGCGAAGCCCCTCGCCTGGCAGCCGGTGCTCGGCAAGCCGACTTCGGAGCTGCTCGCGAACCTGCTCTCGCCCAACCGCTGGACGTTCGAACAGTCCCGCCGCGAGCTCGCCAAGGTGCCCGTCACGGAACTGCAGGCCGCGCTCGCCGGCTGGGCCAAGGATGATGCGACCCGCCGCCATGCCGCCTGGCTCCTCAGCGGCCGTACCGCCGACACCGCCCATCTCGCCGAACTGCTCAGGAGCAACGACGCCGCCAGCATCCAGGTCGGCCTCCGCGAGCTCGGCAAGTCCCTCGGCGCCCGCAACGCGACCGACATCAGCCTGATCGTGCCGTTCCTCTCGCACGCCAATCCGCGCGTGCAGCTCGAAGCCCATCGCGCCCTCGCGCGCGTCCGCACGCCGGAAAGCGCCCGCGCCGTGCTCACGCATCTCCCCAGGAACGCCGAGGACACGTTCCTCGATTTCGCCGCCTGGACGAGCATCAACGAACTCGCGCGCCCGTGGCTGGAAGACGTCGCCGCCCAGCCTGCGAAGATCGAGGGGCAGGAAGCCGCGCTCGACGCCATCGTGAAGGCCATCGACCCGGGCATCGCCACGCCTTACGTGCAGCGCCTCTTCGTCGGACGCAAGATCGACGCCGCCGGCACGGGTCCGTGGATCGAACTCATCGGCAAGGCCGGCACCTCCGAGGAAGCATCCCTGCTCTTCCGGGCGCTCATCGACGACAAGTCCCTGCAAGCCGACACCCGCCTGCGCGTCGCCAAGGCGCTCTCGGAAGCCGGCACCCGCAACGTGCGTCCGAACGGCGACCTCGCCGGACTCGGCGCGCTGCTGAACTACCAGACCGAGCCCAAGCTGCTGATCGAATGCGTCCGCCTCGCCGGCCAGTGGAAGCTCGTGCAGTTCGTCCCCGCGATCGGCGACTTCGCCGGCCGTGAAAAGGAAACCGCCCTGCGCCACACCGCCATCGGCGCCTTGCGTACGATCGGCCAGCAGGCCTCGCTCAACGCGCTCCGCAGCCTGACCGCCGAAACCCGTCCGGCCGCGGTCCGGAGCGACGCCCTGCCCGCCCTGGCCGCCCACGCCCCGGCCGAAGCCTACAAGGCCATCCCGTCGGTCTTCGCGCAGATCAAGTCCAAGGACGTCGCCGCGGCCGTCTGGACGAACCTGTTCCAGCTCGGCGGCTTCTCCCAGCGCCTCGCCCAGGATTTCCCCAAGGGCCTCAGCGCCGACAATCTCGCCGCCGCCCTCAAGGCGGCCCGCTCGCTCGGACGAGGCGGCGTCGCCTTGGTCAAGACCCTCGAACCGCTCACCGGAGCCAAGACCGGCCCGCGCAACTACGAAGCGGAGATCGCCGGCATCATCGCCAACATCAGGAACGGCGCCGACCCGGCGGAAGGCGAACTCCAGTATCGCAAGTCCGGCTGCACGCTGTGCCACGCCATCGGCGGCGCCGGCGGCAAGCTCGGCCCCGACCTCAGCAGCATCGGCGCGAGCGCCCCGCTCGACTACATCATCGAGAGCGTGCTGAACCCGGCCGCCAAGGTGAAGGAAGGCTACCATGCCTTCTCCTTCAAGATGAAGGACGGCTCCCTGATGACCGGCATCCCGGCCCGCGAGAACGCGACCGAGCTGTTCATCCGGCCCGGCCCCGGCGTCGAGATCCCGATCCTCAAGGCCAACATCGTCAGCCGCGACAACATCGGGAGCATCATGCCCGCCGGCCTCGCCGACGGCATCCTCGGCGTCTCGAAGCGCAACTTCTTCGCCTTCCTCGGCGAGATCGGGAAGCCCGGTCCGTTCGACGCCAGCAAGGGCAACGTCGCCCGCCTCTGGGTCTTCGACGACCAGCCTCCGGGCGCGCTCGCCAAGTCCGCCGCGCCCACGCCGGTCTACACGCTCATCAACGGACAGCTGACCAAGGAGTTCAACCCCGGGCGTCTCTACGCCACCGCTCGCTTCACCGCCGCCGCCAAGACCGCCAAGCCGCTCGTCCTCACGGGCGTCAAGGCCGCCTGGCTCGACGGCAAGGCCATCGACTTCGCCAAGGACGGCAGCTACGCCGCGGCCATCGCCGCCGGCAACCACATGCTGACGGTGGAAGTCGACGGCAACGCGCCCTACTTCAAGGCGCAGTGCGACGACGCGAGCTTCCTCGGCGACTGATGTCGCGTTCCGCCCTCATCTTGCTGGCGATCGTCTCCGCCGGTTGCCAGGACGCAGGCCTCCGCATCAACGATGCCGAAGCCCTCCGTCAGCGCGCGGCCCTCTGCCGCAGCGAAGGCAAGTCCGGCGAAGCCGCCGAACTCCTGACCGCGGCGATCGCCAAGCAACCGACGTCGACGCCTGACGACCGGGCCGCCGCCGCGGACCTGCGTCGGGAACTCGCCAGCCTACGAATGTCGTCCGACGACTTGGCAGACGCGGAGAAACTCTATCGCGAAGCGCTCAGCTTGCTCGAATCGACGCCGCGAGGTTCCGATGCGGGGGTCATCAACCTCCGAACGCAGCTCGCCGGCCTCTGCTACCGCCAGGGACGCCTCGACGAGGCCGCCGAGCTGTACCGCAAGGTCTTGGCCCTGGAAGTCGCCTCGCTCGGCGAAGGCCATCCCGACCCTCTCGGCACGATGAGCATCCTCGGCGGACTTGAACTGAAACGCGGCAAGCTCGCCGAAGCCGAAGCTTTGTTCCGCCGCCAACTCACCGGCGTCCAGAAGCTCCATGGAGCCGAAAAACGCGAGACCACCACGGTCTTGGACAATCTGGCCGAGGCGCTGGACAAGCAGGGGCAGACCGCCGAAGCCACCCGGCTGCGGGAAGAAGCCAAGCGGATCCGCCATAAGCTCTGCGACGAGTGCTGAAGGAGGCCGGCCCCTTGCGAAAACCACCCCCTACGGCATAACGGGGGAACGCCCTATCGCCGATTGGGAATTATTTACGTTTGCCCCGCCCCACTTGACAGACACCCCTTGACAGCCGTGGCCCGCATTTCCCGCAGATCGATCGATGAGCTCCGCCAACGGGCAGACATCGTCGCGCTCGCCGGGGACTACACCCAGATGAAGCAGCGCGGACGCGACTGGTGGGGCCTCAGCCCCTTCAAGTCGGAGAAGAGCCCCTCCTTCAAGGTGAACCCGGAGACCGGCCTCTGGTATTGCTTCTCCACCCAGCAAGGCGGCGACGCCTTCAAGCTGGTGATGAACCGCGAAGGCCTCGACTTCCCCGAGTCCGTTGAACGCGTCGCCAACCGCTTCGGCTTCAAGCTGGAATACGAGAGCGGCGGGGACGGCAAGAACGAGAAATCCTTCCGCGGCCAGTTGCTCGAAATCCATGAGCTCGTCACCGACTACTGGCGCCGCTGCTTCCTCGAAGACCCGGTGCACGGCGAATGGATCCGCGACTACTGGACCCGCCAGCGGAAGTTCTCCCCCGAGGTCGCCGACGATTTCGGCATCGGCTTCGCGCCCGTCGACGACTCGAAGCTCATCCCCGGCCTGCTCGCCAAGGGCTACGGCAAGGACGCGCTCGCGCAGACCGGGCTCTTCTTCGGCGTCGACCGGGTGCCGGATCCGCTCCGCTGGCGCTGCCGTTTCCGCGGACGCCTGATCATCCCGATCCGCGACATCCAGGGACGAGTCATCGCCTTCACCGCCCGCCAGCTCGACATCACCCCGCAGGACGACCCGTCCCGCGAGGCCAAGTACGTCAACTCGCCCGAGACCGAGCTGTTCAAGAAATCCCGCACGGTCTTCAACCTCGACCGCGCCCGCATGACGCGCAAGGACGCCGACCCGTTCGTGCTCGTCGAAGGCCAGCTCGACGCCATCCGCTGCCACTCGGCCGGCATCCCGGGCGCGATCGCCGCCCAAGGCACCGCCGTCACGGAAGAGCACATGCAGCAGCTCCGCCGCTTCACGCAGCGCCTGATCGTCTTCCTCGATTCCGACGCCGCCGGGCAGAAGGCCGCCCTGCGCCTCCTGCCCATCGGACTGCGCGAAGGCCTCGACATCCGCTTCCTCTCGCTGCCTGGCGGCAAGGACCCTGACGAGTACTTTTCGACGCACGACGCCGCCGGCTGGGCGGGCCTCGTCGCCGGCGCCCGCAGCGCCATGCAGTTCTGCGTGCAGTCGCTCGTCCCCGAAGGCTCCGTCAACCTGCCCCTCACCAGCCGCCTGAGCCTGCTGGAAGCCATCTTCCCCATCGTCGAGCAGGCCGGCGCCGAGGAGATCGTCCGCGAAGCCCTGAACGAGGCCGCCCGCCATGCCGGCATCGGCATCCGCGAGATGCACATGGCCTACGAGCGCCACCGGGCCCAATCGCAGGCCCAACGGCCCGCCGCCCAGCTCGGCGGCCCCGCCGACCCGACCCCGGCCCCGGTTGTCAAGGGGGGGGGGCTTGACAACGCTGGAGGAGGATTTGATACTGTTCCTCCTGCGGCATGATTCCTACTTCGTCCCCATCGCCCAGTCGCTGCCGCTCGAGTGGATCGACCAGTCCGGCCGGGGCGGCCAACTCCTGATGGCCCTGCTCAACGAAGCCGCGCACGGCCATTTCGCCGGGCTCCGCGAAGCCATCAGCGCCCTGGACGACGAGATGCGCACCGAAGCCGCCCGCCTCTCCGCCGAGAGCTACGCCGGACGCGACGACGAGAAGGACATCCTGCCCCGCGCCAACACCATCCTGAAGTCCTTCCACGGACGCCACGTCCAAGCCCTGATGCGCAGCCTCGACGCGCGCATCGCCGCCACCTCCCGCGACGACGTCGCCACGCTGAACCGGCTCCAGTCGGAAAAGATCGCCCTGCGCAAGTCGCACGCGACGCCCCCGACGCTCACCGCCGCCTGATTTTCCCAAGATGCCCGAAAAGAAGAACAAGAAGACCACCGACAAGCCGGTCAAAGCCTCCAAGCAGGCCAAGCCCGCCGTCAAAGCCCCGGCCAAGCCCGCCGCCAAGGTCGTCGCCCCGCCGGCGAAGCCTGCCGCGAAGACGCCCGTGAAGGCCGCCCCCGCCAAGGCCGTCGCCCCGGCCAAGGCCGCCCCGGCCAAGGCCGCCCCGGCCGCCAAGGTCGTCGCCACCCCGGCGAAGCCTGCCGCCAAGGCCGCCCTCCCGACCAAGCCGATCACCAACCCTGTGGTCAGCCGCGACATCAACGAGAAGGTCCAGCAGCTCGTCAGCCTCTCCAAGAAGAACGGCTACGTCACCGTCCAGAACATCAACGAGATCATCCCCGACAGCGCCACCGACCCGGAGCTGATCGAGAACATCATGAACATCCTGGACAATCTCGACATCAAGCTCCTCGACGAGGACGAGGTCGAGACGTACCGCAAGAAGGTCGAGGACTCCGAGGAGGAGGCCGCTCGCACCGTCCCGGCCGACGCCCCGTACGACCCCTTCAACGTCTACCTGAAGCAGATGGGCCACAAGCCGCTGCTCACCCGCGAACAGGAAGTCGAGATCTCCAAGCGCATCGAGGACGCCGAGCTCCGCGCCCAGGAGTTCCTCTTCTCCTGCTGGCTCACCCTTCCCTACCAGCTCGACCTCGCCCTCAAGGTCCTCCGCAAGGAGGAACGCTTCGACAAGGTCGTCATCGACAAGAAGGTGGAATCCCGCGACGCGTATTACAAGATGCTCCCCAAGGCCACGGAGGAGTGCACCAAGCTCAAGGCCAAGCTCGACAAGGGCTGGCAGAAGTACCTCGACGAGACCGACGCTCCCAAGAAGGCCAAGGCCCGCGAAGCCTACGTCAAGATCGAGAAGACCGCCAAGGAAGGCTGCAAGGACATCCTCCGGAAGTTCTGCTTCAAGATGAAGCTGTTCGAAGAGTGGCTCGAATTGCCGGACATCAAGAGCGAC
>CAIWNE010000061.1 GCA_903913915.1 uncultured Opitutia bacterium
CAACATCTCCGAAGACGATCTCATCGATCTCGCGGGCGGAGCGACCGTGCTCCTCGCCAAGGAGCTGGTGGCCAAGGGCAAGGTGAGGAAGGCCGTCTGGACGCCCCCCGTCGCGGAGGCCTTGGTCGACGACGGCACCGAATCACGCGAAGCCCGCTGGAACCTCCGTTCGGTCACCTTCCAGCGCAACGAATGCGGCTGCGAGGTCTCCGTCGGCCGAAGGAAGCTCTGCGTGCATTCCGTGGCGGCCTACCTCGTGCTCGCCGCCAAGGAAGGCTACCTGAAGGCCGAGACGGCGCCGCCGCCGAAGCCCGCCGGCCCGCCGGGGAAAACGGCGGCGACGACCACGGCCAAGGAAAAGACGGCGGACACTAAGAAGGAAAAGTCAAAGGAAGCGGAGACGACCCCGGCAGGACCCCGGCTCAAATCCCTCACTCTCTCGGAGAAACGCGGCACGCCCATCGAGGTGCGCTTCATCATCCCGCCGAACATCGTCACCGCCGCCGCGCGCGACGAGATCATCTGCCGCCTCGAGCTGCGCGTCGACGGCGCCCAGGTCGCCCCCGAGAACCTCGACCGCAGCAAGGCCTGGACCATCGAAGCCGACACGGTCTTCTTCCTGGCGATCCTCGAGAACCTCTGCCACGGCAAGCTGCAGGGCATCCTCCCCCTCACCCGCCGCCACCTGCGCCAGCTCCTCGCCATCGGCAAGGGCCTGAAGATCTTCCGCATGGCCAACGCGCCGGAAACCGCCCTCGCCTGGGACGGCGACCAGCTCGACAAGGTCCACGAGCACCTCGACGAACCCGTCGCCACGCCGCAGACCAACGCCACGGGCGAAGCGCCGGACGACGGCCCCGAAGAGCAGGAAGTCCGTTCGCAGGAACGCGGCCGCGACGACCGCCCGTGGGTCGACGGGTCCATGAAGTGGCTGCGCATCCGCCTGCCGCAGCAGTCTTCCGGCCCGGTCGCCGAACTCCGCGACGTGCTCCAGCGCAGCGGCTTCACGCTCGAGACCACCACCCGCGAATGGTACCTCGCCGGCACGATCCAGGTGCTCAACTTCCTCGCCCGCCATCACAAGCTGCTGATGACGGACAACGGCGCGTTCTTCACCCATAACCTCTCGCACTCGCTCCGCAACGTCGACCTCGCCAAGGCGAAGTGCGACGCCGCCGAGGAGAACGACGGCTTCCGCTTCGCGATCGGCATCGACCCCGAAGGCAAATCCCCGAAGGTCATCCAGGAGGCCCTCTCCAGCGGCCGGCTGTTCTTCTACACCGACCAGGGGCCGCGTCTCATCACGCCGGAGCTCATGGAGTCGATCCGCAACGCCCAGCGCCGCATCACGGGCGAGGCGAAGCGCGACGTGGACCTCGACCTCAACCTGAAGATCGGATACGCGGACCTCGCGAGCGCCGACGCCATCGCCGAAGAGCTGCAGGCCGCCTTCGCGCCGCCCGAGACCTGGAGCAAGCGCTCCTCCGCGATCCGCAACCTCTCCAAGCTGCAGCCCGCGCCCATCCGCGAGGAGCTTGGCAAGATGCTCCGCATCTACCAGCAGGTCGGCGTGGCCTGGCTCTGGCATATCCACAACAATTCACTCGGCGGCCTCCTCGCCGACGAGATGGGCCTCGGCAAGACCGTGCAGGCCCTGGCGTTCATGGAAGCCCTGCGCCAGCATCGCCCCGAAGACGGCCCATGCCTCGTCGTGTGCCCCGCCTCGCTGGTCGAGAACTGGCGCCGCGAAGCCCGCCGCTTCACGCCGTCGCTCAAGGTCCTCGCCCACCACGGCCAGAACCGCTTCACCGCGCAGGAATACCTGCAGCGCTTCGACCTGGTCATCACTTCCTACGGCACGCTGACCCGCGACATCGCGGCCTTCTCCCTCATCACCTGGGGAGCCGCGATCTGCGACGAAGGTCAGAACATCAAGAACCCCCGCGCCCAGGCCGCCAAGGCGGTCAAGCAGCTCGTCGCCAAAGGCCGCTACATCCTCACCGGCACGCCGGTCGAGAATTCCCTCGAAGACCTGCGCTCGCTCTTCGGCTTCCTGATGCCGGGCTACCTGCCCAAGCCCGAGGAGCGCGTCCAGGCGGAGGAACGCAAATGGCACGACGACCGCCTGCTGCAGATGGCCGCGCCGTACATCCTCCGCCGTTCCAAGGTCGCGGTCGCGCCCGAACTGCCCGCCAAGATCGAGCAGATCGTCTACTGCGACTTCGAGGACAACCAGAAGAAGATCTACGACGAGATCCTCGAATCCACGCGCCAGGAGATCTTCGAGATGGAGATGGGCGGGGCCACGCAGGCCCGCATCCAGATGGCGGCGTTCAACCAGCTCCTCCGCCTCCGCCAGATCTGCGCCGACCCGCGCATCCTCGACCCGAAGATGGAGGAAGGCGACTCGGCCAAGCTCCAGGCCTTCCTCGAGCTCGTCGAGGAATCCAAGGACGCCGGCCACCGTATGCTGGTCTTCTCGACCTTCGTCACGGCGCTCCAGCTCCTCAAGGAAGCCCTCGAGGACCGCGACATCCCCTACTGCTACCTCGACGGCTCCACCAAGGACCGCCAGGGCGTCTGCGACACGTTCAACTCGACGCCGTCCATCCCGGTCATGCTCATGTCGCTCAAGGCGGGCGGCACGGGCCTCAACCTCACGGGCGCCGACACCGTCATCCACTTCGACCCGTGGTGGAATCCGGCCGCCGAAGCCCAGGCCACGGACCGCGCCCACCGCATCGGACAGACCCGCACCGTCACCAGCATCAAGCTGATCGCGGCCGGCACCATCGAAGAACGCGTCATGGAGCTCCAAAAGTCCAAGTCTGAGATGTTGCGTAAGCTCCTGACCGAATCAGACTCCGTCTCGTCCGGCCTCAGCCTTGACGTGATCAAGGACCTCCTTCGCAAGGACTAACCCCATGCTTTCCAACCTCATTCGCCGCAATCGCCCCCGCAGCGAGATGTCCTTCCTCGAGCACATCGAGGACCTGCGCACCTCCCTGATGCGGGTCCTAGGCGTGTTCGCGATCGGCGTGGCCATCGCGCTGGTGTTCTACAAGGAGATCCCCCAGCTGCTGCAGCTGCCGCTGGAATGGGCCAAGCAGATCGACCCTGAGGGCATGTCCCAGCCCTCCGTCCAAGGCGACCTGCTCTTCCTCGGCGTCCTGTCCGTCCCCTCCTGGCTCGTGAGCGTGCCCGCCGTCTCGACGCAGCTGCAGGAAACCCAGTTCATGGGCGTCTGGTCCGTGCTGATGTACGCGGCGATCGCCGCCGGCATCGCCATCGCCTCGCCGGTGTTCCTCTACGAAGTCGTCCGTTTCGTCGGCCCGGCCCTCAACAAGAAGGAGCGCCGCGGCCTGATCCCCTTCTGCGCCGCCGGCCTGGCGCTCTTCCTGATCGGGGCCGCCCTGGCCTTCTTCTGGCTCACGCCGATGTCCATCGTGGTCGTGCACCACGTGGCCCATGGCATGGACATCCGGATCAACTGGCAGGCCTCCGACTATTACTCGCTGGTGGTGATGATGTCGTTGCTCACCGGCCTCTGCTTCCAGTTCCCGCTCGCGCTGATCATCGTCATGTGGCTCGAGATCGTCCGTCCGATGACGCTCCTGAAGGCCTGGAGAGGGATGTTCGCCGGCATCACGATCGGGGCCATCCTGATCACTCCGATCGGAGACTTCATCTCGTTGGCCATCCTGGTCGCCGCCCTCTTCGGCCTCTACCTGATCGCGATCTTCGTGGGCTCGGTGATCGTCCGCCGCAAGCGCATCGCCCGCGGCGACAAGCCGAACCCGGAAGACGACGACCTCCCCGAGGACGATGACGACGAGGACGATGATACGGACGAGGATGAAGCCCGCCCCAAGCGCCAGAAGCCGGTGACCCCTTCCGACAGCAGCCCGGCCCCGGCCAAGCCTAAGTCCACGCCTCCTCCGGCCGAAGGCGACCTTTCCTCCCTCGACTAATATCACATGAACACGCGCCTGCTCCTCGCCCTCCTGGCCTCCGCGCTCTCCGTTTCGGCCCAGACGACCGCGTTCGGCACCAAGGTCACCGAAGCCGCGCCGGCCGCGACCACGGCGGCATCACCTGCCGCACCCACGGCCGGCACCCCGGCCGCCTCGGCCCCGGCTGCGACGACGCCCGCCCCGGCGGCCAAGCCCAAGTCTGCCGACGATGACGTCGACAACTCCGTCGTGATCACGCCGTTCCGCGCGCTGACCCCGCCCGACGCGAAGACGACCCGCACGTTCCAGCTCTCGAAGATGAACAAGCTGGGCTTCACCGAGACGACGAAGGAGCTGCAGCGTCTTTATTCGGCCTTCGCCACCCAGCGCATCGTCGACGGCTCGCCCAACGGCTCGAGCAAGGCGACGGGCTACCTCACCTCCGTCAACTACTCGCTCATCCAGGATCTCGGCGACAACCGCTTCCTCGCCAAGGCCGCCTGGCCCGCCGCCGGACCCAACGAAGTCCTCGCCGCCGGCGTCGACACGATGGCCATCCTGCTCCTCGACAAGCCGGCGAAGGTCGGCGACACGGGCAAGCTCTCGGGCATGCATGTCGGAACGGTCGCCCTGCTCTTCACCGCCAACTACCCGCCCCTCGTCGGCAAGCGCTTCACGCTCCGGCGCGAGGCCTTCGTGGAATGCGCCACCCTCGAGGACAACCCGGCCGGCTTCCAGAAATTCATCGAGGAGATCAACGCCGGGGCGGACCTCTCCGTCACCACCAACGAGCAGGTCACCTGCAAGAGGTGCGGCGGACTGGGCTTCACCCGCGAAGCCCAGAAAGGCCAGCTGGTCGACAAGCGCATCCCCTGCGCCGACTGCGCCAGCAGCGGCAAGGCGATCATCTCGGTCGAGACGAAGTTCGTCCCGTAAGCCGCCTGGGAGGCTTAGGCGTATCCTGCGCTTGCGCAGGGCCTTTTTCGCCCGCACATTGCGGCGTGTCCACCCCGCTGCACGCCGGCCTTGAAGCCCACTTCGCTGCGCTCGAGAAATTCCTCGCGGCGCAGGAACTCGCGTTCGAACCGGAAGTGCGACCGATGGTCCGGGACGTGCTCGCCCACCCGGGCAAGCGCCTCCGCCCTCTGCTCGCCTTCGGGGCCGGAGCCGGCGGTCCTCCGCCCGAAGCCCTCGTCCGCGGCGCCGGCATCATCGAACTGGTCCACCTCGCCACGCTCGTCCATGACGACGTCCTGGACGGCGCCGACACCCGCCACGGCAGCGACACCCCGAACCGCACCCACGGCGCCCACGCGGCGGTGCTCTTCGGCGACGCGCTCTTCGCCCACGCCCTCGTCCTCGCCGCCGACCACCCCACCCCCGATCTCTGCCGGATCGTAGCCCGGGCCTCCCGCGAAGTCTGCTCAGGCGAAGTCTGCCAGACGTTCTCACGCGGCCAGGACGACCTTTCGCTGGAAGACTACTACCGCCACATCCGCCTGAAGACGGCCGAACTCTTCGAAGGCGCCTGCCATGCCGGAGCGCTGCTCGCCGGCCGCCCGTCCGAACACGTGGCGGCCTGCTCGCGCTTCGGCCGACACCTCGGCATCGCCTACCAGATCTACGACGACCTGGTCGACCTGCTCCAGGACCACACGAAAGCGGGCAAGACCCTCGGCACCGACGCCGCCAGCGGCAAGCTGACGCTGCCGATGCTGCTCGAGCGCGACCTCGCCGGCAAAGGCTTCCTGACCGCCCTCCGCGCCGGCGGCGACGCCCGCAAGCTCATCTCCGCCCCGGCCTGGCGAGATTCCTTCCGCCGTCTCGACGCCGAGATCGCCGCGGCCGAACAGGCCCTCGAACCAATCGCCGGCTCGCCCTCGCCTTACTTCCTGCTCCGCCTCACTGCCTTCCTCCGCGAAGCCGCCGCCCGCCTGGCGCCGAAAGCATGAGGATTTTCCGGACCACGGACTCGGAACGCCTGGCGCTGGCCTTCGTGCTCGCCGGACTCGGCGTCGCCACGGGCCTGCTCCTGGTCTGGCGTTCCCTCTGATCAGGGGAGATACCGGGCGGCGTCGAAACCGCGGGCCTTCAGGGCCAGGCGCATGTCCTCGACGCTGATCTTGTCACCCGGCTTGACGCCGAAATGGCCGAACCAACCGGCGCGCATCTCGACCGTGAAGCGGACCTGGTCGCTCGTCGAAGCGGTGGTCTCGGTGTCGCCGGCGGTCATGGTCTTGACCTCGAGCACGGTGCCGTCGCGGGCCACGAACGCGATGTCGAGGTCGAGCGGAGTATCCTTCATCCAGAAACGCATCTGGGTCTCGGCGTCGTACATGAAAGCCATGCCCTCCTCGTCGTTGAGCTTGGTGACGCCCATCAGGCCGCGGGCCTTCTCGAGGTCCGTGGCGGCGATGCGGAGCTGAGACAGCACCATGCCCATGCGGACGGGGAAACGGGCCTCGACGCCGAGCTCGGCGGCAGGCGCGGAAACCTTGGGCTGGTTATCGCAGGCGACGAGCGCCAAGGCGACCGAGAGGAAGAACGACCGAATCATGACCGGCAGTGTTCCTGCGATTGCCTCGGAGGCAAGATTCGCTTGCTTCAAGCGCATGGAACGCGACCCGCAGGCCCACTGGCTCGAGACCGAGACGGCCCTGCACTACGCACGGGCGGCCGTACGGGTCGGGCTCTGGTCCTCCGAACGCGTCCTGCTCGAGAAGCACTTCCTCAAATCCCACCGCATCTTGGAACTGGGATGCGGCGGAGGCCGCGTGGCCCTGGGCTTGATGCAGGCAGGCTACCCAGAAGTCGTCGCGACGGACTTCTCCCCCATCATGGTAAGCCTGGCTCGCGCGGTCTTGGCCGACCACGACGAATCCTGGGAGAAGATCGTCGAACAACAGGACGCCACCGCGCTGACCTATCCCGAGGCCTCCTTCGACCGCGCGATCTTCGCCTTCAACGGGCTGATGTGCCTGCCCAGCCGTGACCATCGTCTCGCGGCCCTCCGCTCGATCCATCGCGTGCTGAAGCCAGGCGGCGTCCTCCTCTTCACGGCCTCCGACCGCGAGAAAGGGGCCAACGCCGCCTACTGGGCCAAGGAAGAACGTCCTGCCGACGTCATCCCGGGCGACCGCTGGCATGAGAGCGACACGTCACCGGTCTTCATCCACAGCAGCACCGAGGCCGAGACCCGCGGCGAGTTGGCGGAAACAGGATACACGGTGCTCGAATGCCCGCTCAGCACCGAGGTCGCGGCCGACGGTCCGCTGGTACGGGAATTCGCCGGCGAGACTCGCTTCTACGTCGCCAGAAAGGCTTGAGGGAACCGCCCATCGGAGGTCTTGTCGGACTTCCCATGTCCGTCTTCCGTTCGCTCCTCGTCCTCCTGCTCGCCACCCGCCTCTCTTCGGCGCTCGAGCTGCGCGTCTCCCCGCAAGGCAACGATGACTGGTCCGGACGCATCTCCGAACCTGACGCCGCCCACACCGACGGCCCGCTCGCCACGTTGAACGGCGCGCGCCTCGCCGTACGCAAGCTTCCCCGTCCGCTCACCGAGCCCGTCCGCGTGATCTTCGCGGCCGGCACCTACCGTATCACCGAGGCCGTCGCCTTCGACCAGAGGGACTCCGGTGAAGCCGGCAAACCCATCACCTATGAGGCCGCCCCGGGCGCCGAGGTGCGCATCTCGGGCGCGGCGCCCCTGCCCGGTTTCATCCCCGACAAGTACGGCAAGTGGACGCTCCAGACCCCCGAAGGCACCGAACGCTTCGAACAGCTGTGGGTCGAAGACCATCGCGCCACCCGCGCCCGCTCGAAGAACCCCGGCACGCACTTCGTCCGCTCCGTCGAAGAGGAGAAGCCCCTCGCCGGCGGCAAGACCGGCGGAAGCGGCTACTTCGAGCAGACGATCAAGGTCGACCGGAAGGAGATCGTGCCGTTCACCGAGGTCCGCGAAAGCGAAGCCCAGGACGCCGTCGTGACCTTCTACCACAAGTGGGACAGCACGCGCAGCCGCGTCGAGTCGGCCAATTCGGCCGACGGCACGCTGAAGGTCCTCGGTCCCGCCCAGAAGGGCAACACCGCCTTCGACCACCTCACAGGCATGGTCGTCGAGAACATGCTGTCATTGCTCGACGAACCCGGCGAATGGTTCCTCAGCCGCCAAGGGCTCCTGACCTACATGCCGATGAAGGGCGAGACCCCGCTCCGCACCCACGCCTGCTACCCCGTCGCGGAAAAGCTGCTGACCCTGGCGGGCAAGCCCGACGCCAAGCTCTCCTACGTGACTTTCCGCGGCCTGAGATTCAGCCATGCCAAGGGCGTGCCTTCGCTGTCGATCTCCGTCCCCAACCAGGCGGCGGTCCGCACGGTCGACGGCGTGATCACGCTCGAACATGCGTACCAGGTGGCGTTCGTCGGCTGCGAACTCTCGCACATCGGCAGCTACGGCTTCTCGCTTCGCCAAGGCTGCCGCGAAGTGGCCATCGAGAAATGCCTGATCACGGACCTCGGCGCCGGCGGCATCAAGGTAGGCACGCTGGACAACGAGGCGAAGCCCGAGAACCACACGAGCCACGTCCGGATCCATGACAACATCATCCGCGACGGGGGGATCTTCTTCCCCTGCGCCGTCGGCGTCTGGATCGGCGCCTCCTCCGACAACGAGGTCACGCACAACGAGATCTCGGATTTCTTCTACTCCGCCGTCTCGGTCGGCTGGCGCTGGGGCTACGCGCCCAGCAACGCCAAACGCAACAAGGTCGAATGGAACCACCTCCACCACCTCGGCAAAGGCCTCCTCAGCGACATGGGCGGCGTCTACACGCTCGGCCCCTCCGAAGGCACCTCGGTCAGCCACAACCTGATCCACGACGTGACCTGCTTCCAATACGGCGGCTGGGGCCTCTATACCGACGAGGGCAGCAGCGGCATCACGATGGAAGGCAACGTGACCTACGACACGACGGACGGCGGCATCTCCCAGCACACCTCACCGAATACATAGGGTTAGAAGCACAACGGCCGAGGAACAGATGCGCCCTGCTGCACGGCGGCGGATGTATAGTGCACAGCAGAAGCACGGGCGTGGAAAGGAAGCATCCCATGTGAAGGCGGTCGAAGTCAGATGACC
>CAIWNE010000062.1 GCA_903913915.1 uncultured Opitutia bacterium
CAAGAGCGCAAAAACTTCGGTAAACTACGCGAAGTAATCCCTCCGCCCAACCTGATCGAGAACCAGATCTTCTCGTTCAACGATTTCCTGCAGTTGGACGAGACCGCCGCCGCCCGCAAGAACGTCGGGCTCGACGCCGTCTTCCGCGAGGCTTTCCCGGTGGAGAGCAACAACGGCAACTTCCGTCTCGAGTATCTCGAGTACGGCTTGGTTCTGCCTAAGCAGACCGAACTTGAATGCATCCGCGAAGGCACGACCTACGCGATCTCTGTGATGCTCAAACTCCGCCTTCGCGAGAAGGGGGCCTTTAAGGACGAGGAAATTCTCATGGGTGAAATCCCTATGATCACCGATCGCGGTTCTTTCATCGTCAATGGTGCCGAACGCGTCGTCGTCTCCCAGTTGCACCGCAGCCCTGGTATCTGTTTCGAAGAGTCTGCCCACACGAGCGGCAAGATGCTGCACGCCTTCCGCATCATCCCCGACCGCGGCACCTGGATCGAAGTTCAGTTCGACCAGAACGACTTGCTCTGGGTCTACCTCGACCGCCGCCGCCGTCGCCGTAAGTTCCTCGTCACGACCTTGCTGCGTGCTTTCGGCTATAAGGACGACAAGGACATCCTTGCCCTTTTCTACGAACACCGCGAATTGACCGCCAAGGCCGCGCTTGAGCTGGATCCGGAAGAGCTCTCCCACCTCGTCTACGCTGACCCGATTGTCGACGTCGAGACCGGCAAGGTCGTCGCCAAGCAGTACGACAAGCTCTCCCGCGAGACGTTGAAGGAAATCCACAAACAACTTCCGAAGCAGAAGTTCGGTGTTTTCGATACCGCCTTCGATAACGGCTCAATCATCCTTTCCCTGCGTAAGGATATCGGTGCTGTCCGTAACGAAGAAGAAGCCCTCAAGGAAATCTTCCGCAAACTTCGCCCCGGTGAACCCGTCAACGTCAAGGGCGCCCGCGCCCACATGCAGCGCCTGTTCCAGGACCCGCTGCGTTACGACCTAGGTCGCGTTGGTCGCTACAAGCTGAACCAGAAGCTCAGCCTCAACGTTTCTCTCGATACGCGCACGATCACTCCTGAGGACATCGTCGAAGCCACTAAGTTGCTCTGTAAGCTCAGCGCTGGCGACGGTGCGATCGATGATATCGATCACCTCGGTTCCCGCCGCGTTCGTAACGTCGGCGAATTACTTGCGAACCAGTGTCGCGCCGGCCTCAAGAACGTCGTCAAGACGGTCAAGGCTCGCATCAACGAGTACGACCAGAGCGTCGACTCGATCACCCCGCAGAAGCTGGTTAACCCGAAGCCTTTCGGTAACTCGATCCGCGAATTCTTTGCCCGCAGCCAGCTGTCTCAGCTGATGGATCAAATCAATCCTCTGGCTGAGTTGACGCACAAGCGTCGTCTCTCCGCCCTCGGGCCCGGAGGCCTCAACCGTGACCGTGCCGGCTTTGAAGTCCGCGACGTTCATCCTTCCCACTACGGCCGCATCTGCCCAATCGAGACCCCCGAAGGTCCGAACATCGGCCTAATCAATTCGTTGTCCACCTACGCACGCATTAACGAGTTCGGCTTCATCGAAGCCCCGTACCGTAAGGTCGTGCGCGGCAAGGTCTCCAGCCAGGTCGAGTTCATGACCGCGGACCAGGAAGAGAAATTCAAAGTCGCTCAGGCTAACTCTGAGCTTGATGACGCCAGCCGCCTAAAGGGCAAGGTCACCGTCCGTTTCCGTGACGACATCCTTGAGGTCGATCCCGAAGATGTCGATTACATGGACGTCTCTCCGCAGCAGGTCGTCTCCGTGGCCGCCGCCCTCATTCCCTTCCTGGAGCATGACGATGCAAATCGTGCGCTGATGGGTTCTAACATGCAGCGTCAGGGTGTCCCCCTCGTCGTCACCGAAGCTCCTTACGTGGGTACCGGCCTCGAACGTCGCGTCGCCATCGACTCCAAGACGGTCATCGTCTCCGAAGGCCCTGGCATCGTCGCCGCCGCTGATTCGCGTCGTATCGTCGTCACCAAGGACGGCGAAGTCGTCCCGGCTCAACTCGAGAACAAGAAGTTTAAGAGCGAGCCTTCCAAGGGCATCTACGTCTACGACCTCCGCAAGTTCCTTAAGACCAACTCCTCCACGTGCTTCAACCAGCGCCCTCTCGTCCGCCGTGGCGATAAGGTGAAACTGGGTGACATCATCGCCGACGGTGCCGCCACCGATAAGGGTGAGCTCGCCCTTGGTCGCAATGTCCTCGTGGGTTTCATGCCGTGGAACGGCTACAACTTCGAAGACGCGATCCTGCTCTCCGAACGCATGCTGACGGACGACGTTTTCACCTCGGTCCACATTGAGGAATTCGAAGTCACCGCGCGCGACACCAAGCTCGGGCCAGAACAAATCACTCGCGATATCCCGAATCTCGGCGAGGAAGCCCTGCGCAACCTTAACCGTGACGGTGTTATCCGCATCGGTGCCGAAGTTAAGCCCGATGACATTCTTGTCGGCAAGATCACTCCGAAGAGCGAAGGCGACTTGGCTCCTGAAGAGAAACTCCTTCGCGCCATCTTCGGCGAGAAGGCTCGCGACGTTAAGGATACTTCTCTCCGCGTACCCTCCGGCATCTCCGGCATCATCATGGACGTGAAGGTTTCCTCTCGTACCGATAAGGACGACGGACGTCTCTCGCCTAACGATCAGCGCCGCGCCCTCAAGAAGGTCAACGAAGAGTACCGCACCGCCGACTCCCGCCTCCGCGAGGAAATGACGGAGTCCCTCTCTAACATCCTCCTCGGCGAAAAAATCCCTCTCGACGTTAAGAACTCCGAGACCGGTGAAGCCATTATCCCGGCCAACCGCAAGATTACCAAGACCCTGCTGCGTCGCCTGGCATCCGTCTCTCGCTCCATCGAGATGAATGATTCGCCTGTGAAGCAGAAGATTCGCCAGATCGTTGACGGCTACCATCGCCGCTTTGACGAACTCGAACAGGAACGCGCTCGTAAGGTTGAAGCCATTGAACAAGGCATCGATGAAGGCGGCGCGATCAAGAATGTTAAGGTCTACATCGCGACCAAGCGCAAGATTCAGGTCGGCGATAAGATGGCCGGTCGTCACGGCAATAAGGGCGTCGTCGCCCGCATTGTGCCAGTCGAAGACATGCCTTACCTCGCGGACGGCACGCCCGTCGACATTTGCCTTAATCCGCTCGGCGTTCCTTCCCGAATGAACGTCGGTCAGGTTCTCGAAACGCACCTCGGTTGGGCTTGCTCCAAGCTCGGCCTGAAGATGGCCACCCCCATCTTTGACGGCATTCCCGAGAAGCAGATTCGCGAATATCTCAAGCAAGCCGATCTGCCGGAAACCGGCAAGGCGATGCTCATCAACGGACATACTGGCGAAGCTTTCGACCAAGACGTCGTGGTCGGCTACATCTACATGATGAAGCTGAATCACCTTGTCGCGGACAAGATTCACGCCCGTGCGACCGGTCCTTACAGCTTGATCACGCAGCAGCCCCTGGGCGGTAAAGCCCAGTACGGTGGCCAGCGCTTCGGCGAAATGGAAGTTTGGGCCCTCGAGGCTTACGGTGCAGCTTACACCCTGCAGGAACTTCTCACGGTTAAGTCCGACGACGTCGCTGGACGTACCAAAATCTACGAGCAGCTCGTCAAGGGTGACAACACCCTCGTCAGCGGCACGCCCCAGTCCTTCAACGTGCTGATGAAGGAGATGCAGGCCCTGTGCCTGGATGTCCGCCTCGGCTCCACCACCGCCCCCACCCCGGATCGTAACTGAGCGTCCGACGTACCCACACCCAGACCTTAACAGACATGATTCACCCGGAGCACACCCCCGAGTTCACCGCCAACGAGACGAAGGAACAGTCCTTCGATTTCGTCTCCATCTCGATCGCCTCTCCCGAGGAGATCGTCCAGTGGACGGGCGAGCAGTTCCTCGACGAACTCGACGAACACGGCAACCGCAAGGTCAAGGGCCTCAAGGAAGTAAAGAGCCCTGAGACCATCAACTACCGTTCGTTCAAGCCCGAGCCGAACGGCCTCTTCTGCCAGCGCATCTTCGGGCCGGTCCGCGACTACGAATGCTACTGCGGCAAGTACAAGAAGGTGAAGTACAAGGACGTCGTCTGCGACAAGTGCGGCGTCGAAGTCACCGTCTCCCGTGTCCGCCGCGAGCGCATGGGCTACATCCGCCTCGCCATCCCGGTCTCCC
Source organism: uncultured Opitutia bacterium (assembly GCA_903913915.1). GTDB lineage: Bacteria > Verrucomicrobiota > Verrucomicrobiia > Opitutales > UBA953 > UBA953. Next base: position 4,231 of record CAIWNE010000062.1, read on the forward strand.
ATATCTGGTTCCTGAAGAGCATGCCCAGCCGTCTCTCGCTGATGCTCGACATGACCACCCGCCAGCTCGAGCAGGTCATCTACTACCAGAAGTACCTGGTCGTCGACCCGGGCGCGACCGGCATGGAAGAGAAGGAGCTTCTCGACGAGGAATCCTACCGCCGCGCCGTCGAACAGCACGGCCCTGACGCCTTCAAGGCCCGCATGGGAGCCGAAGCCCTCCAGCAGCTCCTCAAGAAGATGGATCTCGCCTCCACGGTCGAGAACCTCCGCGACCAGCTCCGCTCGACCCGCTCCAAGCAGATCAAGAAGAAGATCGCCCGCCGCATGAAGATCATCCAGGGCTTCCTGGCTTCCGGCAAGCGCCCGGAGCATATGATCCTGACGGTGCTCCCGGTCATCCCGCCGGACCTCCGTCCGCTCGTCCCCCTCGAAGGCGGCCGCTTCGCCACCTCCGACCTCAACGACCTCTACCGTCGCGTCATCAACCGCAACAACCGCCTGAAGCAGCTCATCCAGATGAAGACGCCCGACGTCATCATCCACAATGAGATGCGCATGCTCCAGGAAGCCGTCGACGCCCTCCTCGACAACGGCCGCCACGGCAAGCCGGTCAAGGATCGCGACCGTCAGCTGAAGTCCATCTCGGACATGCTGAAGGGCAAGCATGGCCGTTTCCGCCAGAACCTCCTCGGCAAGCGCGTCGACTATTCCGGCCGTTCCGTCATCGTCATCGGTCCTGAGCTCAATCTCAACCACTGCGGTCTCCCGAAGAAGATGGCCCTCGTCCTCTACGAGCAGTTCATCATCCGCCGCCTCAAGGAACTGGGCTTCGCCCATACCGTCCGCGGGGCCCGCAAGCACATCGAGCAGAAGAAGCCCGAGGTCTGGGATATCTTGGAAGAAGTGACCAAGGGTCATCCGGTGTTCCTCAACCGCGCGCCGACGCTGCACCGTCTGTCCATCCAGGCCTTCGAGCCCATCCTCATCGAGGGTGACGCGATCCGCCTCCACCCGCTCGTCTGTACCGCTTATAACGCGGACTTCGACGGTGACCAGATGGCCGTCCACGTCCCGCTGTCCCTGGAAGCCATCATGGAATGCAAGCTCCTGATGATGTCCACGAACAACATCTTCTCGCCGTCCAGCGGTAAGCCGATTCTCACGCCGTCCCAGGACATCGTGCTTGGCGCCTACTACCTGACGCTCGAACCCGCCGACAAGCCGGCGGCCAACACCCACCTGCCGGTGCTGGGCTCCGTGTCCGAGGCGACGTTCGCCGAAGCCGAAGGCTCGCTCCACCTGCATGACTGGGTCCGCTACGCCAACCCCGACTTCAACCGCAAGACGGTCCATGGCGACCCCAACGGCAGCACGATCGTCACCACGGTCGGCCGCATCATCTTCAACACCATCTGGCCTTCCGAGCTCGGCTTCTTCAACGAGACCGTGAAGAAGGGCCAGCTCGGCGACCTGATCCTGAAGACCTACAAGTATTGCGGCCGCGAGGCTTCGATCCCGGTCCTCGACGCGCTCAAGGAGACCGGCTTCCGCATCGCGACCAAGGCCGGCATCTCCATCGGCGTGAACGACATGATCTACCCGAAGGAGAAGGAAGGCCTCGTCCGCGAAGCCACCGCCAAGGTCCGCGAATTCCAGCGCCAGAACGAATCCGGCACGATCACCAACGACGAGCGTCGTAACAAGGTCGTCGACACCTGGTCCGGAGCCACCGACGCCATCGCGCAGTCGGTGTACACGACCCTCTCCCAGTCCGCGAAGGTGGCCGGCGTCAAGAAGGGCGATCCTCGCCATTCGCACCGCATGCTCATCAACCCGGTCTACGTCCTCATGGACTCTGGTGCCCGTGGTAACAAGGCCCAGGTGAAGCAGCTTTGCGGCGCCCGAGGCCTGATGGCCAAGCCGTCCGGCGAAATCATCGAACGCCCGATTCTCTCCTCCTTCCGCGAAGGCCTCTCGGTCCTCGAGTACTTCATCTCGACGCACGGCGCCCGTAAGGGTCTGTCCGACACCGCGCTGAAGACCGCCGACGCCGGTTACATGACCCGTAAGCTTTGCGACGTGGCCATGGACGTCATCGTCACGGATTCCCGCGACGTCGCCCCCGGTTCCGAAGTCATCACGCTCGGCGACGCCGCCCTCGGCCGTCACCTCGCCGCCGATGTCCCGAATCCTTCCGGCGCCGCCAAGGTCCTCGCGAAGGCCGAAGCTCCTCTCACCGAAGAGCTGATCGCCAAGCTCCGCGACGCCGGCGTCGACCGCGTCCACGTCCACATCCCGAACGGCGTGTGGAAGACTCCGATCTACGACGGCGACGAGCTCCTCGTCTCCCTGTCGGATCGCATCGTCGGCCGCTGCCCGTCCGAAGACGTCACCAACCCGCTCAATCCTTCCGAAGTCATCGTGAAGGCCGGCGAGCTCATCGACGAAGTCGCCGCCAAGCGCATCGAGACCGTCGGTCTCGACCGCGTGAAGGTCCTCTCTCCGCTCACGCACATGAACGTGAACGCGATTCCGCCCACTTCCTACGGCCTCGATCCTTCGACCGGCCGCATGGTCGAGCGCGGCACCGCGGTCGGCATCATCGCCGCCCAGTCCATCGGCGAGCCGGGCACCCAGCTGACCATGCGTACGTTCCACATCGGTGGCGTCGCCCAGCTGAAGACCCCGGAAATCAAGTCCAAGGGCAAGGGACTCGTCCAGTACGTCGACCTCACCACGGTCGTCGTCGGAGACAAGTTCATCGCCGTGAACGGCAACGGTTCCATCCGTCTCCTCAACGAGGCCGGTTCGCCGGTCGAGGAATACCGCATCGTCGCCGGCTCCGTCGTCGGCGTCGAGGACGGCAAGCCTGTCGACAAGGGCGTGCTGATCGCCGCCTGGGACCCGAACTCCACCCCCATCATCGCCAACGGCGACGGCAAGATCCGTCTCGTCGACATGATCTCCGGCGTGACGTTCACCGAAGAACGCGATCCGTCGAACAACACGTTCTACAAGTCCGTCATCGAGCACTCCGACGAACAGAATCCCCAGATTCAGATCATCGGCGCCAACGGCAAGGAAGTCGGTTCATTCTCCATCCCCGCCGGCGCCCGCGTCGAAGTGGACGAGGGCGACAAGGTCAACCGCGGCTCCATCGTCGCCAAGATCCCCCGTCAGGCCGCCAAGACGCAGGACATCACCGCCGGCCTGCCGCGCATCTCCGAGCTCTTCGAGGCCCGTCCTCCGAAGGATGCCGCCGAGATCGCCAAGATCGACGGCACGGTCCGCTTCGAACCTTCCATCCGCGGCAAGAAGCGCCTCGTCATCGCCGATTCCATCGGCCGCGAAGAGGAGCACCTCATCCCGCACGGCAAGCACATCATCGTCGCCGCCGGCGACAAGGTGAAGCAGGGCCAGGTCCTCACGGACGGCGCCGTCGATCCGCACGACATCCTCGACATCCTGGGCCAGTCCAAGGTGCAGGATTACCTCATCACCGAAATTCAGAAGGTGTACCGCACCCAGGGCGTCGTGATTAACGACAAGCACATCGAAATCATCGTCTCGCGCATGCTCCGCAAGGTCCGCATCACCGAGCCGGGCGACTCCGATTACCTCTGGGGCGAACAGGTCGACCGCACGCTCCTCGCGGAGAACAATCGCTCGATCAACGAGCGCGGCGGACAGATCGCCGAGTCCGAGCCGATCCTCCTTGGCATCACCAAGGCCTCCCTCGAGACCGAGTCCTTCATCTCGGCCGCTTCCTTCCAGGAGACGACCCGTGTCCTCACCGACGCCGCCACGATGGCCAAGCGCGACAACCTCACCGGCTTCAAGGAGAACGTGATCATGGGTCACCTCGTCCCTGCCGGCACAGGTCTGCCTGCCTACCGTCGCATCCGCGTATTCCAGACCCCGACCCCCGCCTAAGCGGGTCAAGGAGTCCGGCAGACAGACCCCGTCCGCAAGGGTGGGGTCTTTGTTTTTGGGGTATTCCGCCCTGTTTGGGGGTTGATGCCCTACGCCGTTTTACCAATCTCTGAGCCAACCCCAAGAAGACCCCTATGTCCCGCTTCCTCATCGCTGCCTCGGCCCTCACCGTTTCCGCCTTGGTCCAAGGTGCCAATTGGATTCCCACTTCTCCGCTCATCCAGGTCGGCAATGACTGCGACATCTACTTCGACTCCGCCGCCAGCCTGGAGGTCACGGACAACCTTTACTCCAGCCCGACCAAGACTTCTGCCACCAGCTGGATGGTGACCCCGGGCTTCCTCCTTGAGTATGGCAAGGATTCGGCTCTCTCCGCCACGCTTTCGGCCAAGCGCACCTTCGTCAATTTCACGGACAAGGCCTTGTCCGATCTCCAGGACTCCCGCGACGCCTTGAGCGGATCGATCCGCTTCGCCGACGGCGGCCCGCTCGCCCTGACGCTCGACTCTTCCTACCGCGTGACCGCCCGCAACGACGACCTGCAGATGCAGGGCCTCGGAGGCATCCTGGGCGCCACGCTTGTCCGCCAGGCCAACTACGCCCATGCCTTCCATGCGGATTATAGGCTGACCGAGAAGTTCAGCGTCGGTCTCGGTTACGCCAATACGTACAACCACTACCTCAACCCGACGATCACCGGCAGCGCCGGCAGCTATGTCTACAACACGAACACGCTGACCGAGCTCAACACCAAGTCCATCCCCCTGAGCCTTGATTATCAGGCTTTCGAGAAGCTCAGCTTCGGTCTCGCCGTACAGCATGACGTGACGGACTATTCGGCCGCCCCCTATTACAGCCAGGCGGGCTCTTCCCGTCCGGCCCTCCAGTATAGCCAGCTCGTGAAGGATTTCGCCGGCCTTACCGCCAAGGGCCAGCTCACCGAATCCGGCAAGCTCAACGGCAACATCCGCCTCGGCTATTCCCGGTTCCACTACGACAACGCGTCGAACTCCTCGGACCTCTCCTACTCGGTCAGCCTGAGCCACACCCTGACCGAACGGCTCAGCCACTCGCTGACGCTTTCCCGTGACGTCACGGCCTCCTCGACCGACAGCCAGATGGCCTCGAAGAACTACACCTACGGCATCTCCTACGTCGCCTCCGAGGATCTCAACATCAACCTCTCGGCCACCAAGAGCGACGTCAATGCCAGCACCAGCCAGGTCAATACCTACGCCTACACGTTGGGCGCGGATTACAAGTACTCGAAGCACCTGAGCTTCCAGGCCAACTACAGCCTGAACGACTCCACCGCTTCCGTCGCTTCTTCGACCTACACCTCGAACACCTTCACGCTCTCGGCTGCTTTCCGCTACTGAGGCCGCCGCTTCGGCGCGAGGGGAGGGCAGGACCGGTTGACCGGCGGACCCGTTCCCCTAATTTACTTCCATGTCTTCCGTCCTGAAAAGCCTGCTCGGTGCCGTCGCCGCAGCCGTCGTCTTGGCCGCCTGTTCTCCGTCCGCTTCCGTGCCGGTCAGCGCGACCGCGCTTGAGCCCGAAAACGTCCTGACGCTCGGTCGTGGAGCCTCCGATCCTGCCGCGCCGTCCGGCCAGACGCCGGTCGCGGCTGCTCCTTCGCAGGCTAATCCCGCGTCGGTTGCGCCTGCCCCGACGTCATCGCCGGCCACCGCTGATTATGCCGTCGCGACCCCGACCACCCAGCCGGACCCCGCCGGCAGCCAGAACAGCTATCGTCTGCGGGCTCGCGATTTCATCCGGGTGCTCGTCATCAACGAGCCCGACACCCAGATCGAGCGCCGCATCAATTCCGACGGCACGGTCGACATCCCGTTCCTGAAGAAGCTGGTGCCGGTCGCAGGCCTTACCCTCACCCAGGCTCAGGTCGAGCTCTCCAACCAGTTCCGGGTCTATTTCAAGAAGCCTCAGGTCACGATCTCGATCGTCACCTACGCCGAGCGCCGCGTGTATGTCTCCGGCTACGTCGGCAAGCCCGGCCCGGTCTCCATCCCGCCCGAGGAGACCCTTACCTTGGGGCGCGCCCTCTCGATGGCCGGCGGCGTCCTGCCGCGCGGCAACCGGTCCGATGTCACGATCAAGCGCACACGTGACGGCTCCCCTTCGGTGATCTCCAAGGATGTCCGTCGCATCGACGACGGCGATGAGCCGGACTTCGTCCTGGAGGACGAGGACCAGATCTACGTCCGCGACAGCCGCATCTGACCTCCTCCCATGGCCACTCCGGAACCCTCCTCTGAAAACCGCCCGCCCGAGCCTGCTCGCGGCGGCAACCGCGGTTATGGTTCCTACGGCAGCTACGGCAACTATGGCGCCGGCAACGGCGGCTATGGCTACGGCAATTACGGCGGCTACGCCCGCGGCGGGGCGGGGGAGGGCAATCCGATCCATAATTACCTGCTGATGCTCCGTGAGCGTTACTGGTGGATCCTGCTTTCGGCCTTGGTGTTCCTGACGCTGGCCCTGCTCAATACCTTCAACACCGTCCCGGAATACCGCGCGACCGGACGACTGCGCGTCTTCCGTCTCGCTCCTACCATCAACGGGGGCTCCTCGGCCGCCGACGACAACTTCAAGATCGTCTCGAACGACGACTTCTTCACCGCCGTCGAGGCGATGCGCAGCGCCAACATCATCGAGGGTGTCTCGAAGCGCCTCACCACCGCCGAGCGCAAGAAGGTCCTCGAACCCTACCAGGCCGGCAACATCTTCTCGGGTCCGCTGACGGAACAGGAAGTCTTCGCCAAGCAGCGCGGCATCAATCCGCAGCGCCAGACGTTGGTGATCAACATCGACTTCACCCACCCCAATCGCGACCTCGCCCGTCAGGTCGCCCGGCTTTTCTGCGAATCGATCCAGAAGTACAGCGAAGATGACCGCCTGATGGTGACCAACCCGCTGGTCGAGAAGGCGCGCATCGAGATCGAGACGCTCGAGGACAAGGTCCGCCGCCTCTACGAGCAGAAGAACGACCTCATCAAGAGTCAGAAGCTCCTTTCGATCGCCAAGGACACCAACACGCTGACGACCGAGCGTTCGGTCCTGGTGAAGGACCGAGAGGAGACGCGCAAGCAGATCGACGAGAACGAGATCCTGGTCTCGGTCATCGCCAGCTACGAGAAGGAGGGCCGTCCGCTCGGCGACATCCCGCAGATCCGCGCGGACAGCGACGTCGCCGCCGCGCAGACGGCTATCAGCGCCTCCAAGATCCGCATCAGCCAGATGACCGAGACCTACACCGACCAGCACCCCAAGCTCGTCGCCGAGCGCGAAGGCCTGAAGCAGCTGGAACATCAGCTCAAGGAAGCCGTGGTCCAGGCCATCAAGTCCCGCCGGAGCGCCCTCGACAACGCCAAGGCGCGCCATGAGGCCATCCTGCGCAACCTGGTCGCCAAGGAGGAGGAGATCTCGAAGCTCCAGGCGGCCAACGTCGACCTCGAGCGCGTCGACAAGGACATCAAGGCCAACGAGGAATTCCTCGGCCGCATGAAGCTCAGCTACGAGGAGGCGAAGTTGCGATCGTCGACCTCGGGCACGAGCACCTCGGTGCGCATCCTCGACGCGCCCTCGGTCTCGGACAAGCCCATCAACAAGAACTACTATTTCAACGCGCTCGTCGGCGTGGGCTCCGGCCTGCTGTTCGGCATCGTCCTCATCGTCGTCATCGGCACGTTGGACGACCGCGTGAAATCGGCGCGCGACGTCGAAGGCGCGCTGGGCCTTCCGCTCATCGGCACCGTCCCCCGCGTCGCCGGCACGTCCGGCCCCGACCGCGCCCTGCTGGCGCGACAGGACAAGGACCGCATCGCCACCGAGGCCGTCCGCTCGATCTATTCCGCGCTCAAGGTCAACCCCGCCGTGTCCAAGGCGCGCGTCTTCCTGGTCACTTCCACCCGTCCGAGCGAAGGCAAGACGTTCGTGGCCACCAATCTGGCGCTCATCTTCGCGCAGCACGCCGAACGCGTCCTCGTCATCGACGCCGACCTTCGCCTTCCGAACGTCGGCCCTTCGCTCGGCTTCACCGGCGACGGCGGCCTGAGCAAGTGGTTCAACGCCGAGATGACCCTCGACGAGGCGATCGTCCGCGACGTGGCCCCCGGGCTCGACGTCCTTCCCGTCGGGCTGAGCTGCAAGAATCCCACGCAGGTCATCAACAACCCGAAGTTCCTGGCGATGATCGACGGGCTCAAGGAACGTTACGACCGCATCTTCATCGACTCCCCGCCCATCGGGGCCGTCTCCGATGCGCTCCACCTGCTGCCCAAGGTCGACGGCGTGCTGTACGTCGTCCGCTACAACGCGGTCAACCAACGCAACGCGGTCTCCTGCCTGGCCCGCCTGCGCGAAGCCCAGGCCCCGCTGCTGGGCGTGATCCTCAACGCGATGTCCCTCCGGATGGCATCCGCCTACACCGATACCTACGATTCTTCCTATCGGAAATACTACGTCGACGAGCCGCGCGGCTCCGCCGCTCCTGATTCGACGAAATCCTGACCTCATCCCCATGCGCCCGCTCCTCCTGCTCCTGACCGCTCTCGCCCTCGTCGGCTGCCAGAACGCTCCGATCACCGGACGCTCGCAGTTCATCTTCGTCGACGAATCCGAAGTCGCCTCGATGTCGGCCTCCGAATTCTCGAAGATGAAGAAATTGCCCGGCGACAAGCGTCTGGCCAAGATCAAGGAGATCGGGCTGAAGATCGTCGCCGCCGCCCGCCGCGACGACAAGGCCGGCGTGCTGCCGCCTTCCTCGAAGTGGGAGTTCGCCATCATCGACGACAAGACCCCCAACGCCTTCGCGATGCCCGGCGGCAAGATCGGCTTCAATTCCGGCATGTTCCAGTACGCGCCGACGGACGACGACATCGCGGTGATCCTCGGCCACGAGGTGTCGCATGTCATCTGCCGTCACGGCTCCGAACGCGTCTCCCAGTCGATGGGCGTCGCGATCGCCGCCTCCATCGCGGACGAAGCCACGAAGAATTCCCCGACCAAGACCCGTTCGGCCTGGATGGCCGCCGTCGGCGTCGGGGCGCAGTACGGCATCCTGCTGCCGTTCAGCCGCAGCCACGAATCCGAGGCCGACCATCTCGGCCTGCTTTTCATGGCCCGGGCCGGCTATAATCCCGACGCCGCCCCCGCCTTCTGGGATCGCTTCTCGAAGGTCGGTGGTGCCCGTCCGCCCGAGTTCCTTTCGACGCACCCCTCGGACAGCACCCGCGTGAAGCAGCTCCAGGGCTGGCTTCCTGAGGCGCGTGCCCAGATGCCTAAGTCGTAAGGTTTCGGCTCAGCGACGGTCAGGGACGACCGGGCAGGTGAGGTAGACGCCTTTGGGGTCGTTGAGCGCCCTGATGGACCGCAGCCATTTGGCGTTGGCCTTCAGGAACTCCTTGGCGGGATCGGACGGCGCCTTGGCGAAGAGAGGCGATTCGTTATCGCCGTCGGAAAGGAGCTTCTGGATCAGGTTCTCGCGTCCCGAATTCAGCGCCGGCACCTGGATGAGTTCGGCATCGTCGGCCTTGGCCAGGGCCTTGGCTTCCTTGATCGCGTCGCGGAGTCCGCCCAGCTTGTCCACCAGCCTGAGGCCGCGAGCGTCTTCGCCCAGCCAGACGCGCCCCTGGGCGATCTCATGCACGCCGTCGCGCTTGAGTCCCCGGCCGTCGGCCACGATGCGCAGGAAGGTTTCGTAGACGCCGTCGACCGAGGTCTGGACGATCGCGAGCTCCTCGGGCGTCGCCGCGCGGTGCTCGGCGAGCAGGTCCGCATAGCGGGCGGTCTTCACTCCGTCGGTGCCCAGCTGCACCTTCTTCGCGAGCTCGTCGTAGTTGAAGTGGAGTCCGAAGACGCCGATCGAGCCCGTGATGGTCGACGGGTCGGCGAAGATCACGTTCGCCTTGGCGGAGATGTAGTAGCCGCCGCTCGCGGCGACATCTCCCATCGAGACGACGACCGGGATGCCTTGGGCCTTCAGCAGGCCGACCTCGCGGGCGACGATGTCGCTCGCGAAGGCGGAGCCGCCGGGGCTGTTGACGCGGAGCACGACGGCCTTGAGGCGCTTGTCGCCGCGCAGCAGGCGGAGGTCATGCGCGAGCCGGTCGCCGCCGATGTCGTCCGCGGAGCCCCAGCCGTCCACGATCTCTCCTTCGGCGTAGACGATGGCGATCCTGGGGCCGCTGTGAGGGAGCGTGACCTTGCTGGCGTAGCGGTGCAGGTTGACCTGTTGGAAGGAGGTGCCGGATTCGTCGGCGGCGACGCCGGCGTCGCGGACCAGCTTGACGAGCTCGTCGCGGTGCAGGGCCTTGTCGGCCAGCTTGAGCTCCACGGCTTTCTTCGCGTCATAGATGCCGGCCGAGTTCACCGTCCGCGAGAGGGCGTTGCTGGAAAGTCCGCGGGATTTGGCGACGTCTCCGAGCACGCGTTTCCAGATGCCGCCCATCAGGGCTTCGGCCTGTTCGCGGGCCGGTTCGCTCATGGCTCCGCCGATGTATGGTTCGACGGCCGACTTGTATTTGCCTACCTTCGTCACCTGCACGCCGATGCCCAGCATCTTGAGCGTCTCGCCGAAATACATATGATAGGAGGCGAGTCCCTTCAGCTCGATCTCGCCGGAGGCATGCATGTAGACCTTGTCCGCCACGCTCGAAAGGTAGTATTCGCCTTGGGAGCCGTTCTCGACCCAGGCGATCACCGGCTTGCCGCTGGCCTTGAACGCGACGATAGCCCGGCGGATCTCGGCCTTCTGGGTGACGCCCGCGGAAAGTCCGCCGCTGAGGAGGATGCCGGCGATGTTCCTGTCCTTGGCCGCGAGGTCGATCGCTTCCAGCGCGCGGAGGAGGTCGAGTTCGGGTCCGTTGCCGCCGGTCAGCAGGAAGTCGAGCCCAGGGGTGCCGTGGGCCGGGGTGTCGTTGATCGTGAGGTCGCCTCCGATGACGAGCATCGTCTTGGGCTTGATCGTGACGGCGGCATTGTCATGGCCGTTGCCGGAGGAGCTCACGAGGGCGACGACCATCACCACCAGGGCGAAGCAGCCGACCACGATGGCCACGAACATGCCAAGGGCGGAAGCGAGGACCGACTTGAAGAAATCTTTCATGGGATGGGGGCGGGCGTCTGTTGGGGTTGTTGTCGAAATGATGCTTTCGTGTCTCCTTTTCGCCAATCAAAAGCTTGTTTTGATTTCCTCTTTCCGCTCGATGCCGTCCGCGACGGCGTCTAATTTTGGGCTATGTCAGAGCCTACGTCCTCGGCCGGTGCCGCCACTTCCCGCAAGGCCTTGGCCATCAACCTGGACCGGTCAGCCTACGGCGCCTTCGCCGAGATCGGGGCAGGCCAGGAGGTCGTCCGGCACTTCTTCAAGGCGGGCGGGGCTTCCGGCACGGTCGCCAAGAGCATCTCGGCCTATGACATGCGCGTCAGCGATGCGATCTACGGCCACCCGCAGCGCTATGTCTCCCGCCAGCGTCTCGAGCAGATGTTGGATCATGAATACGGACTCCTCGTCGACCGGCTGAAGGCCGAGCGCGGCCCGGTGACCCGCTTCTTCGCGTTCGCCGACACGGTGGCGACGACTCCGCATGACGGCAAAGGGCAGGGGCATTCCTGGATCGGCATCCGGTTCCAGGACCAGCCTCAGGCCGAACCGAGCGAGGTGATCCTTCACCTGCGACTTTGGGACAAGGACGCCGGGCGTCAGCAGGACGCGTTGGGCGCCGTCGGCGTGAACCTGATCCATGCCGCCCTCAACACCCGCGACAGCGTCGACAATTTCCTCAACGCCTTGGTCGACGAGGTCGGCGCCGGCCGCGTCGAGGTCGAGTTCGCCCATTTCAGCGGCCCGGCTTTCGGCGCCTTCGACAACCGGGCGGCGGCCCTGCGCCTGGTCCGCCTCGGGCTGACGGATGCGGTGCTCTTCGGACCCGAAGGCGACCCGCAGGTGCCGAGCGAGTATTTCTACAAGCGCTCGGTGCTCGTCGCCCGCGGGACCTTCCGCCCGGTCTCCCTCGTCAACGAGGACATGCTGGCCTGCGCGCTACGCGCGTTGCCCGAAGGCGGCAAGGACGTGATTCCCCTCTTCGAGATGTGCATCGGTTCCGACCCGCATCCCGAATCCGAACTCATCGACCGTATCCGTCTCGTGGGCGCGATGCAGCATCCGCTGCTGGTCACGCGACACCGCGGCTGGTATCGTCTGCCTGCCTATTTCCGCCTGCACACCACGGGCAGCATCACGCTCGTGGCGGGCATGAACAACCTCGTGGACCTCTTCAATCCCGAGCACTACACCCACCTCGAAGGCGGGGTCCTCGAGTCCTGCGGCCGTCTCTTCAAGGACGGCGTCCGCGTCATGGTCTATCCGATGCGCGGCGACCAGCTCCGCCGCCTCATCCTCGACCCCGTCGCCTGCAAGGTCTGCTTCCCGGAGAGCTACAGCATCGCGGAAGACTCCGTCGTCACCGCTTCCGACATCCAGATGCGCCCTTCGGTCGCCGGCCTTTTCCAGCATCTGCTCAACAACGGCTTCCTGGTGCCGATCGCCGGCGCCGACCCTCAGGCGATGGCCTGCCAGCCTCGCACCTTGGCCGAGCGCATCCGGAAGAACGAACCCGGCTGGGAGAAAGAAGTGCCTCCGTCGGTTGCGGTCGCGATCCGGAGCCTCAAGTTGTGGGCGAGGTAGCCCATGCCCGTCACTTCGCTTCCGCCCGCCCAGGATACCGAGCTCTCGCTCTCCGTCGAACGCGCCTATCGTGAGTCCCTGGTGACGGATCGGCTGGGCGCGATATGGTCCCTGATCATGGCGAAGTGCTTCCTGGCCCAATGGGCCATCCTGCGTTTCGCCATCCCCGTCAGCGGTCTGTTCTATGTCTGGACGCTGACGCTCGTCATGGCCTCGGTCGCCTCCCTCTTCTATCTGCAAGCTCATCGCGTCAGGCTGTACCTCCTGCCCACGCACTTCCGCGTCAACGCCGCGGTGCTCGCCGGCCTCGTCGTCGCGCTCGGTTTCGTCGCCTACGCGCGCTTCGCCCTCGGAATGCTGTCCGCGCCGCTCGCCGCGGCTATGGCGGCGGTGCTGCTGGGGTCTTGGTCGCTCGCCCGCGCGGCGTTGCGCCGGGCCTGGCCCCCGCTGTTCGGCGCCTTCCTCTGGTGGGGCTTGGCGGCCACGGCCCTGCGATCCCCGGCCGACCAGGCCCTGCTCTGGCTGGGTCTGGGGATGCTCTGCGCGCAGGCGCTGCCGGGCTTCGCGGTCGCGGCGAGGGCTTCCCGTCGTCGCCTCTGATCAGGCCGAGGCCTTGCCGCCGGCGCTATTCATGAGGTGCGTCATGAAACGCTTCATGGCCGGCGTCAGGACGCGTCCCTTGCGGTGCAGGATGGCCAGCGGACGGGCCACGCGGCGGTCGCGCAGGCGGAGCATGACGAGCGTGCCCTGTTCGACTTCCTGGCGAATGGTGCCTTCGGGGACGAGCGCCACGCCGGCGTCGACTTCCACCGCGCGCTTCAGCGTCTCGATGTTGTCGAACTCCATGGAGGGCTCGAGCTCGATGCGCTGTTCGCGGAAGAACTGATCGATCGCCTTGCGCGTCGGGATGTCCTGGTCGAAACCGATGAACTTGCCGCCCTGCAGGTCGGCGAGGTCGATCTCCTTCTTCGCCGCGAGCTTGTGCTTCGGCGAGCAGATGGCGACGAGCTGGTCTTCCATCAGGGGGATGATCTCGACCTGACGGGTCTTCTGCGGGAAGGCGACGAGGCCGAAGTCCACGGCGTTGGAGATGACATCCTCGTAGACGAGGTTCGAGCGACGGTATTCGACACGCACGTTGACGTGCGGGAACTCCTGCATGAACGACTTCACGTGGGGCGGGAGCTCATGGAGGCCGATCGAGACGATGGTCGAGATGTGCACGGTGCCGCTGACGACCTTGCGCATCTCCTGCATCTCGCTGCCGACCTGTTCATAGCGGTTGAGGATGTCCTTCGCGGCCTCGTAGAGGCTCCGGCCTTCGCGCGTGAGCCGGAACTGCTTCTGGCTGCGGTCGACGATCAGGACGTTGAAATGCTTTTCCATCGAGCGGAGCTGCTGGCTGACGGCAGACTGGGTGATGGCGTTGAGCTTGGCGGCCTTGGAGAAGCTTTCGTTGTCTACCAGGTCGCGGAAGATCTTCAGGTTCTCGATATGCATGGGAATGAAAGTCGCCATGATTAATGAATCTAATGGGCTATGTCTTCAAGTGTAGATGTGCTAATCCTGATTCAGGCGATCGCAGAGGCCTAGGCAGGCCCTCTTGTTGACTCCCCGTCGGTTCTCCCTCCCTCTGGTGCAAATGGTCACCTCCGACCAGTTTAAGGCCCATTGCGATGGGGTGCTGGCCCGCATCCAGGCCGCCTGCGCCCAGGTCGGCCGCGACCCTTCCTCCGTCCGCCTCCTGCCGGTAACGAAGACCCACCCGGTCGAGGCCGCTTTGCTCGCCTATGGCTATGGCTTGCGCGCCGTCGGCGAGAATCGCGTCCAGGAGGCCGCCCAGAAGCGCCCTCTGGCACCGGCCGATCTCCGGTGGGAACTCATCGGTCACCTTCAGTCCAACAAGGCCAAGCAGGCCTTGCAGGCCTTCGACGTCATTCAAAGCGTCGATTCCCCCGAGCTGGCTACCCGTCTCGGTCGTCTTGCCGGTGAAATGGGGCTGCACCGTGAGGTGCTGATCCAGGTCAACTCCGGCGACGACCCGGCGAAGTTCGGCTGCGACCTGGCCGAGGCGCCACGCCTCCTTGAAGCCGCCTTGGCCCAGCCCGCCCTCGCGGTGAAGGGGTTGATGGCCATCGCGCCGCTCTCCGACGACCCTGCTGTCGCCGACCGCACCTTCGCCGAGCTCCGGCTCTGCCGCGACGCCTTGGCCGCCCGCTTCGGCGTCGCGCTCCCTGAATTATCGATGGGCATGAGCGGAGACCTTGAATCCGCCGTCGCCGCAGGTTCTACTTGTGTCCGTGTCGGCTCCGCTTTGTTCGGCAGCCGGCCTTCCGCATGATCCGCCGCCTCCAAATCCGCGACCTCGCCCTGATGGATCGCACCGAACTCGAACTGGGTTCCGGTTTCACGGTGGTCACGGGCGAGACCGGCGCCGGCAAGTCGGTGCTCCTCGGCGCGCTGTCGCTTCTCGCGGGTAACCGCGCTCCGAAGACGATCGTCCGCAAGGGCGCCGAGGAATGCTCGGTCGTGGCCGAACTCGAGATCGACGGAGACAAGCGCTTCGACGAAGTCCTGAAGTCCCTCGACCTCCCCGTCTGCGACGACGGGCTGCTCATCCTGAAGCGCTCGGTCCACGCGACGAAGGCGGGCCGCATCTCCGTCAACGGGGGGTCGGCCACGCTCACGCAGCTGCAGCAGCTCGGTGAGCTCTGGATCGATTTCCACGGCCCGGGCGAGCCGCAGAAGCTCATGCGCGCCGAGACACAGCTTGAGATGCTCGATCTCCACGCCGGCCTGGCCGCCGCGCTCACGACCTACCGCCTCGGCTGGCGTCAGCGTAACGAACTGCTCCGCGAAGCCGCCGAAGCGGCCACGGCCGAACGTCTCTCCGAGGACGAAGAGGCATTCCTGCGCTCTCAGCTCGAGAAGCTCGATTCGCTCGATCTTTCCGAAGAAGCCATCGCCAAGCTGGAGCGTGACCATGCCCGCTCCTCGCGCGCCCAGGAACTTGCGGCCATGTTGGGCCAGCTTGAGGCCGGGCTCGGCTCCGACGGCCTGGGCGAGGTGCTTCCGAAGCTCCTCAAGGCGGGCGATGATGTCGCCCGTATCGACGCCGACGCCGAAGCGCTCCGCGATCGCCTGAATTCCCTCGCGGCCGAGGCCGAAGACATCCGCGCCGATTTCGCCCGCCTGGGGCGCGGTCTTTCCTCCGACGACGAGTCGGCTGCCGAACTGGACGGCAAGATGAACCTCTGGCTGGAGTTCCGTCGCAAGTACGGCCCCGGCGCCGAAGCCGTCCGCGAGAAGCGCGAGGCGCTCCGTCGCCGCCTCGCTTCGCAGGGCGACGTCGAAGCCCGCGTGGCGAAGCTGAAGGCCGAAGCCGCGAAGGTGGAGAAAGACCTCCGCAAGCAGGCGGAGGTCCTCCGTGCCGCACGTACGAAGGCCGCGGACAAGCTCGCGGCCGCCGCCCGCAAGATGCTCGGCTCGCTCGGTTTCAAGAAAGCCGATTTGCGCATCGAAGTCGCGGTCGCCGAACTCGGCCCGCACGGCGCCGACGCGGTCCGTTTCCTTTTCTGCCCGAACGCCGGCCAGGACCTCCTGCCGCTCGACCAGATCGCTTCGAGCGGCGAGGCCGCCCGCGTGATGCTCGCGCTGAAGACCGTGCTCGCCGCCGTCGACCGCACCCCGGTGCTGGTCTTCGACGAGGTCGACGCCAATGTCGGCGGTGAGATCGGCGCCCAGGTGGGCCGCGAACTCGCCGCGCTCGGCAAGGGGCATCAGGTCTTCTGCGTGACGCACCTTCCGCAGGTCGCCGCCTTGGGCCATGCCCACCTCGTCGTGACGAAGACCCAGGATGACAAGTCGACGACGGTCGAGATCGCCCCGGTCCACGGCAAGCGCAAGGACCGCGAGTCCGAGCTGGCCCGCATGCTGGGCGACCGTGCCAGCAAGGTCGCGCTCTCGCACGCCCGCGAACTGCTCGACGGCGCGAAGTAAGCTCAGGCTTTCTTCACGAACCGGTCCAACCGCAGGCGCTGGATCATGCGCAGGCCGATCGCCGCCGCCCAGGCCTTGGGCAAGCGTGCCGAGAACAGGGCCAGGATCTTGTGCTTCCAACCGGTGATCACGACGGGCCGGCGCGCCGCCATCCCGCGTACGGCTTCGTCGGCGCATTCATCCGCGGTCTGTCCGCCGAGGCCGGTCGAACTCGCGAACCCCGCGGCCTTGGAGAAGTTCGTCGAGACAGGGCCGGGACAGACCGCCACGCAACGGATGCCGTGGCGCTTGGCCTCGGCGTCGAGCGCGACGCTCCAGTCGAGAAGGAAGGATTTGCTCGCGGCGTAGGTCGTCATCAGCGGCGTCGGCTGGAAGCCGGCGAGCGAAGCGACGTTGGCCACCATGCCGCCGCGGACTTTCAATTCATCCCAGAGTCGGCCCGTGAGCTCGACGGGAGCGCGCACGTTGACGTCGACCATCTTCAACGTGTGGTCGATTCCGGGTGCGGGGAATTCCCCATAGGCGCCGAAGCCGCTGTTATTAACCAGTAGCATCCTGCCTTCTCGGGGCATAAGTTTCCGTAATTCGCAGACAACCGCCGCGATGTCAGTCGGTTGCGACAGGTCGCAGGTAAGGTGAGTGAAGTTAAGGGAATTCGGAACGCCTTCCGGCGGGGTGCGGGAAAGGTTGAACACCGCCGCTTTGGTCTCAGAATTACTGATACGCGAGAGTATCGCGCGTCCGATCCCGGAAGAAGCCCCTGATATGATGACCACGGAAAAACTCCTGAAGAAATCATCGACGGTCTTGTTCTTTGACATGGGCGCAGAGTCTCACGTCACCCCCAAAAACACAACACACATGACAAGTGCTCCGATCGTCGTGACCGGGGTCCATATGGACCTCACCGACGCCCTGAAGGATACGGTGCGCGCCAAGGCAGAGAAGCTGCTGCGCCACAACCCGCGGATCATCCGCGTGCA
>CAIWNE010000063.1 GCA_903913915.1 uncultured Opitutia bacterium
CTGAACCTGGCTCCCGACGGCTGAGACCCGAGACCTGAAAACAATAACCCCAGCCAATCCTCCGGTCTCCGGTTTCCCTCCGAGTTAAGTTCGGCTGCATCTCCCTCCGGCCAACTGGCCAACCGTTCAACTCCTGCGTCGCTCTAAGCCTCCGGGCCTCTGGTCAACTCAGCCTCTAGTCCTCCGTTTCTCCACTCCGTGGACTCCCTCCTCCCATATCTCATCGCCGACGTCCTCGTCGTCGCCACGGTGATCATCCTGCTGTTCCGGCGGATGTCGTTCTGGCACCCGCTGACGGCCTACCTTTTCTTCCACGTCTATAGCTTCACCTACCGGGCGACGAAGCTGTTCGCGGGTTCCGTCAAGCCGCTCTACACCGGCATCCCCAATGCGGAAGTCATCACGCCCGAAGAGATCAACCGTGCGTTGCTCTGGGCGGATATCGCCCTGATCATGTTCGCGTTGGCGGTCTGGGCGGCACACCTGCGGTTCGATGCCCAGGCGCAGCGCCCGACCGTCCGGCGCGTCCTCAGCCCGAACATCGCCAAAGCGATCGGTTTCCTCTGTCTCCCGGTCGGCTTCTATTACTTCTTCGCCCTGAAAGGCGGCTATATCGAACTCGAGTATGGAGCGGCCGCGACCGGCTATCTGCAGACCGTCGCGCTCTGGCCGATTGGCATCATCGGCCTACTCGTCTTCACCTTCGGCTTCCGCTGGTATCTGGTGCTGCTCGGAGGCCTTTTCCTCGGCGGTGTCGCCCTCCAGGGTTATCACCGCTTCATGCTCGTGCTGCCGCTGTTGTTCTTCGCAGCGTATTACCTGCAGTCGCGGCGGTTGCGGTGGCCGACCTGGCCGCTCCTGCTCGCGGCGGTCCTCATCGGCCTGGTCTTCCCGCGCCTGAAATATATCGGCCAGGCGGTGCAGGCCGGCGACAACCAGGAGGCGCTGGCGCAGTTCACCGAATCCTTCGCCTTTGCCTCCAAGGACAAGGAAGAAGCCTCGTCGGAAGACTTCCTCGATCAATATGCCGGCGCGCTGTCGCTGGCGGATTCCAATGATCGTAAGTTCTGGGGCTCGACTTATGTCGCGATCATCACCTTGCCGATCCCGCGCGCCTGGTGGCCGAATAAGCCCGGTCTGGCCGATCACGTTCAGGAAATCTCGACGTCCGGGCGCAACTATGCGCAGGAAGGCCGCATCATCACCTACCTGGCGGAGTCTTACCTCAACTTCGGGTATGCCGGCTTCTTCCTGATTCCGGCGCTCATGGGGTATGTCCTGACGAGGTATTGCCTCCACGCCGCCACCGGCCCGATGCGGCGACTCAGCCGCTACATCTACCTCGTCGTCTTCATGGCGCTCGTGCAGACGTTCCGCGACGGCATGCTTTCGATCTTTGTCTTCACGCTCGTCCACAACATGCCCGCCCTGTTCGCGCTGGTCCTGCACCTCATGCCCGGCTTCGCCAAGAAATCTCTCGACCGTCCCGCCGCCGACCCGCTCGCCGGAGTGGAAGAGGAGGAGATTGTCGCACGACAGCTGCAGTAAGCGCAAACGCGAGAAACATTCCCGGGTCCCAGGTCTCGGCCCTCAGGTCTCAGGTGCGGGTTATCAGGCACAGGTACGGGTGCAGGGAAATTCCGATCCTGAACCTGCACCCGAACCTGAACACCTGAACCAGGCTCCCGGCTGCCGAGACCCGAGACCTGAAATTTAAGCCCCCAGCTAATCCTCCGGTCTCCGGTTTTCCTTTGAGCGTTGCCGCTCTGCCAAGAAACATTTCCGGGTCCCAGGTCTCGGCCCTCAGGTCTCTGGTGCGGGTTATCAGGTACAGGTACGGGTGCAGGGAAATTCCGATCCTGAACCTGCACCCGAACCTGAACACCTGAACCTGGCTCCCGACGGCCGAGACCCGAGACCTGAAAGTATTTTCCTCCCCTGTCCCTGCCGCTGAACTTACCTTTGCACTTTTGCACAGGAGCTCCGCTCCGATTTGCACCTTTGCACTGAATCCCGTCCATGATCCGCCATATCGTCTATGAATGCCTTCCCGGTGCCTATGCCGGAGGTGTGCAGAAGATGGTGTTCGAGCTGGCTTCGGCGCAGCGCCGGCTGGGCGCGGACGTCGAGATCTGGACGGTCGAGGCGTCGCGTGCGGGGAAGACGGAGCTCCATGGCGGCCTGCCGGTCCGTTATTTCGCTCCCGACTACGCCTTCGGCTACGTGCGTTCCTTGGCGCTGAACGACGCGGTCGCGGGCTTGCCGCCGGACGCCGTCGTGCATGCGCATAACACCTTCCATCCGCTCAATCACGACGTCGCCGTCGTGGCCCGCCGACGCGGCCTGCGGCACTTCTTCCACCCGCATGGCGCGTTGGACCCGGTGCTTTTCGCGGATTGGTCGCTGAAGTCCCTGAAGAAGCGGCTCTATCACCGCTTCATCGGCCGACCGGACCTCAACGCCGCCACCGGCGTCTTCGCGCTCACCCCGCTGGAGGCCGAGCAGCTGGCGGAGCTCGGCGTCAGCCGGCGCGTCCATGTCATCCCGAACGGCATCGCGCCGGCGGCCTCGGCTTCGGCCGAGGCGACGCAGGCGTTTCGCGCCGCCCACGGGATCGATGCTTCCGCGCCGACGCTCCTTTTCGTCGGACGCATCATGCCGAAGAAACGGCTGGAAGACATCATCACCGCCTTCGCGATCCTGAAGGTCGATTCCCCCGACCTCGTCCTGGCCATCGCCGGCAACGTGGCCCAAGACGCGGCCTATCATGCCCGGCTCCTGGCGCTGGCGACGGACCTGCGCTGCGGCGACGGGCTCCGCTGGCTGGGTTTCCTGGACGAGTCCGCCAAGCCGGCCGCGTTCGCGGCCGCGACCGCTTTCGTGCATGCTTCGGAATCCGAAGGCATGGCGCTCGCGATCCTGGAAGCCCTGTCCGCCGGACTGCCTGTCGTCGCCACCCGCGGCTGTTACATGCGCGCCGCGGCCGAAGCCGGCGCGCTGCTCGAGTGCGCCCAAGGCGCGGCGCCGCTCGCCGACGCCTTGCGCCCCCTCTTGGAAGACCCCTCGTTGGCCGCCCGTCTCCGCGAGCGTGCCCGCGCTTACGCCGCCACCGAGCACGACTGGAGCCGCCTCGCCGCCCGGATGGTCGAAGCCTACGCCTCACGTTGAGGCCTCCCCCCAACCCGCCCACCCCTTCTCCGGTTTCTCTTTGGCTGCCTCTTTCGCACGTCACCTGGCTCCCGACGACCTGAGACCTGAGCCGTGTTCTTTCCGGCCAACAGGCCAACCGATCAACGGATCAACTCCGAACCTCTGAGCCTCCGGGCCTCTGTTCAACTCGGCCTCTCGTTTGACCCCTTCCTTAGCCCATGCACTCCTCTCTCTCCTCTATCCGCCTCGCCGGCCTTGCCGTGACGACCGGGTCGGTCGTGCGTGATTTCCTCGCGGACGGACTGGCCGCCGGCCTGGACCGGGCCGCGTTGGAGCGCACCGCGAAGATGGTCGGGCTCCGCGAGCGGCGGGTCGCCGCCGCGGGCGTCACGGCGCTCGACCTGTGCGCCGACGCCGCGGAGCGTCTGCTCGCCGAGATGGGGCTGGACGCCACTTCGATCGACGCCGTCATCTTCGTCACCCAGACCCCGGACCATCCGCAGCCCAATAACGCCTCGCTGCTCCACGGCCGACTCGGCCTGAGCAAGTCCGCGCCGGCCTATGACCTGTCGATGGGCTGTTCCGGCTGGGTCTACGGCCTGCAGCAGGCCGCCTTGCTCTGCTCGCAGAGCGGTGCCGCGCGCGTCCTGCTGTGCGCCGGCGACACGCTCAGCCGCCTGACCCACCCGGGAGACCGCTCGACGGATCCCTTGTTCGGCGACGCCGGTTCGGCGACGATCGTCGAAAAGACCGGCCGCTCCGCGCCGATGCACTTCGTCCTCGGCGCCGACGGTTCCGGCGCCGCCGCCATCCGCGTGCAGCAGGGCGGGGCGCGGCAGCCTTCCGGCCCCTTGACCGAGCGGACCGACGCCGAAGGCAACCGCTCGCATGACGCCAACCTCGTCATGCACGGAGCCGACGTCTTCAGCTTCACCCTGCGCGAGGTCCCGGCCGCGCTCGAGTCGGTGATGCGTCATGCCGGCTATGCGCCCGCGACCACCGACGCGCTCGTGTTGCATCAGGCCAACCGCTTCATCCTCTCCACCCTCGCGAAGAAGGCCGGCTTCGCTGAAGCCCAGACCCCGATGGCGGTCGTCGAACATTTCGGCAACCAAAGCTCAGCTTCCATCCCTTGCGCCTTGATCCACGGGCTCGCCGACCGGCTCGAAGCCGGCCCGCTCAAGGTCGTCGGCTGCGGCTTCGGCGTCGGCTTCTCCTGGGGGGCGTTCGCCGGCGAGATCGGTCCGCTGACCGTCGCCCCTATCCTGATGTTCCCGCGATGACGCCTTCCGAAAAACTCGCCCTGCTGAAGCAGGACGTCGAACTTTTCGCCACGGCCACGCCGGAGACGCCGCTGGCATCCTTGCCGGACTGGGGTTCGCTGGCCATCCTGCTCATCATCTTGCACCTCGAGGAGAAACATCGGCTGGCCGTCGCCGGCTCCCGTCTCCGCGCGTGCCGCACCGTCGGCGACCTGCTCGACCTCATCCCGTGAAAAAACTCTTCATCGTCGGCGCCGGCAGTTTCGGCCGGGAGATCCATGCCTGGACCAGACAGCATCCGGACTGCTGCCAGGCCTGGTTGCTCGAAGGCTTCCTCGACGACAATCCCGAGGCCCTCAAGGAGTACGGGTCCTTCGCCACGGTCTCGCCGCTCACCGGCCATCGTCCGTCGCCGGACCATCTTTACCTGAACGGCATCGCCCAGCCCGAGCTCAAGCACCGGTTGCTGGCCCCCCTGTTCGCGGCCGGCGCCGAATTCCTGACGTTCGTGCACCCGACCGCGAAGATCGGCGAACGCGTGGAGCTCGGCCGAGGCGTGGTGCTTTGTCCCGGGGCCATCGTGACGGCCGATGCGCGCCTCGGCGATTTCGTGACCCTGAACCTGCGCAGCACCGTCGGGCATGACGCCCAGATCGGAGCGTGGACGACCGTCAGCGCCCATTGCGACATCACCGGCTTCGTGCAGGTCGGCGAAGACGTCTTCATGGGGTCGCGCGCCAGCATCATCCCGGGTCGACGCGTCGGGAATGGCGCCAAGATCGGCGCCGGCTCCGTCGTCTTCACCCACGTCCCGCCGGGCGTCACCGTCTTCGGCAACCCCGCGCGCGTCCTCTGACATGCGGAAAGCCCTGCTCATCTTCGGCAGCGTCCTGCTCGTCGGCCTGCTCGCGCTCGTGCTCCTGTCCGAGTTCGCGCAGGCCCGTCCGCGTCGCTTCACCGGCGAGCTGGGGCGAGCCTTGCCGGAAGTCGCCGGCTGGAGCCGTCGGGAGATCCCCATCGCCGGCACTTCGGCCGCGATGGCCAGCGCCCAGGGCATCCTGAATTTCAGCCAGGCGAAGCAGGTGCTTTATGCGCGCGGTGGCGCGCAGGTCCTCGTCTACGTCGCCTATTGGGAGCCCGGCAAGGTGTCGGTCGTCGACGCCGGGTCGCATAATCCCGATTCGTGCTGGGTGAACAACGGCTGCGTGCGCACCGAGCGCATGTACGCCGTGCCCGGCAAGGTCGGCGAGCGCGAGCTGCTGCCTTACGAATACGGCCAGTATATCGTGCCCAACGGCGGCCGGCAGAACGTCGCCTTCTGGCATCTCGTGAACGGCGAGCCCAACCGGTACGAAGACCAGCAGTCCGGCTGGCGCAACGGCCTCGTCGGCCGGCTCGAACGCCTCCCCCTCGTCTGGAAAGATATCCGGGCCTACGGCATCAATCAGAAGAACGAGCAGATGTTCGTGCGGATATCCAGCGGCCAGAGGATTGAGGAGGTATTCGCCGATCCCGCGAACAGCACACTGTTCAACGAGCTTAGCCGGCTGGGGATATATAAGGATAGTTCTTGGAAGTAGGCTGACAAAGTTCCGGGTGGCGGGAGACGCATTTTCAGGTCACAGGTCTCGGCCTTCGGCTGTCAGGTGCGGGTGCTCAGGTACGGGTGCAGGTACGGGTATCAGCCGAGTGAAGAGCCCCTCTTGATGCGACTCGCGATCAGTCTGTTTAGCATGCGGCAAATGATGGATGCGTCGTTGAACAAAGCCTCGGCCTTCTTCATGTCGACCAGGCCCATTTTTCCGGCGAGCTCCAGCTGGACTTTGGTCTCCTCGGCTGAAGCAATCGCTATCTTGAAAAAGCGTATTCCCTCCTGCGAGTAGCCTCTGGCGTCACCTTCGGCTATATTGCTAGGAACTGAGAGAGCTGCCCGCCGCAGCTGATTTTTGAGCGTCACCTCTCTCTGGAAGCGGCGATCATTCGTTGCCATATAGATGCTCTCAGAAAGCGCCTTTCCTAGGCCCAGGACCTTTAGTGGAACATAGTTGGATGTCATTCGTCGATTGACCTGATTGCCACGAATCTTTGCCACGCAGGATATCACTCAGGGATTCGCACCCAGCTTAAGAGAGAAGCCCGTACCCGTACCAGAACCTGAAAACCTGTACCTGACAGCCGACGGCCGGGACCTGTGACCCGAAACGTCTCTCTGGCCGTCACCCGTCACAGGCAACGTTAACACCTTTCATCAAATGAACCCAAGTAGACTCTATTTATCGCCTCCGGATATAGGCAGCGCGGAAGTGGAATTCGTCCTCGAAGCTTTCCAATCCAATTGGATCGCGCCGGCAGGTCCGAATCTCGACGCGTTCGAGGAAGATTTCGCGCAGCTCGTCGGCTCGAAGCACGCCGTCGCCGTCTCGTCGGGCACCGCGGCCCTGCATCTCGCGCTGCGCCTCGCCGGCGTCGGACCCGGCGACGAAGTGCTGTGCTCGACGCTCACCTTCGTCGCGTCCGCCTCGCCGATCACCTATCTCGGCGCCCGGCCCGTCTTCATCGACTCCGAAGAGCGCAGCTGGAACATGGACCCCGCGCTCGCCTGCGCCGTCATCGAGCAGAAGGCCAGGGCCGGCAAGGCGCCCAAGGCGCTCGTGCTCGTGCACCTCTACGGCCAGTCGGCCGACATCGCTCCGCTCAAGGCCTGCTGCGACCGGCATGGCGTGAAGCTCATCGAGGACGCCGCCGAGGCGCTCGGCGCGACCTATGGCGAAGCCTCGCCCGGTTCGTTCGGCCTGTTCGGCATCCATTCCTTCAACGGCAACAAGATCATCACCACCGGCGGCGGCGGCATGTTGGTCACCGACGACGGCGAACTGGCGAAGCAGGCCCGCTTCCTCGCCACCCAGGCGCGCGATCCGGTGCCGCACTATCAGCATTCCACCATCGGCTATAACTATCGTCTCAGCAACATCGCCGCCAGCATAGGGCTCGGCCAGCTGACGCGCCTCTCCGGCAAGGTCTCGCGCCGTCGCTCCCACTTCAAGGCGTATGCCGAAGCCTTCAAGGGACTGCCCGGCGTGACCATGCAGCCTGAAGCCCCGTGGGGACAGTCGACCCGTTGGCTCAGCTGCCTGACCATCGATCCCCAAGTCGCGGGCGTCACGCGCGAGCAGGTCCGGCTCGCGCTCGAGAAGGAGAACATCGAGGCCCGCCCGGTGTGGAAGCCCATGCACCTCCAGCCCGTCTTCGCCGGCGCCGAGACGCATGGCGGCGCCGTCAGCGAACGTCTCTTCGACCAAGGCCTCTGCCTGCCGTCTGGTTCGGCGATGAGCGAAGAAGACCGCAACCACGTCATCGCCGTGGTGCGGAAGCAGTTCAGCTGACCGGTTGGCCAGTTGGCCGGTTGGCAAGGGATGCAATAGGCAGACCTCGCGGCGAGTCGCTTCTGCCTGTCGTGGGTAGGGATGTGATTGCCATCACGTCCGTTCTCCAGGCGACGCTTCCTTCTCGATCGACATAGCTAACCCCGACGACCTTCCGCCAACAGTTTCGAACGACGGCGATAGCAATCGCCACCCAACCTATCCTGCCTTGTCTGGCCAATCGACCTTTCGACTTCGTTTTAGTTCTGAGCCTCTGGGCCTCTGGTCAACTCATCCTCTCGTTAGATGCCTCCCTCCGCCGTCATCTGCTTCGCCGGTCCTCGTGACCGCTATCAGTCCGCCTTGGCCCTGCAGGAAAACCATGCCCTCGAGGCCTTGGTCACCGAGGCGTATTTCTCGAGATTCTGGGCGGAGACCGGATTGTTCGGGAAGAATTTCCACCGCTTCGCCAAGGTACGTCATCATCCGGAGATCCCGGCCGAGAAAGCCGTGCGCTCGTTGCCCGCCTTCGTGCGCACCTTGCGGGCGCGTTTCAATCGCCGCAAAGATTCGCCGCACTTCGCCGTCGCGGACCGCCTGCTGAGCGAGAAGGCCGGCGAGGTGGCGCTCGCCCGCCGGGCTCCGCTCGTCGCCTACAGCTACTATGCCGATGCCGCCTTCCGGCGGATGGAAGGCTCCGGCCTCCCCCGGGTGCTTTTCCAGGTACATCCTAACGGGAAGTACCTAAGGGAACTCTTTCAGAAAGAGATCGAGAAAGTCCCCGAGGCGAAGGCCTCATTGATGGAAGAGACCGAGATGTCGCCGCTCTTCGACCATAACGACGAGACCTTCGCGCTGGCCGACGCGGTGATCTGCGCCAGCTCGTTCACCCGGCATTCGCTGGACGCCGCGGGTTCCAAGGCGCCGGCGCACGTCGTCGGCTACGGCGTCGATCTCGGCCTGTTCTCCGCCCGTACCGTCGCCCCGACCGCCGAGCCGCTCACCGTCGGGTTCGTCGGCGCGCTCTCCCAGCGCAAGGGCGCCCGCTACCTGCTCGGCGCCTTGGCCGCCCTGCCCAAGGGCGCGGCCAGGCTGATCATCTACACCCGCGCCGCCGTCGACCGCGACCTTATCCGCGGATTCGAAGGAGTCGACGTCGAGGTCCGCGGAGGTCTTACCGACGCCGAGCTTTCGGCCGACCTGAAGCGCTGCGACCTCGTCGCGTTGCCGTCCATCGCCGAAGGCTTCGGCCTCGTCATCCTCGAGGCCATGGCCTGCGGCGTGCCCGTGCTCTGCACGACCAGCACCGGCGGCGCCGACTTCATCGCCCATCGCCGGAACGGATTGCTGATCGAGCCCGGCAGCGCCGCCGCCATCGAGCAGGAGCTCGCGTGGGCGCTGACGCGTCGCGACGAGCTCTTCCAGATGGGCCAGGCCGCGCGCGTCGAAGCCGAGAAGCACACCTGGGCCGCCTACCGCCGGAAGTTCTTCACGGCGTACTCCGCCACCGTCAGCGCCTAACCGCCTTGGACTTTCGTGGTTTCTGCTTCGCAGCAGTTCACCATGCCAGCAGACCCCCACTTAACTCTCCCATGCCCTTCGCCCGCATCCTCCGCTCCAGCGCCCTCATGGGCGGAGCTCAGGTCGTCGTCCTGGCGGCGGGCTTCGTCCGCGCCAAGGCCATCGCCTTGATCCTCGGCGCTTCCGGCGTCGGCCTCATCGGCATCTTCAACGCGTTCAGCGGGAATGTCTCCTCCCTGGCTGGTTGGGGCTTGGGCACTTCGGGCGTCCGTCTCATCGCCGGCGCGCAGGAGGACGAGAAGCCGTCCAAGGTCGCCGCCGTGCGGCGCTTCGGGTGGACCCTGAGCCTGCTGGGACTCGGCGGGGCGCTGATCGCGTTCTGGCCGGTTGCCCGTGTGACGTTCGCTTCCGGCCAATATGCGACCGAGATGGCCATCGTGGCGCTCGCCGTGCCCTGCGTCATCGCCTCGTCCATGTGGTCGGCCATCGTGCAGGCCTCGGGACGGATCGCCTCGTTGGCGAAGGTGCAGGTCGCGGGCGCGCTCACCGGGCTCCTGCTCGGCCTGCCCGCGATCTACCTCTGGGGCACCCTCGGCATCGCGCTCAGCATCTTCCTCGCGGCCGCCGTGCCGGCGTTCGTGCTTTGGCGCACGGCGCATGCGGCCTGTCCGCCGCCGGCCATCGCGCATGTCGACCGGGCCGACCTGCGTCAGCTGGCCAAGCTCGGGGGCGCCCTCATGGTCGTCGGCTGGCTTGGCCAGCTGTCCGCTTATGTCGTCCGCCTCGCCATCGTGCGGCAGGAAGGTTTGGAGGCCGCAGGCTACTACCAGGCCGCTTTCGCCATCTCCGGCAGCCTGCCCGGTTTCGTCTTCGCCGCCATGGGCGCCGACTTCTTCCCCCGGGTCGCCGCCGCCAAGGACGAAGTAGAGGCCCTCGAGATCACTGAGAAGCAAATCTTAGCGTGCCTGTTGCTGGGCAGCCCGCTGATCGTGGCCCTGCTCACGCTTGGCAAGCTGAGCATTCATCTTCTTTACGCCGACACCTTCGACGCATCGATTCCGCTTCTCACCTGGATGACATGGGGCGTCTTCATGCGACTAGTGTCCTGGCCTTTGGGTTACAGGATGCTGGCGAGAGGTTCTTCGCGCGTGCTTATCGTCTTCGAAGGAGCCGCCGGCATTATCGCGGCGATTGCCCCGGCTTTTCTCATGAAATGGGCTGGACTGAATGGCGCCGCCATGGGGTTTTTCTGGGCTTCGGCATTATATGCGATGGCCCAGCTCGCTTATCTCCGATGGAGATTCGGCGTCATGGTCGGCTGGGTGACGCTGCAGACGGTTGCCGCGGCCATGCTTTTGATTTTCTGCGGCCAGCTATCGGCCATGCTGATGCCTGGACAGTTTTTCGGCATCATTCCTACGGTCATTTCGACGCTGATATCGTGGGTGTTGTACCGCAGGATGGCCGCAAAGGAGGCAAATCGATGAACCGATGAAGAAAGTCCTGATAAGGGTCCCGTGCTTTAATCACGAGAAATACGTGGCCGGATGCCTCGAAAGCATCGCCGGCCAGAGCTATGCCAACACCGACGTCATCGTCGTCGATGATTGTTCATCGGACCGTACCGCCGCCATCGCGGAGGATCTTTGCCGAAAGTTCGGGTTCCGTTTCTTCCGCAATGAGAGGAATGTCGGTCTTTCTGCGACATTGAATAAAATGGTCAGGCTGTCGGGCGACTTCGACCTCATTTTCACGATCGCGTCCGACGACGTGATGGCGCCCACGGCGATCGCCGACTTGGCATCGGCCCTCGAGCTTAATCCTGGGTATGTCGGAGCATATGGCGACGTCATGTACATCGATAGCGTCGGCGCAAAGCTGGGATTGATGCGGAACGATGGCGTTTCGGGGGACCTGTTCGAGAAGGTCCTTTTCAGCGAGATCGCCATTCCCAAGGCATGGTTCATGTGGACGGCAGAAGCTTACAGGAATTTCGGAGAATATGACGAAACCATGCCCTTGGAAGATTCTTACATCTTCGCGAAAATGGCCAGAATGGGCGGCATCTGTTACAGCGGCACCCTCGTCCTGAGCTACAGGAAGCACTCCGGCAACACCTCGGCGAACGTCTGGTTCATCTATCAATCGTCTTGTCGTTTGCTCGATTCCTTCCGCGGCGAATATTTCTATGAGCGGCTGAGGCGTCTTTATGCTTCGGAGAATTTCTACCTTCTTTCTCGCAGTCACAAGAGAGAGGCCCTGCGCTACCTTCCCGATGCCTTGCGTCGACCTTTCCGGAAGCAGTTCTGGGCGGCATTGATGAATCTGGCGGGGATGGGCTTTATGGTCGACTGGGTTGTCCGAAAATGAGCCTCGTCGTCCTCACCAACATCCCGACTCCTTACCGCACGGCGTTCTTCGACGCCTTGGCGGAGGAGGCGGCGCGGGCGGGGAAGCGCTTCCATGTGCTGTATTGCGCGAAGACGGAGCGGGGCCGGCATTGGCCCTATGAGCCGGCGAGGATGCGTCACGCCCACACGGTGCTCCGCGGCTTCCATCCGTCGTTCACGGGCATCCACGCGCACCTCAACCCGGGCGTGCTGGCCGAACTGAACCGCCTGAAGCCGGACACGATGCTGATCGCGGGATCCTGGAACACGCCGACGATGCTGATCGCGGGCCTGAACATCTATTCGCCGCACCCGCGCCGCTTCTTCTGGAGCGAAGCCCACGCCGGGTCCGCGCTCAACAGGTCGGGCCTGATCGCCTGGGTTCGCCGTCGGATCTATCGCACTTACGACGGTTTCGTCGTCCCGAACCAGGCGAGCGAGGAATGGGCTTGCGCGCAGGCAGGCGAAGCCAAGCCATGCTTCCTGATCCCGAACTCGGTCGACGCCGCCTTCTATCGCCGTCCTTCATCGACGGTCAGGCCCGAAGCCCGGGCCCGACTCGGTTTGCCTCCGCAGGGAAGGGTGCTGCTCCAGGTGGGCCTGCTGGCTTCCGCGAAGGGCGCGCCGGAGCTGGCCCGCGCTTTTCTCGCCTTGTCGGCCGACGTCCGTCGCGATTCCGTCCTCGCCTTGGCGGGAGCCGGGCCGGCGGAAACGGAACTGCGTGCGCTTGCCGAAAAATCTTCCGGCGCCCTTAGGCTGCTCGGCCAGCTTCCGCCCGAAGGCGTGCGCGACGCGCTTTGGGCCGCTGACGTCTTCGTTCTCAACACGCGTCGCGACTCCAATCCGCTCTCGGCCATCGAGGCCGCGGCCGCGGGGCTGCCGGTCGTGATGTCGTCCGCCGCGGGCAACATCCGCGAAGTCGTCGAGACGCCGAACACGGGATTCGTGATCAAGGACCCGTCCGATCCTTCGGAGGCTCTCCGAGCCGCGCTGTCCGCGTCGGAGGCCCAGCTCGCCGAGATGGGCGGACGCGCCGCGCAGCTGGCGCGGACGCAGTTCGACGCGGGGGCGGGCGCGCGGTCGTTGGTGAAGCAGCTGTATCCCTGACCCTTTGTACATCGCTCCATTTAAGCCGCGCTTGTTGCGCGGCTTTTTTGTGCCCATTTCCGAAGACAGGGCCGTGAGTACTAGGGAGGCAGATGAGCTGGCAGGGTGACAAGTGGGCAAGGGAGGCAGAAGCAGAGGCGCCAGAACGAGGCAGCACTCAAAGGGAGCAGCATAGGGAAACCGGATGGTTTGCTGGGGTGTATGGATCCGAAGCATTTATTCCGGTCTTCGGTTCCCCTTTGAGTGCCTGAATCCTCCCGCGTGGCTGGTAGGGCCGACCATCCTTGGTCGGCCGCGGTCGAGCAGGGATGCTCGACCCTACCCAAGTCAGGTGATGGCGGTTAGCGGTAAGCGGTTGGGGGAGGTGCATCTTGCCTCCCGGCCAGCTCTTCGGCCTCTTCTGGTCAACTGAGCCTCTGGGCCTCCGAGCCTCTCTGGTGTCCCCTTGCCCGCGCGCCCCTTTGCCCCTTCAATCATCTCATGCTCCGCATCCTCGCCGCTCTTCTCTTCTTCACGTCGACGCTTCCGGCCGCCGACGTCTTCGAGCAGCAGCGTCGGCTGGGCCGCGGCCTGAACCTGGGCAACTCGCTCGAGGCGCCGAAGGGCGCCTCTTGGGGCCGGCCGATCGCCGAGGAGGATTTCCCCCGCATCAAGGCGGCGGGGTTCGCCTCCGTCCGCCTCCCGGTCCGCTGGTCCGACTACGCCGCGAAGGAGGCGCCGTATGCGCTCGAGCCCGCGTTCGTCGCGAAGGTCGAGGCGCTCGTGCGCTCGGCGCTCAAGGCGGACCTGCAGGTCATCCTCAACGTCCATCACTTCGACGAGCTCGACCAGGATCCGGTCGGCCAGCGCGTCCGTTTCGCGGCGATCTGGAAGCAGCTCGCGGCCCGGTTCGCCGGCTTCCCTGACGCGCTCCAGTTCGAGCTCAGCAACGAGCCCCACGGCAAGCACACCGCCGCCGAATGGAACGAGAACCTGCTCGTGGCGCTCCGCGAGATCCGCCCGCTCCATCCCGACCGCGCCGTGCACGTCGGCAGCGTCCAGTGGAACCAGATCGCGATGCTCAAGGAGCTGAAGCTGCCGAAGGAAGACCGGCACCTCATCGCGCATATCCATTACTATTCGCCGTTCCATTTCACCCACAAGAACGCCTCGTGGGTCAAGGGCTCGAAGGAATGGAAGGACGGGGATTCGTGGGATGGCACGGACGCCGAGCAGGCCGCGATCCGGAAGGATTTCGGCGTCGCCCGCGACTGGGCCCAGGCCGAGGGCCGCCCGATCTTCGTCGGCGAGTTCGGCGCCTGCAGCACCAACCCTGATCTCGCCGCCCGCGTCCGCTGGACCCGTTTCGTCCGCGACACGGCCGAAGCCAGCGGCTTCGCCTGGGCCTATTGGGAATACCAGTCCAGCTTCGGCGTCTGGGATCC
This sequence comes from uncultured Opitutia bacterium, assembly GCA_903913915.1. Taxonomy (GTDB): domain Bacteria; phylum Verrucomicrobiota; class Verrucomicrobiia; order Opitutales; family UBA953; genus UBA953. Next base: position 14,217 of record CAIWNE010000063.1, read on the forward strand.
GCAGGCCAAGGCGTGGCGCCGGGAACTGCTGGATGCGTTGGTGGGGAAGTGATCGCGAGAGGCTCAGAGGCCCAGAGGCTCGGTTGACCAGAACGATGCAGCACTCAAACGGGGGAGCAGAGGGAGGCCGGATGATTGGCTGGGATGTGCACTTCAGGTCTCGGGTCTCAGCGATCGGGTGTCAGGTGCGGGCGGTCGGGTTCGGGCACGGGTACGGGATTACCCGAACCTGAACCTGGTCCTGAAGCCCTGCACCAGATACCTGAAGGCCGAGACCTGGGACCTGAGAATGGGAGGCTATGTCGTGACGCGGTCCCGACCTTACCCATGTAAGGGCGGTAAGCGGCTGGGAGACGTATTGCCGGCCACCCGTCACAAGTTTCGCACCTCATCCACCCAACCCTCCATTCAGTCCTCTTTCAGGCACCTCCCTTGCCCACATGTCAACGGGTCAACCAATCCACTAACGGTGTCTCGCTCTGGTCAACTGAGCCTCTGGGCCTCCGAGCCTCTCCGGTGTCCCCTTGCCCCCGTGCCCGCTTGCCCCCTAACTCTCCCCATGCCCCGCCTTCTCGCACTCGCCTGCCTGATGTTCCTTTCCGTCGTCGCGCGGGCCGCCGGCCTGTTCGACGCGGGCGTCTGGGCGCCGATCGTGATTCCGGCCGAGCCGGAGGTCGACGAATGGCATGCCGCCCGCACGCTGGCCGACTGGTGCGAGCGCGTGACAGGCGTCCGCCCGGCGATCGAACATGAGGCCAAGGGCGAGCGTGGTCCGGAGCTCGCGATCTACGTGGGCAATACCGTGGGCGCGAAGTTCGCCGGCGTCATCGCGCCGGTCGCCGAGGGCGATGCCGCCCGCCGCGCGGTGGTCGGCCGGTCCGTCTATCTCGTCGGCAACAGCCCCGCCGCCACCCGCATCGCGGTCGGGCGGTTCTGCGAGCAGCACCTCGGCGTGTTCTTCGCCTTCCCGGGAGAGCAGGGCGCCGAATGGACGGCGCGTCATCAGGTGGGCTTCCCGCTGCCCGACGAATTCCATCCCGATTTCCGCTGGCGCCAGCTGAGCGGCCTCAACGAGCTCTCGACCGATTGGGCCTTTTGCGTCGGCTACGGCCGCGCGCCGGAATTCTCCCACGGGCTCTATAAGGCGTTCGACCGCAAGCTCTGGAAGGAAGAGCCGCTCCTGTTCCCGATCGTGGGAGGCCGGGCCGTCGAGCCCAAGGGCGTCTCGACCGACCCCAATCCGCATCTCAACAACCCACGCGCGCCTGAGGTCGCCGCCCATCACTCCCGGGAATTCTTCCGCCTGCACCCCGAGGCCTTCTCCGTCGCGCTCGGCGTCAACGATACCTTGAAGTTCGACGACAGCGTGCCTTCCGAGGGTTGGTTCCGCGACCGTCCGGTCCGGACCAACTACGTGATGCGCTTCCTGAACGACGTCGCGCATTCCGCCTGGGCGCCCGACGGCGACAACGACGGGAAGCATCATGCCATCGGCACGCTGGCCTACGTGCAGACCTTGCGTGCGCCGACCATCCCGATGCGTCCGGAGATCTTCCCGTGGGTGTGCGTCGACCGCATCGGCTATGGCGACCCCGCCTTCGCCGCCCAGGACCGCGCCAACGTGGCCGCGTGGGCGAAGTCCGGCGTGAGTCGCCTCGGCGTCTACGATTACCTCTACGGCGCCGACGTCGCCGCGCCGCGCGTCAGCTTCACCGCCCTCATCCGGTCCGTCCGCGCCACGCATACCGCCGGCGCGAGGGGTTGGTATGCCGAGGCGTATCCGCTCTGGGCGTTCGACGCCCCGAAGCTCTGGCTCGCCGCCAAGCTGCTCGAGGACAAGACGGCGGACACGCGCGCGCTGCTGACGCAGTGGTTCGACGCGGCCTACGGACCGGCCGCGCCCGCGATGCTCGCGGCGTATGCCCAGGTCGAGGCGGCCTGGCGCCGCGACGCCCAGGTCGGCGGCAAGGACGCCTTCCTGCGGCACTTCCATGACGAGCGCGGCGCGCTCGTGCTGTCCGCCGGCGAGGTCGCCGCGATCTCCGCGTCGGTCCGTGCCGCGCAGGACGCGCTGCTCTTCGCGAAGGCGACCCCGGGCCAGCGCCGCCAGACGTGGCGTCTGCGGCAGTTCGCCGAGACCTGGGACCTCTACCTGAGCTATCGCGCGGCCGTCGAGGCGCGCGCACGCACGCCGGCCGCCGCCGAACGCCTGGCCGCGCTCCGCCGTCTGACGGAAACGGAAGCCGATTACGCCGCGAGAGAATCCGCCTACAATCACCTCTGGGGCGCCTACGGTTCGCCGGTCCGCTGGAGTTCCTTCCCGGCGGAGAATCCGCGCGCGCAGTGGTCCGAGCGTTATCTCGTCGAGGGCGACGTCGCCCCGCTCGAGGCGTGGGCCAAGACCGACCTGCCCAAGGGCTGGCTCGCCTACCGCGTCGCGACGCAGTCCGAGGCCCCCGTGGCGCACCGCCATGATTTCGCCGACGCCGCGGCCAAGGATGCGCTCGACCTCGCCCCGTCCGCGAAGAACCAGGCCGACCGGCTGCCCGCCGGCCTGCGGCTGGTCGCGCCCGCCGGCACGGTCGGCCCGGTCGTCGCGCCTGTCGCGCTCCGCGCCGGCCAGCTGGTCCGTCTGCAGCTCTGGACGTGGGCCGAGCGCCTCGACGTGGCCGAAGCCCAGGCGCGCGTGACGCTCCGCTTCGTCGGCCCCGGTCGTTCGGCCACGACCACGCAGGTCTGCCAGCCGCGCCAGACCGTCGTCGCCGCCGTCACGCCGGCGTGGGCGACGGGCCTCGAATATGAAATCGCCTTCACGGGCGGAGCCTTCATCCAAGAAGCCACCGTGCAGCTGATCGACCTCCCTGCTTCTCCGGCCCGCTGATGCTCAAGCGCGCGTTCGACATCGTCTTCTCGGCGTGCTGGCTCGTCGGCTTCTCGCCGCTCCTGCTCGTCGTCGCGATCCTCGTGCGCCTGCGGCTCGGCTCGCCCGTGCTCTTCGTCCAGGAACGCCCCGGCTTGCGCGCGAGGCCGTTCCGCATGGTCAAGTTCCGCACCATGACCGACGCGCGCGACGCCGCCGGCGAGCTCCTGCCCGACGAGCAGCGCCTGACGTCGTTCGGGCGTTTCCTGCGCGCCACCTCGCTGGACGAGTTCCCGGAGATGTGGAACGTCCTGCTCGGCGACATGAGCGTCGTCGGCCCGCGCCCGCTGCTCATGCGCTACGTCCCGCGCTACGACGCCTTCCAGGCCCGCCGCATGGAGGTGAAGCCCGGCGTCACCGGCTGGGCGCAGGTCAACGGCCGCAGCGCCATCGGCTGGGACGAGAAGTTCGCCCTCGACGTCTGGTACGTCGACCACCGCTCCTTCTTGCTCGATATGAAGATCGTCTTCCTGACCTTCTTCAAGGTGTTGGCGCGAAGCGGAGCGGAACGCGAGAGCGGCGCCCCGCCGCTCGAAGAGTTCCGCGGAACAACGAAAGACTAGAGGCCCCGAGGCCCAGAGGCTCGGTTGACCAGAGAAAGTCAGGATCAGTCATGGCCAGACTTCATCCGATTCTGGCGGGTGCGGATAAGGCCACCTAGCATCCGTTCGACTTCC
>CAIWNE010000064.1 GCA_903913915.1 uncultured Opitutia bacterium
GAGTTCACGGATCTCTGCGCCGGCACGCACGTCCGCTATTCCAGCAAGCTCAAGGCCTTCAAGCTGCTCTCGATCGCCGGTGCCTACCACCGGGGCGACGAGAAGAACAAGCAGCTGCAGCGCATCTACGGCACCGCCTACGCCACCAAGGACGAACTCGAGCAGGCCATGGCCCGCGCCGAGGAAGCCAAGAAGCGCGACCACCGCAAGCTGGGCAAGGAGCTGAAGCTCTTCCATATCGACGAGAAAGTGGGGCAGGGCCTCATCCTCTGGACGCCCAACGGCGCCGTCGTCCGCCAGGAGCTCCAGAACTTCATCTCCGAGCGTCTCTTCCAGACCGGCTACAAGCAGGTCTTCACGCCGCATATCGGCAACCTCGACCTCTACCGCACCTCGGGCCACTTCCCTTATTACAAGGACGCCCAGTTCCCTCCGCTCGTCGAGCGCGAGGCGATGGAGATGCTCGCCAAAGAAGGCTGCGGTTGCGGCGAACTGACCAACCGTCTGGCCGACGGCACCGTGCAGGGCTTCCTCTTGAAGCCGATGAACTGCCCGCACCACATCCGCATCTACGCTTCGCAGCCCCATTCCTATCGCGACCTCCCGGTGCGCCTCGCCGAATTCGGCACGGTCTACCGCTGGGAGCAGTCCGGCGAGCTGAACGGCATGACCCGTGTCCGTGGCTTCACACAGGACGACGCCCACCTCTTCTGCACCGAAGACCAGGTCCTGCCGGAAGTCCTCGGCTGCCTCGAGCTCGTGAAGATCGTCCTCAAGACGCTCGGCCTGAACGACTATCGTGTCCGCGTCGGCCTGCGTAACCCGGACTCCGCCAAGTACACCGGCACCGCCGAGAACTGGGACAAGGCCGAGGCCGCCTGCCGCGCCGCCGCCGCCACCCTGGGCGTCGCCTTCTCCGAAGAGCCCGGCGAAGCCGCCTTCTATGGCCCCAAGATCGACTTCGTCGTCCGCGATGTCATCGGTCGCGAATGGCAGCTCGGCACCGTTCAGGTCGATTTCAACCTGCCGGAGCGTTTCGACCTCACTTACAACGGCGCCGACAACAAGCCGCACCGCCCGGTGATGATCCACCGCGCGCCGTTCGGCTCGATGGAACGCTTCGTCGGCATCCTGATCGAGCACTTCGCCGGCGACTTCCCGACCTGGCTCTCGCCCGAGCAGGTGCGCCTCATCCCGCTGAACGACGACCTCAACGACGATTGCGAAGCGATGGCCGAGGTCCTCAAGGCCGCCAAGATCCGCTGCAGCGTCGACGGTTCGTCCGACAAACTCGGAGCCAAGATCCGCCGCGCCGAGATGTCCAAGGTCCCGCACATGCTGGTCGTGGGCGCCAAGGAAAAGGAAGCCGGCGTCGTCAACGTGCGTTCCCGCGCGGACAAGTCCTTCGAAGGTAACCGCACCCTGGCCGAGTTCATCGCCTTGGTGTCGGCCGAGATCGCCGAACGTCGCCTCAAGGCGCACGTCCCGCCGGCTCCCGCCGCTCCGGCCGCCCCCCAGGCCTGATCGTCACGCGGTTTTAACGGTCCGTCCGGGCGACAGATGTTGCCCGGATGGGTCTTTTGAGCCTATGTCATCCGCATGAACCAACCCCGTTCTCCCTCCCGCCGTGATTTCCTGAAGTTCGCCGGACTCGGCAGCCTCGTCTTCGGCGCCGGCTCCGCCCGTGCCCTCGGCGCCGAAGGGCGCGAGGCCTCGGCGAACTCCGCGAAGCGTCAGGCCAAGAACGTTATCTTCATGGTCTCGGACGGCATGTGCTTCTCGGTGCTGACCGCCGCGCAGACTTACCTCACCCGCACCGAGAAACGTTCTTCGAACTGGATGAAGATGTATGGTGAGCTTCCTGTCGTCCGTTCGCTCTGCGAGACCGACTCCGCCAGCGGTATCGTCACCGACTCTTCCGCGGCCGCCAGCTGCTGGGGCATCGGCGAGCGCATCAACAACGGGGCGGTCAATATCACGCCCGACGGCCGCAAGCCGACGACGATCGTCCAGAAGATGAACGCCGCCAAGAAGCGCTGTGGTCTCGTCACCACCGCCACGGCGACCCATGCCACGCCCGCGGGCTTCGCCGCCACGGTGGCCAAGCGTTCCGACCAGAAGACCATCGCCGCCCAATACCTCGAGCGCGGCGTCGACGTCGTCCTTGGCGGCGGCACCCAGTATTTCAGCGATGATCTCGTCGCCGCCTATCGCAAGGCCGGCTACGGCGTCGCCCTCAATCGCGGGCAGTTGCTGGCCGATGCCGGCAAGGCCCCGTTGTTGGGCCTCTTCAGCAAGAGCCATATCCCCTTCGAGATCGATCGCCTCAACTCCGCCGAGCTGAAGGCCTCGACGCCGACCCTTGCCGAGATGACCAAGGTCGCTTTGCAGCGACTCAGCTCGGCTCCGGAAGGGTTCTTCCTGATGGTCGAAGGCGGCCGTATCGACCATGCCGCGCACGGCAACGACGGGGCCGCGGCGATCCGCGAGCAGGTCGCGTTCGACGAAACCATCGCGACCGTCCTGGCTTTCGTCGACAAGAACCCGGACACCTTGCTGATCATCACCACCGACCATGGTACCGGCGGTTTCAACGTGAACGGGCTGGGCAGCGAGGATTTCGACACTTCCGCTCCGTCCTATGCCGAGTCCTCGCCGGCGTTCGACCGCATGACCGCCTTCACCTCGTCGCTCGAACTGCTGGGCGCACGGACCAAGGGTCTGTCCGCCAAGGAATTCCTGGCCGCCGCCGAGAAGGCCACCGACCTGACCTTCAAGGGCGAAGACCGCGCCAAGATCGTCTCCACCAAGACGCTGTCCGCGGCCTTGATGCGCTACACCTCCATCGGCTGGACCAGCAACAACCACACCGGCGAGATGGTCGAGTTCTGCACCTACGGACCGGGCTCGCAGCTCTTCACCCCGCACCTGCGCAACGACCAGGTGCACGCGAAGATCCTGCAGGCGACCGGCGTGGCCTGAGCCTCCGGGCAGGGCACAAAAAAGGGCGTCCGCATGGACGCCCTTTTGCTTGGCCGAGGTGTCGGCTTAGAGCTTGTTGTACTTCACACCGCAGCCGTAGGGCTTGGTGTTGGTGACTTCCGGAGCCTTGCCATCCTTGATGGCCTTGACGGCGGCGAGGACGTAGTTGGTCGACTTGTCGATCTCGGTGGCCTTCGTGGCGACGGAACCGCTGTCGATCGCGCCCTTGGAGACGAGGACGCCGTTGCCATCGATGACGTAGCAGTGGGGGGTCACCTTGGCTTCGTAAGCGCGGCCGATGCTCTGGTTGGCGTCCTGGACGACGGTGCCGGGGTAGTAGGTGGTGCTTTCCTTGATCTCGTGTCCGCCGGTGTTGATGATCAGCCAGACGCCGCCTTGGGCGATGACCTGCTTCTGGAATTCCTGCATCTTGCCGGCGTCGTAGAACTTGCGGACGACAGGGCAGCCGGGGTTATACCATTCGAGGACGACGGTCTTGCCCTTGAAGTCGGCGAGGCTGACGGTCTTGCCGTCGAGGGTCTTGCCGGTGAAGTCAGGAGCAGCCTTGCCGACTTCGGCGGCCGCGAAGGCGGCCACCGCGGTGAGGCACGCGAGGAGGGAGGTGAGGATACGCATGGGGGTGGGAGGGTAGGTGGCTGTTTATACGGGTTCGCTGACGATTTTCAACCCCTTCGCGGGCGCTAGTTCCGGCAATTAACGATTATTCTCCGATTTTACGCTGTTTTGACTCATGGGTTGCCAAATCGACCGAAAACCCCGAATTAATCCCCCGTCTATGGCTGACGCCCGTTCCATCGCCTTGGTCTGCGCCAATGAAGCTTCCCTCTGGGCGGAGCTTCAGTCGCGTGCCGCCGTCGTGGCCAAGGCCGAGCCGGCGCTGTCGCCGATGCTGGAGCGTTATGTGCTCGCCCGGGCTGACTTCGGCGAGGGCATCATCCAGCGTCTGGCCGAACGCCTGACCCCGACGGGACAGGACTTGCCGGTCGTCCTGCGCGTCCTCGGCGAGGCCGTCGCTTCCGACCCTGAAGTCCTCGCGCAGATGCGTGCGGACATCCGCGCCACCCTCGAGCGCGACCCGGCGACGGAACATGCGCTGATTCCCTATCTCTGGTACAAGGGTTTCCACGCCATTTCCACGCACCGACTCGCGCATGCCCTCTGGAAGGCCGGTCGTAAGGAGCTGGCGACCCATCTCCAGTCGCTCGTCTCCGAGCATCTCGGCGTCGACATCCATCCTGCTGCCCGTTTCGGCGTAGGCATCTTGCTCGACCACGCCACCGGCTTCGTCGCCGGCGAGACCAGCGTCGTGGCCGACAACGTCTCTTTCCTGCACGAGGTCACCCTCGGCGGCACCGGCAAGGCCCGCGGCGATCGCCATCCGAAGATCCGCTCGGGCGTGCTCGTCGGCGCCGGCGCCAAGATCCTCGGCAACATCACGATCGGCGAAGGTGCCAAGATCGGCGCGGGTTCGGTCGTGCTGAAGGACGTCGCGCCGCATACCAGCGTGGCCGGCGTGCCGGCGGTGATGATCGGCCAGACCACCGTCGACGCTCCGGCGCTCGACATGGACCATTCGCTCTAGGCCATGCCTAACTCCCGTCCTCCGCAGGAACGTCCCGGCGACGCCCGCGTCCTGGACTGCCTCTATCGCGTCGGCGCCTTCGTCAATTCCACCGAAGACCCGCGCGAAGCCCTCGACTTCATCCTCGCGGAGGTCGTCCAGACCCTCGGCGCCTCGAGCGCCTCGATCGCGCTGGTCGAGCCGGCGACCGGCGCCCTTCGCATCGAGGTGAGCAACGGGCTGGACGAGGCTTCGATCCGGCAGGTCATCGACCAAGGGCAGGGCATCACCGGCTGGGTCGCGCTCTACGCCAAGCCGCAGCGCATCCCCGATGTCTCCAAGGATCCTCGCTACGTCGAGATCCGCAAGGGTATCCGTTCCGAGCTCGCAGTCCCCATGGAGCTCATGGGAAACGTGATCGGCGTCGTGAATTGCGACTCCGACCGTCTCGACGCCTTCACCGAGCAGGACGTCGCCTTCCTGGCGCTCCTCACCAACGAAGCCTCGAAGGCCGTCGGCCGTATCTGGCTGCTCCGTCAGCTGCGTTCCAAGGCCGCGCAGCTCGAGGCCTTGGTCCGCGCGGCGCAGGGCTTGGCCCGGGAGCGCGACGAGCCCGGCATCTCCCAGGACCTTTCGCGTCATACCCGAGGACTCCTGGGGGCGCGCGCCTGCGCCTACTACAAGATCGTCGATGACGTGCTTCTCCTGAAGCACCTGGACGGCGATCTCGCCGGCAGCGCCCTCGCGCCGAGCATCGCGGTCAACCAGACCTCGCTCGGCACCGTCGTGGGGCGCGGCCGACCCGTGGTCGTGCCGCTCGCGGGCAAGACCGAGGAGCATCTTTTCACCAAGCTCTCCGAGCCCGTGTCGTCTTCGTCGCTGCTGGCCGTCCCGGTGCGTTACGAGGATGAGACCTTCGGCGTGCTGATGTGCGTGGCGATGGGCGCCTACCGCTTCTCCGACGACGACAAGCATCTCGTCACCGCATTGTCCTCGTTCGGCGCCTCCTCGATCCAGAACGCCCGCCTTTACGCGAAAGTCTTCGCCGTCGAAGAAGGCCTCCGTCGCAGCGAACGCCTCACCGCCCTCGGCCTGCTGTCCGCCGAGGTCGCGCACGAGATCCGCAATCCGCTGACGGTGATGAAGCTGCTTTCGGACACCTTGGCCCAGGGCATGTCCGCGGACGACCCTAAGAGGGAAGACCTCGGCGTCATGCGCGAGAAGATCGCCCACATGGAAGGCGTCGTCTCCCGCGTGCTCGGCATGAGCAAGGCCCAGTCCGGAGCGTTCCGCACCGTCGACCTGCGCAAGGCCACCGAGAACGCCGTCCTGTTGCTCCGCCTCAAGCTGCAGCAGCTCGGCGTGAAGGTCGAGGTCCATGGCGACCAGGTCATCCCCTCCGTCGAGGGCAATCCCGGTCAGATCCAACAGGTCTTCCTGAACCTGATGATGAACGGCGTGCAGGCCATGACCGGCGGAGGCCTGCTCTCGTTGCACATCGGCGTCGAGCCCGGCCCCCAGGGCGAGGTCGTCGTCGTGCGCATCACCGATACCGGCGCGGGCATCCCTCAGGAGATCCTGCCCAAGATCTTCGACTCCTTCTTCACCAGCCGCGAAGACGGCACCGGTCTCGGCCTCGCCATCGTGAAGCGCATCCTGCGCGACCACCGCGGCGACATCGTCGTCGAATCCACCGGCCCGGGCGGGACGACGTTCAAGTTCTGGTTCCCTGTCGGGAAGTGAGCCAGGCCTTGCCGGCCTTGTAGAGCACCGGCAGGAAAGACACGAAGATCACGCCGAGGGTGATCGCACCGAGATTCTTGGCCAGCGGCGTGTCGCCGATGAGGCGGCCGATCGTCACGAGCGATCCGATCCAGATGACGGCGCCGGCGATGTTCCAGGCGAAGAAGCGACGCGGAGGCATCTTGCCCATGCCGGCGACGAAGGGCACGAAGGTCCGGATGATCGGGGTGAAGCGGGCCATGACGAGCGACGCGGCGCCTTTCTCGGCGTAATAGGCGCGGGCGGCGTCGAGGTAGCGTCGCTTGTAGAGCCAGCCATCCTCCCATTTCTCCACGCGTTCGCCGAACTTCACCCCGAGCCAGCGGCCGAGTTCGTTGCCGACGATGGCGGCGGCGGTGAGGGCGAAGAAGAGCGTCCAAGGGTCGAGCAGGGCGGGGCGTTCGCCATTGGCGATGGTGAGGATGCCTGCGACGACGATCATGGAGTCTCCGGGAAGGAAGAACCCGAGCAGCAGGCCGGTCTCGCCGAACACGATGAGGGTCATCACAGGGATGCCGCCGATCTTGATCATCTGCTCGACGTTCGACATCGATCGGAGGGCTTCCTTGAGGGTGCTGAACCAGTTGTCCATGGGCTCATTAGGGGAAGGAACGAACCTGTTGGCAATCGCCCTTGAAGGAAACGGGCTTTCCCGTCAGGTTGAGGCCGTCGCATGTCGCCCGAATACGAGTCCTCCGCCGTCCTGCTCCGCCGCGCCGCGCTCCAGCATGGTCTGGCTGGCCAGGCCGCCCTGGAAGGAGAGTTCGTCCCGCGAGCCAAGGTTTTCCTCGCCGAAGCCCGGGAGATCCAGCTGGCCGCCCATCGGGCCGGCGTCCGCGGGGGCGAAGTCGCGAAGCTTCGCTCCGATGCCATCGACATTCTTTTCGACGCGCTTTTCCTGAAGGCCGGGCCGGCCGCCGCGGCCATCAGCCTCGTCGCCACGGGCGGTTACGGCCGCGCGGAACTCTGCCCGCTGAGCGATATCGACCTGCTGGTCCTCGTCCCGCGTCACTCAGCGGCCACGAAGGCGCTCGTCGAATCCATCCTCTATCCGCTCTGGGACCTGGGCCTCAAGGTCGGCCAGTCCGTCCGTACCGTCACCGAGTCGACCAACTACGCCAAGGACGACCTGCATCTGCATGTCGCCTTGCTCGAGACGCGTCACCTCTGCGGATCCGCCGAACTGTATGCCCAGCTCGAGGCGAAGACGGCGGCGCTTCTTTCCGGGCAGGCATGGAAGCCCTTCGCCCGCGCGATCGTCGAATCCCAGCGCAAGCGACGCGAGAAGGCCGGCGGTAGCGCCTACCTGCAGGAGCCCGACCTCAAGAACGGTGTCGGCGCCCTCCGCGACGTCCAAGGCTGCGTCTGGATCGCCCGGACGGCCCGCAACGGCGTCGGTCCCGCAGGGCTGGCCGCCTCAGGTTTCCTGCCTTCGGTCGACCTCCAGAAGTTCGAGGAAGCCAAGCAGGTGCTGCTGCGGCTCCGTTGCGAGCTGCACTTCCAGGTCACCCGTCCGACCGAACAGCTTTCGCTCGAGCGGCAGGACACGATGTCCCAAAGCCTCGGCTACCGCGGTACGCTGACCGAGCGCATCGGCGGGATGATGCGCGAGTATTTCGACGCCGCCGACCACGTCCGTCGTTGCGCGGAGATCGTCGAAGGCGCCGTGATGGGCGAGCCGGAGCCCGAAGGGTGGGGCGCCCCCTTCAGCATGGATGGCCTGCGCGTCGTCCCCGGTGGCACGGTTTCCGCCGAGCACCGCCTGGTCTTCGAGGAAGATCCCGGCCGGCTCATCCGCCTGTTCCGTATCTGCCAGATCCACGAAGCGCGCCCGGACCGCGCCTTGTCCCTCCTGGTGCGCGAGCGAGCCCATCTGCTCACCCCCCCGCTGGCGACCTCCGAAGAGGCAAGCAGCGCCTTGCGCGCCATGCTGACCGAGGGCGGCCGCGTCTACGGCACCTTGAACGCCTTGCGCGAGCATGGCCTGCTGTATCGCCTCGTCCCCGAGTTCGCCGGCTTGCACTGCCTCGTGCAGTTCGAGTTCTACCACCGCTGGACGGCCGACGTCCACACGCTGCGCTGCCTGATGGAACTCGATACGATCTACGCCGGCGAGACCGACGTGGACCAGAAGTATCGCCAGGTCGTCCTCGGTTCCGAGGCGCCGTCGCTCCTGTACGCCATCCTCTTCCTGCACGACATCGCGAAATCCGGCGGCATCGAGGGTCATGCCGAACGCGGCGTGCACATTGCCGACAAGATCCTCGAGCGCCTCGGTTTCGACGCGCGTGAACGGGAGATCGCCGCCGGGGTGATCCGCCATCACCTCGTGATGGGCCTCTATTGGCAGCGTCATGATATCGACGATCCGGCCAACATCGACCGCTTCGCCCGCCTGATGGGCGACGAGCAGGTGCTCCGCAGCCTGTTCGTGCATACCCGTTGCGACGCCCGTGCGACCTCCCCGGACCTGTGGACCGACTTCAAGGACGGCCAGCATTGGTCGCTCTATCGCCGTACCCTCGCCAAACTCGCGGGCGAAGGAGAACACGACCACCTCGCGGCGATATCCGCCTTGCGCGCGGCCACGGCCGCCATGCTGGGCGAGGAGGTCCCGGCCGACGAGGTCGAGGCCCATTTCACCACGATGCCACGCGGGTATTACCTGCATGCCGCCGCCGAGGATGCGGCGCATCACCTGCGCATGATCCATCGGCTCATCGCCTCGGTGTCGGAGGCCGACGCCGAGGTCTCGTTGCGTCCGATCGTGGAATGGCATGACGATGCCGGCTCGGGCCAGTCGATGGTCACCGTCGTCACCTGGGACCGAGCGGGCCTGTTCAGCCGCATGGCCGGAGCCTTCGCCGTCGCCGGCATCAACATCGCCTCTTGCCGCGCCTTCTCGCGCGACGACGACGTCGCGATCGACTTCTTCAAGGTCGTGCTGCCGCTGGGCAAGGAGGCCGCCTCCAAGGAGCGTTTCACCGCCGCCTTGGCGAAATCTTTGCTCGAAGGCACCGACCTCGTCGAGGATGTCGCCGCCGAAGAGCAGCGCGCCCTGATGACCGCCCCGCGTCGCAAGGCGTTCGTGCCGCTCGCCGCCAAGGTCGAGGTCTACTACGAGGTCGACCTGGCCCGTACCGTCATCGAACTCCAGTGCAACGACCGCCTCGGGCTCCTGTTCCGCGTCGGCCGGGCCATCCGCGAGGCGGGGTACGCGATCACCTTCGCCAACATCGCGACCGAACAGGGCTTCGCCATCGATACCTTCTACCTGACGCCGGAACGCGGCCTGACCCGCGACCCCCATCCGCCGGAAACGTTGGCCGAAGCGCTGCGCGGCGTGGTCTCCTGAGCGTCGTCCCACCTTGCTTCGGTCAGGGAATCGCCCAAAGTAGGGGAGTCCTGCCATGAACAAGCTGCTCTCCCTCCTGAAGTCAGGGCTCGTCGCCTGCGCCGCCTGCGGTCTCCTCATCGCGGCCGACCCCAAGCCTTCCTCCGAAAAGACCATGCCCACCCCTCCTAAACTCGAGAAAGCCACCTTCGGCGCCGGCTGCTTCTGGGGCGTCGAATATCAATATGCCAAGATTCCCGGCGTGCTCTCGGCCGTCTGCGGCTATGCCGGCGGCAAGATCGACAATCCTTCCTACGAGGATGTCTGCTCGCACACCTCCGGTCATGCCGAGGTCATCGAGGTCACCTTCGATCCCGCCAAGGTCACCTACCGCACGCTGGTCGAATATTTCTTCAAGATGCACGACCCGACGCAGGTGAACCGCCAGGGGCCGGACATCGGCGACCAGTATCGCTCGGTCATCTTCACCCATTCCGACGAGCAGAAGAAGGTGGCCGACGACGTGAAGATCGGCCTGACGCTGGCGAAGGCTTTCAGCCGTCCGATCGCCACGCAGATCGAGCCCGCCCCGAAGTTCTGGCGCGCCGAAGACTATCACCAGAAGCATTACCAGCTGCGCGGCACGAAGCCCTACTGCCACCTGGTGCCCTTCGCGGAAGAGAAGTAAGTCGTGGCTGAACGGCGCCTTGGGTCGGATGACGCGTTGCCTGGCCTAGGCCAGGGGGTGCCCGATGCCATCCCGGAGCGCCGACGCCCGCTGGCTTCGCGCATGCGCCCGCGGAACCTCTCGGAGGTCGTCGGGCATGCCGGCCTGCTGGGGCCGGAGGCGCTGCTGCCCCGGCTGATCAAGGCCGACAACTTCGGCTCGCTGCTTTTCTACGGCCCGCCCGGGTGCGGCAAGACCACCTTGGCCGAGGTCATCGCCGCCGAGACGCAGTCGCACGTCGTGCGCGTCAACGCCGTGCTTTCGGGCACCCCGGAGCTCCGCGAGATCCTGGCCGACGCCCGCCGCCAGCCTTCGCGCAAGACCGTCCTGGTGGTCGACGAGATCCATCGCTTCAACAAGGCCCAGCAGGATCTGTTGCTGCCCGACGTCGAAGCCGGCGTCGTCCGCCTCATCGGCTGCACGACCCATAACCCCGGGCTTTATGTCGTGCCGGCTCTCCTGAGCCGCAGCCATCTCTTCCGGCTCGATCCGCTTTCCCCTCCGGAAATCGCCACGTTCCTCGGTACGGCGCTCGCCGACAAGGAGCGCGGCCTAGGTGCGCTCGGCATCAAGGCTTCCGAGAAGGTGCTCCAGCAGGTCGCCGAGATGGCTTCAGGCGACCTGCGTCGCGCGTTGAACTGCCTCGAGACCTTGGTCCTTTCCGCGCCGGCGCTCGGCAGCGTCACCGACGAAGCCGTGGCTTCCTTCGCCCGAGAGCGGCGCATCCGTTATGACGACGGTGGCGACGACCATTACGACACCGCTTCGGCCTTCATCAAATCCGTCCGCGGCGGGGATCCGGACGCGGCCCTTTACTGGCTCTTCCTGATGCTAGAAGGGGGTGAGGAGCCCCGCTTCATCGCCCGTCGCCTCGTCATCTGCGCCTCCGAAGACGTGGGGCTGGCCGATTCCCGCGCCTTGGGCGTGGCCACGGCGGCTTTCCAGGCCTGCGAGATGGTCGGCATGCCCGAGTGCGAATACGCGCTCGCCCATGCCACGCTCTTCCTGGCGCTTTCGCCCAAGAGCAACAGCGCGACCTTGGCGATCTCCGCGGCCAAGGATGCCTTGCGCAATATGCCGCGCCAGGAAGTGCCGCTGCACCTCAAGGACGCCCATAACAGCGTCAACAAGAGCCTCGGTCACGGCGGCACATATCGTTACAGTCACGATTATCCCGAGGCCGTCAGCGGCCAGGATTACCTCAGCCGCCCGCTTTCCCTCTATCATCCCGGCGATGCCGGCGCCGAGCCGCAGATCGCCGAGCGCCTCGTCCGGTGGCGTGAACTCAAGGCCGCGCTGAAGAAGAAGGACGGCCGCCCGTGAGCAAGGTCGCGCCACGTCTGCCGTGGTTCGGTCCTGGCAGGTTCCCGCTCTACCTCGCGCCCATGGCGCGCCACACCGACGTGGCGTTCCGGCAGCTGTGCAAGGAGCAGGGGGCCGACGTGATGGTCACGGAGTTCGTCCAGTCGGAGGCCCTGATCCGCGATAACGTCAAGGCCTGGGAGATGGTCGACTTCACCGAAGGCCAGCGTCCGATGGGCGTCCAGATCTTCGGGGCGACGCCCGCGTCGATGGCCAAGGCCGCCCGACTGGTCTGCGACCGAGTGAAGCCCGATTTCCTCGACCTGAATTTCGGGTGCCCGGCCCACAAGGTCATCGAGCAGAACGCCGGCTCAGGGCTCCTGCGTTGCACGCCGTTGCTCTACGACCTCGTGAAGTCCGTGAAGGACGCGATCCCGGACGTGCCGCTCACCGCTAAGATGCGTCTCGGCTGGGACCACTCCACGATCGTCGCCGTCGAGGTGGCCGGCCGCCTCCAGGAACTCGGGGTGGAGGCTTTGGCCGTCCATGGCCGAACCAAGGAGCAGGGGTATTCCGGCGAAGCCCATTGGGGTTGGATCGCCAAGGTGGCCGCCGCCGTGGACATCCCCGTCATCGGCAACGGCGACGTGAAGGACGGTGCCTCGGCGATGCTCCGCCGGCGTGAAACCGGAGTCTCCGGGCTCATGATCGGCCGCGCGGCCCTCGGTAATCCTTGGGTTTTCGCACAGATCAAGGCCGCCATGGAGGGCAGGGCAGGGGAGTCCGTCGAAATCGGCATGAAGCAGCGCTGGGATTGCATGATCCGCTTGGCGGAGCTGACGATCGAGGTGCATGCTTCGCGTCTGGGGTCGCGCGATGTGCGTTGGATGCTCGATCGCATGCATCCGCTGACGCATGGGCTGCCTGGCTCGCGCAAACTCCGCGACCGGTTGCGATACTGCCTGACCTTGGACGACCTGCGACGACTGCGTGACGAACATCTCGCCGAGTCGGTGATGTGAATTAAATCCCCTATTCATTGGGGAACGACGCAGGTGTGACGGTCGTGCAACAGAAACCTCACTTTCTTATCTACAGGGGGAGTGTTAATAACCTGTGCAGGGCTTGCACTTGTCCCTCGTCACCGCGCGTTCACAAATGCCCTCCGATTCGCACCCCTCGGATCGTCACCGGCCCCTCCGCCGGACATTAAACGGAGGAAACCAATTTTATACCGCTCAACATCCCATTCATCAACGACTTACACGGCAGAAAACATCCGACGCCTACCTGGCACGGAAGCAGTTAAAACCTCAACGTCGTTTCATTAACATCCGTTTTACAAAAATACCTCACTTTCGGGCTTCCAAAGAGCCTGTGAACAACCTTTCTCAACCCTCCCCTTTCTCATGTCCCCTTCCGTCAGCCACCTATCCCTTTGGGAGACCGCCAAGAGCGAGCTCCGTAACGCCCTTCCTCGCGCGGACTTCGAAACCTGGATCTCTTCCCTGCAGCCCCTCAGCATCGTCGAGGGCAAGGTCCTCGTCCTGGAGGCTCCTTCTGTGCTGACCGAAGCCTGGGTGAACAGCAACTATGCCGAGATGCTCCGCCGCCAGCTGACGCTCGTCGCCGGTCGCAACATGGATTTCCGTCTGACGGCTTCCGTCGACGCTTCCCGCGAAGCCGCTCCCGCCCCTGCGGCGGTGGCTCGCTCCTCGCGTCAGGCCGCCGCCGCTTCGCCGGCTCCGGCGATCAAGGCGACCAACACCTTCGAGAACTTCATCGTCGGTCCGGAGAACGAGATGGCCCATGGCGCTTCGCTCGCCGTCGCCAAGGAACCCGGCCACTACTATAACCCGCTCTTCATCCATGGTCCGACCGGCCTCGGCAAGACCCACCTGATGCACGCGATCGCCCACTCGGTCTACGCCGCCAATCCGCAGGCCCGCATCGCCTACATCTCCTCCGAGACGTTCACCAACGATTTCATCCAGGCCCTCCAGACCGGCAGCGTCGCCGCCTTCCGCCGCCGTTATCGCGAACTCGACCTGCTGCTGATCGACGACATCCATTTCCTCGCCGGCAAGGAGTCCACGCAGGACGAGTTCTTCCACACCTTCAACGAGCTGCATAACAACCATAAGCAGGTGGTCCTCACGAGCGACCGTCCGGCTTCCGAGATCGCCAAGCTCCAGGAACGCCTCGTTTCCCGCTTCCAGTGGGGCATGGTCGCTTCCATCCAGGCCCCCGGCCTCGAGACCCGCATCGCCATCCTGCGCAAGAAGGCCGCCGCCCGTGGCCTCGACCTCCAGCCGGAGATCGCCGAGTTCATCGCTTCCCGCATCGCCCGCAACGTCCGTAACCTCGAAGGCGCCGTCACCCGCATCGTCGGCCTGACCGGCATGACCCGCAAGCCCCTCGAGCTCGCCCAGGTCGAGAAGCTGCTCCATGATATCCTCGTCGAGGAGGCCAGCCACACCCTCACCGCCGAGGTCATCCAGCGCAAGGTCGCCGAGCACTACCGCATCCAGATGTCGGACATGACGTCGAAGCGTCGCATGCAGAACATCGCTTTCCCCCGTCAGGTCGCCATGTACCTCGCCACCCAGCTCACCGGCATGTCCCTCGTGTCGATCGGCCAGGCTTTCGGCGGTCGCGACCACGGTACGGTCATCCACGCCCGCAAGACGGTCGTGAACCAGATGGAAGTAGATGCGAACGTGCGCCGCACGGTCGAATATCTGCGCGCCCAGCTGTCGATGAACCGCTGATTCACGGTTGTCAGTGATGCCAACCAGGGCCCGACGTGTGTCGGGCCCCTTTATTTGGGGAGGTCGGGCCAGGGGAGGGTCTCTTGCCTCTTGCGTCTCCGCCCGGGCTGACCTTCATAAGGCCGTTCCTTCCTAGTCTTTCCCAGGGGAGTCCGCGACCGGACTGAGATGAGGCTTGGCCTCGAACCCTCGTACCTGATGCGCCTCGGCGCCGTAGGAAGCGGATTGTGCAGCCCAAAACATCCCCGTCTCCGCGAACCTTCAGGTCCGCGCGGAAAGCCGTACCTTCTACCCATCCTTCCATGGTCTCCGATAACAAGCCCACCACCTTCCCGAACTCGACGCGCGTCTACGTGCCGGGTTCGCGTCCTGACATCCTCGTGCCGATGCGCGAGGTGAAGCTGGCCGACACTTCGCGCCCCGACGGCACGAAGTCCGCCAACGAACCGGTCCGTATCTACGATACGTCCGGACCTTGGGGCGATCCCGCCTTCCACGGCGACGTCGAGAAGGGCCTGCCGGCCATCCGCGCCGCCTGGATCCTCGAACGCGGCGACGTCGAAGCGGTCGCGGGTCGCGAGCTGAAGCCGGAAGACGACGGCTACCTTTCCTGGAAGCACGCCGAGACCGCGCAGCGCGCGACCTCCCGCAATCGCCTCGTCCAGTTCGACCGCGGCGACCGCAAGGTCTACAAGGGCAAGCCGGGCCAGCGCCCGACCCAGCTGGCCTACGCCAAGCGCGGCATCATCACTCCGGAGATGGAGTATATCGCCATCCGGGAGAACATGCGCCTGGCGGCCGCCCAGGCCGATTCGACCCGCCGCCACGACCTGACCTTCCAGCACAAGGGCGAGTCCTTCGGCGCCGCCATCCCGAAGGTCATCACCCCTGAATTCGTCCGTTCCGAGGTCGCCCGCGGCCGCGCCATCATCCCGGCCAACATCAATCACCCCGAGCTCGAGCCGATGATCATCGGCCGTAACTTCCTGGTGAAGATCAACACCAACATCGGCAACTCCGCCGTGGCTTCTTCAATCGAGGAGGAAGTCGAGAAGATGCGCTGGTCCATCAAGTGGGGAGGCGACACGCTCATGGACCTTTCCACGGGCAAGAACATCCACCAGACCCGCGAGTGGATCCTGCGCAACTGCCCGGTCCCCGTCGGCACCGTGCCGATCTACCAGGCCCTCGAGAAGGTCAACGGCCGCGCCGAAGACCTGACCTGGGAGATCTTCCGCGACACGCTCATCGAGCAGGCCGAGCAGGGCGTCGACTACTTCACGATCCACGCGGGCGTCCGCCTCGCCTACATCCCGATGACCGCGCGACGCGTCACCGGCATCGTCTCCCGCGGCGGCTCGATCATGGCGAAATGGTGCCTCTCGCACCACAAGGAGAACTTCCTCTACACCCACTGGGACGACATCTGCGACATCATGGCCGCCTATGACGTCAGCTTCTCGATCGGCGACGGCCTCCGTCCCGGCTCGATCGCCGATGCCAACGACGAGGCCCAGTTCGCCGAGCTCAAGACGCAGGGCGAACTCACGACCCGCGCCTGGGAGCGCGGCGTCCAGGTCATGAACGAAGGCCCCGGCCACGTGCCGATGCACATGATCAAGGAGAACATGGACAAGCAGCTGGAGTGGTGCCATGAGGCCCCGTTCTACACACTCGGACCCCTCACGACCGACATCGCCCCGGGCTACGACCATATCACGTCCGCCATCGGCGCCGCCATGATCGGCTGGTACGGCACCGCGATGCTCTGCTACGTCACGCCGAAGGAACACCTCGGCCTGCCGAACAAGAACGACGTCCGCGAGGGCGTCATCGCCTACAAGATCGCCGCCCACGCCGCCGACCTCGCCAAGGGACACCCCGCGGCGCAGATCCGCGACAATGCGCTCTCCAAGGCCCGCTTCGAGTTCCGATGGCCCGACCAGTTCGCCTTGGCGCTCGATCCCGAGCGCGCGCAGGAATACCACGACGAGACCTTGCCGCAGGAATCCGCGAAGACCGCGCACTTCTGCTCCATGTGCGGACCGAATTTCTGCTCCATGCGCATCTCCGACGACATCCGTAAGTTCGCCGACGCCCAGGGCGTCTCCGAGGCCGACGCGCTCGCCAAGGGCATGGAGGAGAAATCCAAGGAATTCCGCGAAAAGGGCGGGGAGATCTATCAGTAATAGGTGAGAGCGGTGAGCGGTAAGCGGTTGGCGGTTGGGAGATAATCCTAGCCCCTGCCTTTTGCCGCCTCCTAATTATCTCATCTATCCGCTAACCGCCTACCGCCAACCGCTTTGTCTTCCTCGAAACAATCCGCCACCGCGTGGTACGACTCGCCGTTGTATTATGACATGGTGTACGCGGATTACACGAAGAAGGAGACGCGCTTCATCGAGGGCATCATGAAAAAGCACGGGCCGAAGCTGGACGGCCCGATGCGCGTGTTCGAACCGGCCTGCGGTTCCGGCCGATTGCTCGAATCCCTCGCGGCCCGCGGCCATGTCGTCCACGGCTTCGACCTCAACCGGCACCAGCTCGCCTTCGCCAAGAACCGCCTCAAGGCCAAAGGGCTGAAGGGCAGGGTGTGGCGCGACCGCCTGCAGGATTTCAAGGTTCCCCGGGGCGCCCGCTACGACGTCGCCCACTGCTTCGTCAGCACAGTCAAATACATCAACACCGAAGCCGGCGCGGTGAGTTCGCTCCGTCGCATGGCCGCCGCGCTCCGTCCGGGCGGTTTGCTGCTGCTCGGACTCCACCTGACCGACTACAAGAACAGCCCGCCCGACCATGAACGCTGGATCGGCCGTAAGCCAGGTATCCGCGTCGTCAGCGACACTTGGTCCGCCCCGGCGGATCGCAAGTCCCGCACCGAAGCCATGCGTACCCGCATGCGCATCACCGAGAAGGGGAAGACCCGTATCGAGGAGACCCTCTGGGACTTCCGCACCTATTCGCCCGCCGAACTGAAAGCCCTGATCGCCAAGGTGCCGTCGCTCCGTCTGGTCGCCTGTCACGACTTCCATTATGACCTGAATTCGACCCGGAAGATCGATATGGAGTACTCCGACGTCCTGCTTGTTTTCAAGCAAACCATTATTTGATTACTTTTATTAAACAGATAAGAACTTCTGTTAATCTCTGGTTCTGATTAAGTTGCGGCCTTGGATGACCGCCCCTTTCACCAAAAAATCGATTCCGGAGCAATTTGCCGAAAAGCTATTGAGCGATATCCTTCAAGGTATGTTCGGTGCGTTGCTTCCCTCGGTCCGAGAACTGGTTTCCCGGTATGATCTTAATCCGGTCTCGATCCACAAAGGGGTCACTTTGCTGGTCAAGAAGGGCGTCTTGGAGAATCGAGGTCCGCGGCGCCGTCTGGCGATCGCCGCTAAGCCCGCGAGCAAGGAGCCTTGCGGTTGCATGCAGCTGGGCGTGCCGTGCTGTCGTCCCTTGATCATTGTCGGCGCCGATCCGTCGGAAGTCAGCTCGACCCTCATGATGGCGACGCATGACGTCCAGCAGGCTGCTCGGGCCAACGGAGGCAGTTGCGTGACGGTCGTTCTCGCCGGTCTGTCCGGCAAGGCGAAGGCCGCGGCGGTGAAGGCGGCCTTGCTGGAGCACAAGCCAAGCCATGTCCTGCTGCTGTATTGCGACGAAGAAGTCTACGAACAGGTCAGCCGCCGTCCGGTCAAGCTCGCCGTCCTGGGCGGAGGGGCGGAATCCCGCAAGTCCGTCAAGCTGGCTGCGGACATGGCGGTGCTCGCCACGGCGGCGTTCGAAGACCTGATGCAGCTTGGTCACCGGAAGTTCCGCTTGATGTTGCTGGGCCGCGCTAATCTCTCAGGGGAGAAGCGCCGATTGAAGGAATATTCGCTGGCTCGCGGTGTCGACGCGGATGTCGCGAGCGCCGAAGGCCTGAGCATCACCTCGATGAGGTCGGCGATCGCCCAGTCGCTTAAGGAGGGCGTGACCGCTTTCGCTTTCCCGCGACCGGAGGATCTCGTGCTCGCCACCGCCTGCCTTGAGATGCTCGAGGTCAAGGTGCCGGCCGATGTGTCGCTGGTGCTGTTGCTTTCCGGTCCATACGACCTCATGCAGAAACGTCAGCCGGCCCATTTCAAGATCACCAAAGAGGCTATCATCTCCCTGGTGCTCGGCTGGTTCGAGTTCGGCGAAAATCGTTCGGAGCGTATCACGCGCGAGGCGATCGCCACCTACGTGCGCGGGAAGACGGTCGGGCCGGCGAAGAAACTGAAGTAAGCCCTGCGTCATTGCGGCTAGCCCTTGCCTGCGCGAGGCATGTTCCTTAGACCTTGGTCACCCGCCATGCGTCTCCTCTGCGTCTTCCTTTGCCTTGCCGCCACGGCCTCGGCCTTCGAGCTGTCCCTCGACCCCGTCAAGCGGATGGTGACGGTCGTGCCGGAAAAGCCCACCGACGTGATCCGCTACACCTTGAACGGGAAGGACCCGGATTTCTCAGCGGGTGTCTACCTGGCGCCGATCGAGTTGCCGGAGGGCGGCACGGTCAAGGCCGCGGCCTTCGAGGGCAATAAGGTCGTCGGCAAGGTGAGCACGCTGCCGGTCCAGTTCGACGGCTCCGCCGGTCCGAAGAACAGCGCCTTGCTGCCGCTCACCCAGAACCGCGACTGGAAATCTTATGATTGGGTGGTCCGTCATCAGGAGATCCTCGCCTTGAACCAGCCGGGCGCGATGCGCGCCGACGTGGTCTTCCTCGGCGATTCGATCACCCACTTCTGGTCCGGCGAGCCGAAGGCCAAGCGCGTCGCCGGCAAGGACTCGTGGGAGAAGTGGATCGCCCCTCACCACCCTATCAACCTCGGTTACGGCTGGGACCGCACTGAGAACGTGCTCTGGCGTCTACGTCATGGTGAGGTCGCCGGCCTCAAGCCGAAGGCCTTCGTCGTGCTCATCGGCACCAACAACCTTTCCGGCATCAATACGGTCGCTGACACCGCGGAAGGCGTCGCCGAAGTCTGCCGCGAACTCCGTCGCCAGGCCCCGCAGGCCAAGGTCCTGTTGCTGGCCATCCTGCCGCGTCAGGCTAAGCCGGACGCCACGCGCCAGCGTGTGACGGACACCAACAAGCTGCTCAAAGCCCAGGCATCGCAGATCGCCGACGCCTATGTGGACCTCGCGGATAAGCTCATCGAGGCCGACGGCAGCATCCTGAAGGAAACCATGGGTGATTACCTGCACCCCACGAACAAGGGGTACGAAGTGATGGGCGCCGCGATCGACGCCCAGCTCAGGGCTTGGTCGCTCTGAAGGGCAGGGCGCCGCTTCAGATCCGCTTCATCACCGACTTCGCGATCCCCTGGATCGTGAGCGAAGTGGTGGGGATGAGGTCGGGGTAATTCTGATTCTCGGCCTTGAGGTAGACCTTCGAGCCCTGCTTGATGAGGCGCTTGAGGGTCGTCTCGCCGTCGATGAGCGCGGCGACGATGTCGCCGTGCTTCGGGGTGCCGGGTTCGACGATGACCGTGTCGCCGTCGTTGATGTCGGCATCGATCATCGAATCACCACGCACCCTCAACGCGAAGGATTCGGGGGCGCGACGGCGCGAGCTGGGGGAGAGAGGGACCTGGAGCGAATCGAGGACACCGGAGGATTCGGTGTAGTCGGGGAAGCCGGCGGCGATGGAGCCGGCGAACTTCACGTTCTCGAAGGCGATGGCGTCGTCGCCGGGGCCTTCGTAGCGGATGACGGTCTCGGAGGTGTCGCCGAGGACTTCGGGGACGATCTTGTAGGCGCGGGCGGCGCCGGGGATGCGCTGGAGGACGCCTTTGCGCTCCAGGGCCTGCAGATGGCCGAAGACGGCGTTGGTCGAGGCGAAGCGGAACTTGGCCTGGATGTCGCGGATGCTGGGCCAGTAGGAGTGCTCGGACACGTGGGCCTTCATGTAGTCGAGGATGGCTCGCTGCTTCTTGGTCAGTTCTTCCATAGTGAACGCATGTTCTATGAAAACTTGTTCACTGTCAAGCCGGCAGGCCAAAAGGCCATATAATCCTCAATATCCGCCGAACCTAGCCTCGAATTCGGCGATGGTCCGTTCCAGTCCGGGGTAGCACTGGGCTGCTATGCCTAAGGATTGATCCCGGATGCCCTTGGGCAGCCCCCAGAGGGCTTGGCTGACCGATCCGGTGATGGCGGCCAGGGTGTCGGCGTCCCCCCTCACGGAGGCAGCGAAGCGGACTGCAGACTCGAAGTCGGGGGTGCCGACCGCGATGGCCAGACACTCGGGCACGCACCCTTGGCAGGTCTCGTTATAGGTGTGGGTCTTCCGGATGACCTCGAGGTCGGGCAGGGGGCCGTAGAAGTTTTCGGCGATTGCACGGACGGCGGCGGGGTTGCGCGTCTTACGCGCGGTCCAGGTCGCAGCCGCGACGGCTTGGGCACCTTTGATGCCTTCGGGGTGGGCGTGCGAGGGCCGCGCGGTGAGGGCGGCGTGTTCGAGCACGTCGGCGAGATCGTCGAAAGCCCAAGCCACGGGCGAGACACGCATGGCCGAACCATTGCCATAGGAGTCGCGTTCGCCGCGCGCGCCTCCGTAGACCCAGCTGCTGAAGCCGCTGCCGAAGGCCGCCGGCAAGGGCGCGTTTTGTCCGTGCTTCTCGTAGTAGGCGACCATCCCGACGATCCGCGGTTTGTAGTCGCGCTCGCCTTTGAGGATCGTCTCGGCGACGGCCCACGTGAGCAACGAGTCGTCGGTGGGGCAGGAGCGTTCCACGAACAGCGGGAAGGACGCGTCGCTATTACGGCTGAATTCGTGGACCGATCCGATGATGTCGCCGGCGATGGCTCCGAGCATCCCGACAGGGTGGCGGCCGGCCCGGGGGCTACGAACCTAATCGGGTTATGTCGCGTCATAACCCTGCCACGACGGTTCATGCGGGACTTCCATCATTACTAAGAAGTTGTCACTTTTTTCGCCCAAGGTTGCCACCTTCGGCCGCTTCGCTTGTCTCCATGGCTACCCCATGTCCCTCCGTCCTTTGCTGCTGCTCGGGCTCGCCTGGCTGTGTTCCTTCTGTGCCGAAGCTCAGGTGACTGTCCCGATTCCTTCGACGACCTCGCGCCCGGACATCGCGCCCGACGTCTGGTATCGCACCTGGGTGCGCGTGGATGATTCCTTCTTCGCCAAGCATGAGCGCAACCTGTTCGAGGAGTCGGTCGGCCTTCATTTCCGCGACCTCGAAGGCGCGCACGAGGCTTTCGTCAACGGCGTGAAGATCGGCACGGGCGGCGGGTTCGCTCCCGCCTACAGGAGCGGACGCAAGGAGGTCTTCCGTCACAAGGTGCCGGTGGGGACGCTTAAACAAGGCGAATGGAACGAGATCGTCTTCCACGTCCAGGAGCCCGAAGGGAAAGGCGGTTTCCGAGGCGAGGCGCCGTTCATCATGAACTACTTCATGGAGTGCGTCCTCGAAGGCGCGTGGGAGTATTCCGCGACGCCGCTCGTACCCGGTCCTGCTCTCAAGGCGAAGCCGGCTTCCTCCGCCTTCTCCCTGTTCCGCGAATCCAACCGCGTCCTCGGCCGCGCCGAGCAGTTTCATGGTCCGTCGCTCTCGCCGTCGGAGGCCTTCGCGAAGATGCGCGCCACGCCCGACCTCGCCGTCGACCTGCTGCTGTCCGAGCCGCTGATTGCCCAGCCGACGCACTTCAGCTTCGATACCCGCGGGCGCCTCTGGGTCACGCAGTATCGCCAGTATCCTTATCCCGCCGGCGTGAGCATGGTCAGCCGCGACAAATATTACCGTTCGCATTACGACCGCGTTCCCCCCGCTCCGCCGAACCATGACCGCGGTGCGGACATCGTCTCGATCCATGAGTCGACGAAGCACGACGGCGTCTACGACAAGCACACGGTCTTCCAGGACGGGCTTAACATGGCTAATTCCGCCGTCCGGGCCTATGGCGGCGTCTGGGTGATGAATCCTCCTTACCTGCTGTTCTATCCTGATGCCGACGGCGACGACATCCCGGACGGCCCGCCCGTGGTCCATCTCTCGGGTTTCGGTCTCGAGGATACGCATTCCGTCGGCAACGGCCTCATCCTCGGCCCCGACGGCTGGCTCTATGGCGTGCACGGCAGCACGTCCTCCTCCCGCGTGGTGCGTCCGGGGTTCGACTCCGCCGACGCCCCTCCGGTGCACTTCGAAGGCTGCATGGTCTGGCGCTATCACCCGAAGACCCGCGAGTACGACATCTTCAGCGAAGGTTCTGGCAATCCCTTCGGTCTCGAGTTCGACGGCGACGGCCGCATGTATTCGGGCCACAACGGCGGCAACACCCGCGGCTGGCACTACGTGCAGGGCGGCATCTACCTCAAGCAGGGCGTCGACCCGGGCAAGTTCGGCCCGTCGCGGACGCCATACTCCTTCGGCCAGCTTCCCATCCTCGGCTCGCTGACGAAGGTCCCGCGTTTCGCCCATTTCGGCTCCTTCGTCGAAGGCACGGCGATGGCTCCGAAGTACCAAGGGCATCTTTTCTCCCTGGATCCGCTCCATAATACCATCACCGATTCGGAGCGTATCCCGCAGGGGTCGACCTATGTGACGACCGACAAAGGCGTCGCGATGTGGTCGGAGGACGTCTGCTTCCGTCCGCTCTATAGCGCCAACGCCCCGGACGGGTCGCTCTTCGTGTCCGACATGTACGAATACTACATCGCGCACGGACAGCATTACCAGAACCAGATCGACCCCACGACCGGCCGCATGTATCGTCTCCGCGACAAGGGGGCGAAGCTCGAGACCGACACGAACCTCGAAGGCAAGTCCACGGCCCAGCTCGTGGCGCTGCTCGGCCATCCGAACAAGTTCCACCGCACGGCTTCGTTGCAGCTCCTCGCCGAACGTCGCGACCCGCAGGCGGTCGCCTTGCTCGTCGCCCAGCTCGCGGCCGACAAGGGCAGGGGAGCCCTGGGTTCGCTCTGGGCTCTTTATCAGGTCGACGCGCTCACCGATGCCCGCGCGGTCGCCGCGCTGACCCATGCCTACGCCCCGGTCCGTTTCTGGGCCATGCGCTTCCTCGGCGACAAGTATGGCGTGAACCGCGGGCTGGGCGTCCCCGGCCTCGATTCCAAGGGCGCGCGGGAGCTGCCGCCGGACGTCTTCGCCGCCGTCCTCGCTCTCGCTCGTTCCGAGCCGGATGCCGAAGTGCGCTCGCAGATCGCATGCTCGGCCCGTCGTCTGCCGACCGGCCAGATGCTCGGGCTCGTCTCGGCGCTCGCCTCCCGGGACGAGGACACGAATGACGCCTATATCCCGTTGCTCCTCTGGTTCGCCCTGGAGTCGCACGTGACCCTGGATCGCGACGCCGTGATGGGCTTCGCGAAGGATCCGGCCGTCTGGGACCGTCCGCTGGTCCAGCAGCACCTGCTGCCGCGTCTGATGCGTCGCTTCGCGACGGAAGGCCGCCGTGCCGACCTGCTGGCCTGCGCGCAGCTGCTACGCCTCGCACCGACGCCCGCCCATGGGGTCTATCTCATGAAGGGCTTCGAAGAGGCCTACCGCGGCCGCGAACTGGCGGGACTTCCGGATGAATTGCTCCAGGCGCTGGCCGCGTCGGGCAGGGCGCCGTTGATTCTCCGCATCCGCCAGGGTGACCCCGCCGCCGTCAAGGAATCGTTGGCGCTCATCGCGAACAGGAAGGCCGACCTCACCGAGCGGATCAACCAAGTCCGTGTCTTCGGCGAGGTGAGCCGCGACGAAGCTCTGGCGGGCCTGGTCGCGATCGCCGTCTCGGCCGAGCCCGCGCCGTTGCGTAAGGCCGCGCTGATTTCGTTGATGTCTTATGACCGGCCTGAGGTCGGTGCTCAGGCCGTCACGATCGTGGACCAGGGCGCCGGCGAGGTGCGCCTCGCCGCGCTGGCCTTGCTCGCCAGCCGCGCCGAATGGTCGCAGCAGCTCCTGCAGGCCGTGCGGTCGGGGCGGATCGCCGCGAACACCGTCCCGCGCGACATGGTCGAACGCATGCGCCAGCACGAACCGAAGCAGGTGCAGATGCTGCTGGCGGAACTTTATCCGGCCAAGCCCGCCGCCGGCGTGACGGATTTCATCGCCAAGATCGCCGATGTGGAGGCCAAGCTGAAGGCCGGCACCGGCAATCCTTACGCCGGCGAGGCGATCTTCATGGAGAAGTGCGCGTCCTGCCATAAGCTGTTCTTCAAGGGCGGTCGCATCGGCCCTGAACTCACGGCGTACCAGCGCGACAACCTGGGCACGATGCTCATCAGCATCGTCAACCCGAACGCCGAGATCCGCGAGGGTTTCCAGTATTTCTCGGTCACCACGAACGACGGCCGATCGCTCAGCGGCTTCCTGGTCGAACGCGACGCCCAGATCCTGGTCCTCCGCGGACTGGAAGGGGAGGATATCACCGTGCGTCAGGCCGACGTGCGTCTGCTTACCCCGATGGGCCGCAGCCTCATGCCCGAAGGGCTGCTCGATGGTTTGGACGCTCAGCAGCTGAGGGATCTTTTCGCCTACCTGCGCATCTCCCAGCCGATCAGCAAATAACCCCAACTTAGGCTGGAACTTTCGGCCCTTTTGGCTGTTTATAAGCATGTAACCACACCTATGAAGCACCTCCCCTACGTCTGCCTCCTCGCCCTCGGTTCGGCCTCCGCTTTCGCGGCTTCCGGACCGTCCAGCCTCTTCTCGAACAACGTCGAGCTGAGCTACCTCCAGCAGTCCACCACGGGCGTCTCCGGCCATAACAACGGCTGGGATCTCTCCGCCACCGCCTACCTCGGCAAGTCCGACTTCTTCGTCAACGCCCTGACCTCAGTCGGTGGCGACCTCGGCAACGGCGCCGACACCGCCTCCCTCGGCTACCGCGTCAAGAACGTCGCCTCCCTCGCTGACGTCGCCGTGACCGTCGGCTCCAACGAGTCCTACGGCCTCGCCCTCCACCGCGCCCTCGGCGCCGGCTTCGGCGCCTGGGCTTCCTACGACCGCGTCGCCAACGGCCACAACGTCAACGCCGCCGTCAGCAAGATGCTCACCCATGACGTGTCGCTCGACCTCGGCTACACCTGGGTTTCCCGCGACGCCTCCGCCAGCTCCCACGTCTGGAGCCTCGGCGCCCGCTACAAGTTCTAAGCCTTAGGCAGGAAAACGAAAGCCGTCGGCCCTCGCGGGTCGGCGGCTTTTTCTTTGGCCGAGCGACCGGAGCTCAGCGGACCAGGCAGGGCTTCTTGGGGTCGAACTTCCAGCCCGGAATCAGGAACTGCATCGCCACGGCGTCGTCGCGCGAGCCGGACGGCAGCTTCAGGTAGAGCTGGTGCGCCGCCTCGAGCTGGGCCGGGTCGATCTCGACGCCCAGTCCTGGCTTCTGCGGGACCGCGACCTTGCCGCCCTTGATGAGCAGCGGTTCCTTGGTGAGGCGCTGGCCTTCCTGCCAGATCCAGTGCGTGTCCATCGCGGTGACGTCGCCCGGCGCGGCGGCGCCGACGTGTGTGAACATCGCGAGGGAGATATCGAAATGGTTGTTGGAGTGCGAGCCCCAGGTGAGGCCGCGTTCCTGGCAGACCTGCGCTACGGCGACCGAGCCCTGCATCGTCCAGAAGTGCGGGTCGGCGAGGGGGATGTCGACCGCCTGTAGCTTCAGGGCGTGGTCGAGCTGGCGCCAATCGGTGGCGACCATGTTGGTGGCCGTGCGCAGGCCGGTGGCCTTCTTGAACTCCGCCATGATCTCGCGGCCGGAGAAGCCGGCCTCGGCGCCGCAGGGGTCTTCGGCGTAGGCGAGCACCCCCTTCAGGTTCTGGCAGACCTCGACGGCTTCCTTCAGCAGCCAGGCGCCGTTGGGGTCGAGCGTGATGCGTGCCTTGGGGAAGCGGGTGGCGAGGGCGCGGACGGCTTCGATCTCGCGCGCGGGGCTGAGCACGCCGCCCTTGAGCTTGAAGTCCTGGAAGCCGAAGCGTTCCTGGGCGGCTTCGGCCTGATGGACGATGCTCTCGGGCGTGAGGGCTTCCTCGTTGCGGAGGCGATGCCAGGCGTGCGCGGCGCCGGCTTCGTCGCGGTAGCCGAGGGTGGTCTTGCGGCGATCGCCGATGAAGAAAAGGTAGCCGAGCATCTCGACCTCGGAGCGCTGCTGGCCTTTGCCCAGCAGCGCGGCGACGGGCTTCGACTGGAACTGGCCGAGGAGGTCGAGCAGCGCGGACTCGATCGCCGTGACGGCGTGGATGGTCACGCGCAGGTCGAACGTCTGCAGGCCGCGGCCGCCGGCATCACGGTCCGAGAAGGCCGCGCTCACCGCCGCGAGCAGCTTCTCGTAGTCGGCGATCTCCTTGCCGAGGAGCAGGGCGGCCGCGTCTTCGACCGTCTGGCGGATCTTTTCGCCGCCGGGGACTTCGCCGAGGCCGGTACGACCCGAGCTGTCGGTGATGAGGACGATGTTGCGCGTGAAGAACGGGCCGTGCGCGCCGCTCAGGTTGAGCAGCATGCTGTCATGGCCGGCGACCGGGACGACCCGGACGGATTTGATCAGGGGGGAGGACATTGCGAAGGAGGAGGGGTTAGGTGGCTAGGCCTCAGGCCTTGGCCTTGGGGCGGGCGAAGAACACGAGGGCGGCGGTCAGCAGGGACGTGAAGGCGAGGCCGTAGAGCCCGAAATACACCGACCCCGTCTGCTGCTTGATCCAGCCGAAGGCGATCGGCGCAGCCCAGCCGCCCAGGTTGCCGAGCGAGTTGATCAACGCGATGCCGGCGGCGGCGATCCGAGGGTCGAGGTTCTTCTGAGGAATCGGCCAGAAGAGGGAGGCGGCCGACTTGAAGCCGAGGGCGGCGAAGCAGATCGCCCCGAAGGCGACGGCCGGGGCGGAGCAGCCGGCGACGAACATGCCGCAACCGGCGACGACGAGGGCGGTGGCGACCCACGCCTGCTGGTTCTTCCAGCGGGCGGCGGCGTAGGCCGCGGCGATCATGCCGATGACCGAGACGATCCATGGGAGGGAATTGAGGAAGCCGGCCGACATGACGGAAATCGCCTTGGCGTCGGCATAGCCCAGCCAGCGCACGAACGCTTCGGTCGCACCGAGGAGGCCGCCATGGGGTCCCGGCGTCGCGAGCATCTCCTTGATGATGGTAGGCAGCCAGAAAGTCACCGCGTAGATCGTCAGCTGGATGGCGAAGTAGACGCCGCAGAAACCGAGCACGACGGGTGAGGTGAGCAGCGCGAACTTGTCGACGGAGCCGGGGTGGGCGGCTTGCGCGCTTTCCGCGGCGAGCGTGGTTTCGAGCGCGGAGCGTTCGTCGGTCGAGAGCCAGCGCGCCTGTCCGATGTCCGAATCCAGCAGCAGCCAGAGGACCCCGGCCATCAGGACGGAGAAGACGCCTTCGAAGACGATCATCCATTGCCATGGCTGCAGGCCGGGGACGTGCAGCTGGAGGAGATAGGAGGAGAGCGGGCCGGAGAGGATGGTGGCGATGGCCGAACCGCTCAGGAAGATCGCCATGGCCTTGCCGCGGTCGGCCGACGGCAACCAGCGGGTGAAATAATAGACGACCCCGGGGAAGAAGCCGGCCTCGGCGGCGCCCAGCGCGAAGCGGAGGGCGTAGAACTCATGTTCGTTGCGGACGAAGGCGAGCCCGGTCGCGAGCACCCCCCAGGTCACGGCGATGATCGTGAGCCAGCGTCGGGCGCCGAGCCGTTCAAGGGCGAGGTTCGCGGGCACCTCCAGCAAGGCGTAGCCCCAGAAGAAAAGGCCGGCACCGAAGCCGTAGGCGAGGTCGCCGATGCCGAGTTCGGCTCCGAGCTGATCCTTGATGAAGCTGATGTTCACCCGATCGACGTAGTTCACGACGAACATCACGACGAATAGCGGCAGCACGCGCCACTTGACCTTGGAGACCGCTGACTGGAGCTCGGTGCCGTGCATCGCGGCTTACTTCACGCCGGCTTTCGCGATCAGGGCGGCGAGCTGTTCGGCTTCGGCCGGCTTGAGGTCGGTCAGGGGCGCCCGCACCGGGCCTGCGCCGTGGCCGACGATCGTGGCGCCGGCCTTGATGATGCTGACGGCGTAACCCGCGCTCTTGTTGCGGATCTCGAGGTAGGGCAGGAAGAAGGTGTCCAGCAGGCGGTTCTGCGTGGCGTGGTCGTCCTTCGCGACGGCGTGGTAGAAGTCCATCGCGGTCTGCGGGATGAAGTTGAACACGGCGGACGAATAGACCGGCACGCCCATCGCCTTGTAGGCGGCGGCGTAGACTTCCGCGGTGGGCAGGCCGCCGAGGTAGCTGAAACGATCGCCCATGCGGCGGCGGATGGAGACCATGAGCTCGATATCGCCGAAGCCGTCCTTGTACCCGATGAGGTTCGGGTTGGCGGCGGCGAGCTTCTCGAGGTGGTGCGGCTGGAGGCGGCAGACGTTGCGGTTGTAGACGACGACGCCGATCTTGACCGATTTGCAGACCTGGTCGACGTGGGCGGCGACGCCGTCCTGGTTGGTCTCCGTGAGGTAGTGGGGCAGGAGCAGGATGCCTTTGGCGCCGAGACGTTCGGCTTCCTGGGCGTACTGGATGGCCCCGCGCGTGGGGCCGCCGGCGCCGGCGAGGATCGGCACGAGGCCGTCGCAGGTGTCGACCGCGGTCTTGATCACGGAAGAGTATTCCTTGGGCTCGAGGGAGAAGAATTCGCCCGTGCCGCCTGCGGCGAAGAGCGCGGTGGCGCCATAGGGGGCGAGCCACTGGAGACGCTTGGCGTAGCTCGGGGCGTCGAAGTCGCCGTCAGCCTTGAAGTCGGTGATCGGGAAGGAGAGCAGGCCGGACGAGAGGACTTTTTGGAGTTCGAGGGGTGACATGGGCGAAATAGGGATAGGGCTAGGGCTAGGGGTAGGGCGTCAGAGGGCGGCGTTGGAGCGGACGCCGTTGACGAGGCGCGAGAGGCCGAGGGGGTTGGCGTTCTGGAGTTCGGCGGGCAGGGCGGCATCCGGGTAGTTCTGGAAGCAGACGAGCCGCGTGAAGCGGTAGATGGCGTTGGAGCCGACGGAAGTGGTGCGTCCGTCGGAGAGCGAAGGGTAAGGCCCGCCGTGCACGATGGCATGCGAGACTTCCACGCCGGTGGGGAAGCCATTGATCACTACGCGTCCGGCGACGGCCTCGAGGCGTGCGATGAGCGCGGCGTGCTGCGCCAGTTCGGCGTCAGTGCCATGGACGGTCGCGGTGAGGTTGCCGTGGAGGGCGCCGAGGACGGCGTCGACCTCGCGCTGGTCGGCGCACCAGATGACGAGCGAGCTTGGTCCGAAGATCTCTTCCTGCAGCGAGCCGTCGGCGACGAACGTCTTGGCGTCGGTCGCGAACAACGTGGCCACGGCGCGGTTGGGCTGTCCGCTGGACTTGCCTTGGGCGAGCGTCTTGACGCCTGCCTGGGCGGCGCGGGCGGTCAGGCCTTTCTGGTAGGCCTGATGGATACCGGCGGTGAGCATGACGCCGTCGGCGCAATCGGTGAAGAGCGCGGAGAGTTTCGCGACGAAGGCTTCCGCGGCGGCGGAACGGGTCAGGATGATCAGGCCAGGCTGGGTGCAGAACTGGCCGACGCCGAGCGTGCACGAACCGAGCAGGCCGGTCGCGATGGCTTCGCCGCGGGCGGCGAGCGCGCCTTCGAGGAGGACGACCGGATTGACGCTGCTCATCTCGGCGTAGACCGGAATCGGGGTCGGGCGGGCGGCGGCGGTGTCCATGAGCGCGCGTCCGCCGACGCGGGAGCCGGTGAAGCCGATGGCGCGCAGGGCAGGGTGTTTGGCGACCTGCTGGCCGATGACACGGCCTTCGCCCATCAGCAGGGAGAAGGTGCCTTCCGGCAGTCCGGCGGCCTTCACGGCTTCGACGATCAGTCCGCCCATGATCTCGGCGGTGCCGACGTGCGCATGGTGAGCCATCACGATGACCGGGCAGCCCGCGGCCAAGGCGGAAGCGGTATCACCGCCGGCGACGGAGTAGGCGAAGGGGAAGTTGCTGGCGCAGAAGACGGCGACGGGACCGACTGGGCGGAGCTGCGAACGATGATCGGGCTTCGGCAGCGGCTTGCGGTCCGGGTTGGCGGTCTCGATGCGGGCGTCGATCCAATCGCCCTTCTCGACGAGGTCGGCGAAGAGGCGCAGCTGGCCCATCGTGCGGCCGATCTCGCCTTGGCAGCGGGCCTCGGGCAGGCCTGTTTCTTGCGTGGCGCGGGCGACCAGGGAAGGCGTCGCGGCTTCGATGCGGCTGGCGATGTCGCGGAGGAAGGCGGCCTTCTTCTTGCCTGAAAGAGCGGCGAGCGTCGGGGTGGCCTGGGCGGCCAGGTCGCAGGCTTTTTCGGCCTCGGCGGGGGTGGCCGGGAAGAAATCCGGCTCGAGCGCGGTCGCCGTCGCCGGGTTGGTGGCGCGGTAGGGGGCGGCGGCGGATTGTCCGCGGGAGAAACCGATGAAAGAGTAGCCGAGGAGGGAAGACATGGAAGAGGGCTAGGGGATAGGGGAGGGCTGGTCCGGAGGCAAACAAGATAGGCCGAGGGTTCGGGTTGCGATAGGCCGGTTTTGTCCAAGCATCGCCTCCGCCCCGCCTATGCGCTTCGCCCTTCTTTGCGGTCTCTTGCTGGCCTCGCTCCTCCCGGCGGCGGAGCGCCCGAATATCATCGTCATCCTGGCCGACGACCAAGGCTTCGGGGATTTCTCGGCGAACAATCCGCAGGGCAAGATCCCGACGCCGAACCTGGACGCCTTGGCCAAGGGCGGACTCCGTTTCACCGACGGGCATACCTCGTCGGGCGTCTGCACCCCCTCGCGGTACAGCCTGCTGACCGGACGTTATCACTGGCGCACGCGCCTGCAGTCCGGAGTCCTCGGCGGTTTTTCGCCGCCGCTCATCGCCAAGGACCGGCTCACCGTCGCCGGGCTTCTCAAGCAGCAAGGCTATGCCACGGGTTGCTTCGGTAAGTGGCACCTCGGGATGAGCTTCCCGGTCGCCGGCGGCGGTTACGCGGACGACGGCGGGGTGTATGACAAGAACCCGAAGAACGTCGGCATGATCGATTTCGCCGGCGACATCGTCGGCGGGCCGGTCGATCACGGCTTCGACGCTTTCTATGGGATCAGCGCTTCGCTCGACATGCCGCCGTTCGTCTGGATCAAGGACCGTCGCATGACGGAGATTCCCAGCGCGACGAAGACCTGGCTTCGCACGGGCCCGGCCGGACCGAAATTCGAGGCCATCGACGTGCTGCCTTCGGTTATCGACCATACGATCGCTTTCATCGAGACGCAGCGGAAGGCCGATCCGGCCAGGCCGTTCTTCGCCTATGTGGCCCTGAACGCGCCGCATACGCCGATCGTGCCGACCAAGGAGTTCCAGGGGGCCAGCGGGATCAGTCCTTACGCCGATTTCGTGAGGCAGGTCGATCATGACGTCGGCCGGTTGCTGGCCTCCCTGGAGAAACAGGGCCTGGCCGGAGATACGCTGGTGATCTTCACGTCCGACAACGGTTGCTCGACGGCGGCCAAGATTCCAGAACTCCGGAAGGCCGGACATGAACCGAGCTACATCTATCGTGGCAACAAGGCAGACCTTTACGAAGGCGGCCACCGCGTGCCGTTCGTCGTGCGCTGGCCCGGGAAGGTCA
Organism: uncultured Opitutia bacterium; assembly: GCA_903913915.1. GTDB lineage: Bacteria > Verrucomicrobiota > Verrucomicrobiia > Opitutales > UBA953 > UBA953. The sequence goes on from CAIWNE010000064.1 coordinate 32,100, forward strand.
AACCGGGGGTTTCTTCGGCCCTCGTCGGCCAGATCGACTTCCTCGCCACCTTTGCGGAGATCACCGGCGCGAACGTCCCTGTCGCCATGGCCGAAGACAGCGTGAGTTTCCTGCCGGTCTTGCGCGGCGACAAGGCCGAGGTCCGTCAGGGCATCGTGAGCCAGTCGATCAACGGCAGTTTCGCGATCCGTGACGGCCAGTGGAAGCTCTGCCTCTGCGCCGGCTCGGGCGGCTGGAGTTCGCCGAAGCCGGGAGCGGAAGAGGCGGGCCTGCCCCCTGTGCAGCTGTTCGACCTTGCGAAGGATCCGGGCGAACGGAACAACCTACAGGCCGAGTTCCCGGAGCGTGTCGCGGCCATGAAGGCTGAGCTCGAGAAGATCGTCGCCCGCGGACGGAGCACGCCGGGCGCCGACCTCGCGAACGACGTCCCCGTCCAGCTCATCAAGAAAAGCCTAGGCGGGAAGGCGAAATCCAAGAAAAACGGAAAACTTTCAGATGAGTAATTGGCTATCTTTGCTTCTATGTTCCGTCTGCATGCCGTTGCTGGCGGAGGAACTGCCGCCGACGTTCCTGGCCTTGCGTGGGAAGGAACTGGCCCGTCAGGACCTCACGACCCTGCCGGCGTTGAGCGCCGACAAGCCCAAGGGTTTCGCGAGCGGCTTCGCCGGCTGGCGATTCAGCACGATCGCGAACAGCGGACGTTCCGGTAGCTGGAACGTCGCCGATGGTGCGTTCCATGGCATGGAGGGTCTGTCGGCGAACCATCCGGCCACGGCTTCCTTCGGGCTGCCTTATCAGGATGCGGTCATCCAGGTGGAATTCCGCCTGAACGACGTCCCGCTGGAAGGACGCAAATACCGTTCGGTCTTCATCAAGGCGACCGACGAAAAGGATTACGTGACGGCTTTCTTCATCAGCCCGACCGGAAGCAATCTCACCGCTTACTCCGCTGAGCGCATCAATCCGCTCAACAAGCAGCGCGACAAGGAGCCGCCGATCGGCGTGCCGCAATCGCTGAAGCTGGGCGAGTGGTATGTCGCCGTGCTGGAGATCCGAGGTCGGGAGGCCGTCGCGACCGTCGCCGGCAAGAGCACGACGGGGTCGCACCCGTTGTTCGGAAGCCCGAAGCAGAGCGTGATGCTCGGCGTCGGTGTCGACGCCAGTTTCCGCAACCTGCGGATCTGGGAGGCCTTGCCTAATCCCGACTGGGCCAGGAACAGGGAAGCCATCCTGGCGGCGATGAAGCCGGCCAAGAAGTGATCAGTCGGCCAGCTGCGCGATCAGCTTGAGCGTCTCGAGCGGGGCCTTGTGCGTCTTCGCGGCGTTATGCAGGCCGGGCGGGAGGAGGTCGATCGCCATGGCCTTCAGTTCCTCGAGGCGGGCGCAGAGCTTGTCGAGGCAGGCCTCGGCCTGCTTTTCGTCGGCCCAGACGTCGTAGATGGTCACCATCTCGCCCGGCTTGTCGCCGTCGATCTCGCCTTCGCCGACCTCGTAGTCGCAGTCGAGGAGCTCGTCCCAGAAGTTGGCGTCGAGGTCGAGGGCGTCCTCGAGTTCATAGAGGCGGATGCCGCTCATCCATTCGTTGAGCAGCGTGAAGGCGTCGCGGTGGGCGGGGAGCACTTCGGTGAAGGTGTCGCGGATGCCGACCGCGATGAGCGTCAGGCCGTCGACGGTGTCGCCCAGCTGAGGGCCGTCGAAGGGAGGAGTCGGGTCGGTGGACATGCCGAAAAGGGATGCGACATGGGGCCGGGAGCGCCAGCCAATAGTGCCCGTCAGCGCTTGGTCGGGCCCAGTCCCAAGGCCGGGATCATCTCCTTGGCCTCCCGTTCGCCATAGTTGAACAGGATGAAGCCCCGGGTGTCGTAGCGACGCGTGATCTCGATCTGACGCACCGTCGCGTCGGGGGCGAGGGTGGTGCGCGACGAGGTGATGCCGATGCCCGGGATGAGTCCGGCCGGCCCGGCCCACGCCTTCTGCTGGCGGATCCAGCTGTCGTAGCCTGTCTCGCTATCCGTGTAATCCATCGGGCAGACGAAATCGAGCCAGCCTCGGTCGCACCATAGCTTCCAGTCCTGCATCACCGTGCGGCTGTCCTGGTCACATTGGCGGAAGACCGCGGCGCTGACCTTGATGCCCGGACGGACCTTGCGCACTTCCTCGCTGGTCGTGCGGACGACGGTGTTGATGTTCTCCTGGCACCACTTGATCCATGCTTCGCGACGGGCGCCCTTGGGTTGGACGTCGGCCGGCCAGTCGGCCACGGGGCATCCGGTGGAACTTTCGAAGCGTTCCCGGCACGGTGGGCAGAAGCAGTGGCGACCGTCCGGATAGCGGATGTAGTCGAAATGAATCCCGTCGACCGGGTAATTGCGCGCGACCTCGACCAGCGCTTCGCGTTCGAGCGCGGCGTTGAGCGGACTGGAGGGGCAGAGCCACGGTTCTTCTTCGCCGGTGTCGCTCATCTGCAGGCGGTGTTCCGCACGGAGTTTGGCGACGAACTCCTTGGGCACGTCGCGCCCGAGGTTCCAGTCGACCTTCCAGACATGGATCTGCAGGCCATGCTTGCGGCAGGCGGTGAGGCATTCGGCGATCTGGTCGCCCTTGGTGCCGATATCCGCCGCGACCGGCAGGACCTTGCTCGGATAGTAGGCGACTCCGCCCCAGAGCATGTTCGGGAAGACTGCGGTGAAGCCGTTATTCTTCAGGTTGAGGACGGCGTCATCCCAGGTGCGGTTCTTGACGCCGTAGGCGCTGTGGCACCAGACCGCCCGGAATTCGCCGGGCTTGGCCGGATGCGCGAGGCAGTAGGCTTCCTGGAAGAGGGCCATCGCCGCGTCGGCGCTGGCGAGCGCCTGGGTGAAGCGGGCGGCCTTCTCGTGGGCGAGCGTATCCCCCTTCGCGGCGATCGATGCCTCGAGGCGCGCGAGCGCCATCGGCGTGATGCCGGGTCGGGAGCGCACGAAGGCGCAGGCGGCGGCGAAGTCCTTGAAGTCGCCCAACTCGTCGAGTCGGCGCAGTCTGGCGGCGATGCTGTCATGCCAGAACGCCGGACGGAGCAGGCCGGCCATCGCGAGGAGCAGCTGGGCCTTGTTCTCCTTGTCGTCGTCGAGGAGCACGTGCGTCATCAGCACGGCGTTGTCCGAGGCGATGATCGCGGGGAAGCCGGAGGGTTTGCCGGTATCGTCGAACCATTCGGCGACGGTACGGCTGCGTCCGACGATCGGCTGATGGGTGATGATGTTCCATGAGGCCTGACCGGTGACGGCGGGGGCGCCGATCAGCGCTTCGCCGACCGGTCGGATCGAGGCGAACCGTCCCTTGGGGTCGGCGATCAGATGCTTGCCTGGTCCGATGCCGGTCGCGGCGAGCAGGCGGGGCGGGAGGGAGTAGAAGGCCAGCAGGCGGCCCTTTGCCTTCAGGTAGCCTTCGATGGCGGCGACGGTGCCCTCGCTGAGCTGGGTGTTGTTCGGGAGGATGAGCAGCTCGGCCTTGGCCAGGATGCCCGCAGTGAGTTCGGATTCGGTGACGGAGGCGTGGCGGAGGCCGCGGGCGCTCAGCTGGCGGGCCACGCGTTCGTCGAATCGTTCCTTGGATTCAGGTGACTTGAGCAACAGCACATGGGTGTCTTCGCCCAGCTGGCCGAGTTTCCGTATGCCGCGGATCTCGAACGAGGTGTCCTTGTCTGCGGCACGATAGGCCGCGACACGGATCATCCTGATCTGTTGCCAGCCGGCTGGGTTGCCTTCGGTCTTGGCGGAGTCTTTGCGGATCTCGACCGTGGTCCATTCCGTGGTGCGTTGCGGGTTGAAGTTGACGTTGTACCATCCGCCCTTGGTCTCGAAGTAGACATGGAACTGGGCGATCGGCGCACGATCGCGGCAGCGGATCTCGAGCCGGACGCCTTCGGCGGAGGATAGGTCCAGGTCGACCTTGTGGTCCCAGTAGGCGCGCGCGCCCTTGAAGGTGCTGAAGTCGCAATCAAGGCGCAGGACGTGGGCGATGTCATCTTGGCCGACCTTGGCAGGCGCCGAACCTTCGATCGGTCGCCATGCCCGCGCGGCGGCGGCGTCATCGGGGTAGTCGCAGGCGACGATGGGTTCGGCGGCGTGCAAGGCGCACGTCGCGAAGAAGGCCAGGAGCGACAGGCGCATCAGCGGGCCTGGATTTCGGCGAGCAGCTTCTCGAGACCCTTGCCGTAGCGGACGTAGGAATCGAAACGTTCCTGCGGCGAGGCCTTGGTGCCTTCGCCGAGGTGGACGATGCTGGCGACGTGCGGCTCGATGGAGACGCCGGCCTTGTAGCCTTTGCGGATGAGGTCGGTCAGGATCTCGCGGACGAGCGCGTCGCCTTCGCCGGCATAGGTGAAGGAGCTGCTCTTGCCGCCGGCCGGATTACGCCGGCAGTCCTTGATGTGGACGTACTCCACATAGGGCAGGATCTCGCGATAGAACGGCATCGTCTCCTGGCCGTAGGAAACCGTATTGCCGATGTCGAAGAGGTAGCGGACGTTCGGATGATCCACGCTCTCGATGAAACGTCGGGCGTGCGTACCGGAGAGCCCGCCCCAGCCTTCGCAGTTCTCATGGAGCAGCATGATGCCGCCGTCGGCGGCGAGCTTGGCCATCTCCTTGGTGCGGCGGACGCCTTCGTCGCGCCAGGCGTCCTCGGACACGTCTCCGCGGACCCAGCTCATCGTGCGGACGAACTTGGTGCGGGTGCGCTGCATGCGCGGGATGAGCACCTTGAGGTCGGCGAGGTCGGTGGCGAAGTCGCCCGTGATGGGCCGGCTCCAGTTGCCGATGGCGGAGGCGTAGCTGCTGACGCGCATGCCCGCGGCTTCGATCTTGTCGACGGCCTGCTTGAACTCGTCGTCGCTCACGGCCGGGCCGGAGAACTGCTTGCCGTTGAGCAGGCGCAGCTCGAGGGCGGTCCAGCCGAGGGCCTTATGCGCGGCGATCTGGCCGTCGATGTCGTCGGCGGCTTCGTCGGCCAGGCCGGAGAGGGGGAAGGGAGCGGTGAACATGGCGGGAGATGCCAAGATGGCGGATGACCGATGAAAGATGAAGGATGAATTGAGGAGGGAACTGGGAAGGAGGGCCGGGGATGGGCTTGCGGGGGCGCGGAGATGGGCGGATAAGTTACCCATGAGATTCGCCCCGATCTTGCTCTGCTGGTCCCTCCTATGCCTCGCGGCCGAGCCGACCCGGAAACTCAAGGTCTTCATCCTCGCCGGTCAGTCCAACATGGAAGGTCAGGCGGTCGTCGACCTGGCGGGGCATGATTACAACGAAGGAAAGGGCACTTTGGCTGAGGTGATGGGACGTCCCGGGAATGCCGAACGCTACGCCCATCTCAAAGACAAGGATGGCCGATGGGTCGTGCGCCCAGACGTGTGGGTGCGTTACCGGCGTGAGAAGCAGCCGCTCCTCGCGGGGGGACTTTCGGTCGGATATTCCGTCTATGGCGACAAGCATCATTTCGGCCCGGAGTTCCAGTTCGGCCATGTCGTCGGCGACGCCTACCGCGATCAGGTGCTGATCATCAAGGCGGCCTGGGGCGGCAAGAGCCTCTGTCGTGATTTCCGTCCGCCCAGCGCCGGCGGCGAAGTCGGCCCGTATTATCTGAAGATGATCGCCGAGGTCCGCGAGGCTCTGGCCAACCTCAAGAAGGATTTCCCTGCTTATGATGGTTCCCCGGTCGAGCTGGCCGGTTTCGTCTGGTATCAGGGATGGAACGATGGCGTGAATCCGCAGACCGCCGTCCCGGAATACGAGCAGAACCTCGCGCACCTCATCCATGATGTGCGTAAGGAGTTCGATGCGCCGAAACTCCCTGTGATCGTCGGCGAGCTGACCGGCCCGTGGGTCGAGGCGCCGAAGGAATGGACGGCCCGGAGGACCGCCCAGGCCGCGGTCGCGAAACGACCTGAATTCAAGGACAACGTCATCTTCGTCCCGACCCGTGATTTCGTTCGCAAGGCGGAGGATTCGCCGAATCCCGGCCACGGCCATCATGAGTTCGGCAACGCCGAGACCTGTTTCCTGGTCGGAGACGCCTTGGGGAAGGCCGCCGTGCAGATGGCCGGACGCGATCGCCAGGCGCGTGAAATCCGCGGCTGGACCTTGCGCATCGACGAACGCCTGATCGCCAAGGACCCTGCCGCCGTCGAGAAGGCGGTCGGCCTGCTCGATACGCATCTCGAGACGATCGTCCGGTTGGTGCCGGCGAAAGCCGCGGCTGAACTGAAGAAGACTCCGCTCAACTTCACTTTGCCGTATCCGGGTATCCGCACCACGGCGGAATATCACGGCGGCTTGGAGTGGATCAAGCAGTCGGGCCGCGAGATCGCCTTGGCGAAGTCCGTCGAGTTCACGAACGTGGAGCGCTTCGAGCCCGAGACCAGGCGCATGCCGGTCTTCGTCCTGCATGAGCTGGCGCATGCCTATCATGACAAGGTCGTCCCCGGCGGTTATCAGAACGCGGACATCCTCGCCGCGTACCAGCGCGCGAAGGCGTCGGGCGCATACGACGCCGTGAAGCGTTGGAACGGCGAGAAGTTCGCGGACAAGCCGTCGAAGGCCTATGCCATGACGAACCAGATGGAATACTTCGCCGAGAGCACCGAGTCGTATTTCGACCGCAACGACATGGAGCCATTCGACCGGACGGAACTGCAGGCCAAGGATCCCGGGATGCTCAAGGTCCTCGAGAAGGTCTGGGGTGTCGGCGGGAGGTGACGGGCTGGCTGGTTCGGCTTGCCCGTCGTCCGCGGAGCGTCGTGTAATGTCTCATGAGATTCGCCCCGATGTCATGGTTGGCCGCCTTCCTGTTCGCGACGCTCGCCGTCTTCGCCGGCGACCCGCAGCGTGTCCTCTTCGTCGGCAACAGTTACACCGGCGTCAATAAGCTGCCGGAGGTCTTCCTGGAGGTCGTGAAGGCTTCTGGTCGTCCGGCCCCCGTGGTGAAATCATCCACGCCAGGCGGCCGTACGCTCAAGCAGCAGCTGGGCATCGCCCCCAGCATGAAGCTCATCGACGAGGGAGGCTGGGATGTGGTCGTCCTGCAGGGACAGAGCCTGGAGCCGGCCATCGCCGAGACGGACGAGTCCGTCCGGAGGGAGTTTCTCGAAAGCGCCGCGGAGCTATGCAAGCGCGTCCGGGCCAAGAGCCCCCAGGCGAAGGTCTTTTTCTACGAGACGTGGGCGCGTCATGCCGATTACTGGTCGGCCGGCAAGAAGGGGCCCGATGTCGGCGTTGATCCCAAGGAGATGCAGACGCGCCTGCGCAAGTGGTACGGGGTCGTCGCGAAGGATAACGCCGCGACCTTCGTTCCCTGCGGGGATGCCTGGGAACTGAATTACGCTTCGCCCAAGCCGCTTCGCCTGCATGCGAAGGACAATTCGCATCCGGAATTTGTCGGCACCTATCTCAACGCCCTGATCTTCTTCGGCAAGATCTACGACGTGAAGGCGCCGGCCCCGAAGTGGAACGGCAAGCTGGACGAAGCCGAGGCCGGGCTGATGCAGGCCTACGCCGCCCAGGTCCTGAAATAGGAATCAGGGGGTCAGTCCGGCGGCGCGAAGGGCGGTCGCGTGGACCGATATGTCGTGTTCGGCCGACCAGGCGAATGCCTGCCCGCGCAGGACGCGGGCCAGGTCGCGGAACTCTTCGTCATAACGGCCTTTCGGTACTTCGAGCACGAAGGCGTTGTCGCCTTTCTTGAAGCGAGGGACCGCCGCCGTGACCAATGTTTTCCCGTCGGCGGCGAGCTGGCATTCTCGTTGCGTGTCCTGAGGATGGTCGAGGCGAAGGATGCCTTTGCCTGATTCGAGCGGGCGGAGTTCGAAGTCGCCCCGCGTACCGCGGACCGTGAGGTAGCGGTTCGATCCTCCGAAAGGATCGGCATGGTTGCAACGAATCGTGACCGTTGCCTTAGGGTAGGTGAGGACGGCGAGCTGGTTGTCGACGAAGCTGTCGCGAGGCGCGCGGGTGGCGTTGCCGAAGGCTTGGACCGCGGTCGGCGGACCCATCAGCGTGACGATCGTGTCCGCCAGGTGGCAGGCGAGCTCGTACATGCCTCCGCCCGGGAGTTCGGCGAAGCGTCGGCGCGTGGCTTCGTCGAGCAGCTTGCCCATCGAGGCGTCGATTTCCATGATTTCGCCCAGCCAGCCTTGCTTGACGGCCTGGACGAGCAGCTGGATGCCGGGATTGTAGCGGAGCATGTAGCCCATCTGGACCGTGAGCTTGTGTTCGGCCGCGTAGCGACGGAGCGCCATGAAGTCGGCGTGCTTCTCGGCTCCCGGCTTATCGAGGTGGATGTGCTTGCCGGCCTTGAGCGCGGCCAGCGCCGCTCGGGCGGAATCTTCCAGGGTCGTCTCGATGACGACGGCCTGGATGGAATTGTCGGCGAGGATCTCCTCCTCGGTGAGGAACGTGAGGCCGGCGAAGGACTTGGCTTGTCGGGCGGCGGCCTGCCGCGACAGGATCGGTTCGGCGAAACCTGCGACTTCGTAGAGGTCGGAGAGGGCGCGAAGCGAGTCCATCTTGCCCGAGGCGTGGGCGTGAGACGTGCCGATCTGCGCGATGCGGATCCGGGCGGGTGCGTCGGCGCCGAGGAGGGAGGCGAACGGCGCGAGCGCGAGGCCGGTCAGCAAGGTCCGACGGCGCATCATTTGAGGAGCCATTCGGCCGCGGCGGTCTTGGCGTCGTCCGTTCCGCGGTGCAGGGTGGCGGAAGGGAAGAGCGCCGGGTCGGTCTCGCCGGCGACCCAGAGGGGCTGGGCCGAGGCCACGCTGAGCAGTCCCGGTAAGTCGAGGTACTTGGCGCCGCCGGGCAGGAACATCGGATCGCGGTAGTCGAGCAGCTGCCCGAAGCGGAAGCCTCCGGTCTCGACGGCGGCTTTGCTGACCGTCCCGCCCATCACGGCACGGGCGGCGGCCACCACCGGGCCCATCTTGCCGAAGCCGGCGAGCGAGACCTTCTGTACGGCCGGTTGCGAGCTGTCGCGTCGGGCCAGCAGGTAGCGGGCGATGGTCATCACGTCGTGGACGCGCTGGGCGAAGAGCGCGTGGTTGTAGCCGAAGGTGTAGGCCGGGACCTCCCGGGGGCTGGCCACGACGCGGGTCTGCGTGAGCTTCTTGTCGTCCTGTAGGAAGAGGTCGGCGGTGAGCACGCCTACGCCGCGATCGATCAGTTCCTGCAGTTCGGGGCGGATGCTGCCGTCGGCGAGGCGGGCGGAGCCTTTGCCTGCGTCGTCCAGCCATACCACGACTTCTCCGGTCGGCTTGACCGGCTGAAGCCAGTCGATGGCGATTTCCTCGCCGTGGGCGATGTTGATGAGTCGTCCCTGCGTGCGGAAGTGGGAGTCGCGCCACTGCGTGTTCGCGTCGGCTAAGCCGACCTGGCCGGTCTGGGCGAACGAGCGACCGATGATGGCTTCGATGGCCGGACGGAGCACGCGTTCGCGGCCTTCGGAGGAGCCGGCGGCGGCCCGCAGCTGCTGGTCGGCGTCCGACTTGAGCCACCTGAGCAGGGTGCGTTCGAAGTCGGGGTCGCCGGCTTTGGGCGCCGGGTGGGCGTCATCCCAGACGGTCAGCTTTTCCTTCGGCAGGGGCTGGTAGTCTCGTTCCACTATCGGAGCCTCGAAGCCCAGGTTGAAGTGCTTGTTCAGCGCCGCATAGAAACCTCCGCGGGTCACCGCGTTGTAGTTGTGAGGGAAGTGTTCGCCGCGTTGCAGCGTCACGTAATCCTTCCTGTCGTAGAGCTTGTAGAGCGCTTGCAGGTCGGGGAAGCCCTTGGTCGCCATCTCTTTGGTCCAATCGTTGGCGGTGTTCATTCCCTGGGGCTTCGGGGCGAAGAGGGCGGCGATCTCGACGTTGCCGGAATTGACGCGGAGCAGGCTCGCGTTCTCGCAGGAGCAGCCGCCCTGCATCGCGGTGCTCACCATCACCACCGGATAGGAGAGCGCCAGCCGCGGATCGGCGGCCGCCAGCAGCATCGTCTGGGTCCCGCCGCCGCTGGAGCCGGTGACGGCCAGGCGGTCCGGGTCTACTTCGGGCAAGGAAAGCAGGAAGTCGACGCTGCGGATCGAGTTCAGCGTCTGCAGGCCCATCACGCTCTGGAGGTTCGCTTCGGCCTGGGGGCTGTAGAGGCCCCAGCCTTCGGTGCGGTTCATCTCCGGCCGTTGTTTCGCGAACTTGTGGATGACCTCGGGGGCGAACTGCTTCGAGTCGGAGTCGCTGAGGGCGTCGAGCTGCCAGGCGATGCAGCCCATGCGCGCGAGCTGGACGCACATCGATTGGAATCGGGAATGGCCGCCTTGTTCGAAGCGCTCCTGGCCGGTCGCGATCTCTTCGCGGACGAATTTGTCGGGCTGGATGAGGAAGCGCGCGTCGGTCCAGTGTCCGTGGGGGAAGATCACCGCCGGCACCTTGCCCGAGATGTTCTTGGGCCGATAGAGGTTGCCGGTCACGAAGAAGCCCGGGGCGCTTTCGAAGTAGACCTTCTCGACGGTGTAGTCTCCCTGGTCGATCTTCCCGTGGATCACCGCGTTGAGCGGCGTCTTGGTCGGCATCGGCCAGAGGCCTTGCGAGACCAGCAGCTGGCGGCGGACGAAGTCGCGGCGCGGTTCCCATTCCTGGACGGACTTCGGAGCGGCGAAGGGGAAGTAACCGTTAAGGTCCTTGAGCGGACCAAGGCGGGCGTCCTCGGCGTGGGCAAGGTTTACCAGGCTAAGTGCTGCGAAGGCGAGCGTGGGGAGGCGCATGGGGGTATGGCGGAATATGGGGCGTGCTTCCGTAATGGGAAATAAAAAGGCCGGCCCGCAGGCCGGCCGTCGATACGGATGAATCCGTGCTTATTCGGGCTGCTTGCGACCGCGTTGACCTTCGCCTTCGGCACGGCGGGCTTCGCCGGCTTTGCGCATCTTCTCCAGCAAGGGAGCTACGGAAGGGTCGGACTTGCGGGCGGCGTCCTCGGCGATCTCCATCGCCTTGCGCTGGGCGACGGCCGCGGCCTCGCGGGCTTCGCGGACCGCAGGCTCAGCATTGGCCTTCGCCAGGGCTTCGCGGACGTGCCGCTGTTCTTCCGGAGTCAGGCCCGGAAACTGGGCGCCGCGGCTGTTGGGCATGGTGCGATCGCCGCCTTCGTGGGTGCGGGGCCCTTCGGCATTGGGCTGGCGGTTCGGCTGCACGCCGTGGGGCTGTTCCATCGCCTTGCGGATTTTCTCGAGGATCGGGGCGACTTCCGGGTCGGCCTTGCGAGCGGCCTCGTCGGTGACCTCGCGAGCCTTCTTCTGGGCCTCCATCGCGGCCTGTTGGGCTTTGGCGGCCTGTTCGTGGGCTTCTTTCACCGCAGGATCGAGCCTGGCCTTCTCCATCGCCTCATGGAGGCGCTTCTGTTCTTCCGGCGAGAGCTGGACCGGTGGTCGGAAGTTGGCCCGGTTTTCCGGCGCATCTGGACGGGCCGGAGGACGAGGGCCGTCTTCGGCGGCGAAACCGAGGGCGACGGCGAGGAGGAGCAGGGGAAGGTGCTTCATGATATCGATATAACAGCGCAACCCGGGCTTAGTTTCGTCGGTCTGGTCAATCCTTCTGGCTTGGCAACCTCGGGGCTTTTGTCGTGTCTTATCCGCATGCTACCCCGCCTCGCCCCCGTCGTGCTTTTCTTCTCCGCGCTTGTCTCCGCCGGAGAGCTTAAGCTGGTCTCCCTTTTTTCCGATCATGCCGTCCTGCAGGCCGGTGACGCCGCCGTCTTCGGCAAGGCGCACCCCGGCGCCAAGGTCAGCGTGAAGCTGGGTTCCTCCGAGGCTGCCGCCACCGCCGGCAACGACGGCAGGTGGAGCGTCACGCTCGCCGGCCTCAAGGCCACCGAGCAGGGCAAGGATCTCGTCGTGAATTCCGGCGAGGAAGTCTTCACCGCCCACGACGTGATCGTCGGCGAAGTCTGGATCGGCTCCGGCCAGTCCAACATGGAGTGGGTCGTCAAGAACACCACGACTTCCGATGAGGCGAAGTCCCGTCCGGCCGATGCCGGGCTGCGCGTCTTCACCGTCGCGCGTACTCCGAAGGCCGAGCCGGCCGACGATGTCCAGGGTTCCTGGAAACTTTCCGCTCCGGACACCGTCGAAGGCTTCACCGCCGCCGGCTTCTACTTCGCCCGCGAACTGCGCGCCAACATCAAGCAGCCCGTCGGCGTCATCCATACTTCGATCGGTGGCACCCGCGCCGAGGCTTGGGGCCCGAAGGGCATGTATGCCGATGTCCCCGAGGCCAAGGATTTCGATGCGAAAGAGGCCGCAGCCATCAAGGCGCGCGCCGCTGGCCTCGAGAAGCTCACGGCCAAGATTGCCGTCGAGAAAGACAAGGCGGCCCTCGCCAAATTCAAGCAGGACGCAGGCAAGCTCGCTCCGGTCTGGTCCAACGGCCCGCATATGAACTGGAACGGCATGGTCGCTCCTTTCGTCGGTTATTCCTTCCGAGGCGCGCTCTGGTATCAGGGCGAATCGAACGCCGGCCAGCCCGAGGCCTACAAGTGGGTCCTCGGCTCCATGATCAAGTCGTGGCAGAAGGCCTGGGGTAAGGAATTCCCCTTCATCATCGTCCAGCTCCCCCGCTTCATGACGCGCCATCCTGAACTCGCCGTCGAAATCAACGCCACCTGGCCGCGTATCCGCGAGTCCATGGAGTGGATCGCCGACAACGTCCCCGGCGCGATGCAGACCGTGAACATCGACCTCGGCGAAGAGGCGAACATCCATCCGAAGGACAAGTTGCCGATCGGAGAGCGCCTGGCCGCGGTGGCGATGCAGCGTGTCTATAAGACCCGGACGGACGGAGAGGCCCCTCGTGTCGTGAAGTCCGAGCGCAAGGGAGACAGCTGGGTGCTCACCTACGATCGCGCCGTCGTCTTGAACAACGAAGGCAAGGGTTTCGGCCTGCTGGCCGCCGATGGCAAGTGGGTCTTCGCGCAGGCCAAGGCCGAAGGCGCTCAGGTCACCGTCTCCGCCGCTGGCGTCAAGGAGCCGAAGGAAGTCCGTTACGCCTGGGCAAACTTCCCTGAAGTCAGCGTCTTCTCCGCGGGCAAGGACGGCCTCCCGGCCGGCCCCTACCGTTCGGGCAAGTAAGTCGGCACGTCGCCCGCGCTTTGAACAACCCCGATTTCGCCGTTCATTTCGGCGGAGTCGGGGTTGACGCTTTGGGGGCTGGAAGAAGAATAGGCGTATGCGCCTCCCCTCGCTTCTGCTGTTCGTTCTCTCCCTGTTCGTCTCGTTGCGCGCTGCCGAGCCGTCGGCACCGCCTTCCGGGCTCAAGATGCTCACCGCTGGCCATAGTTTCCATGTGTGGATGCCTCCGCTGGTCGCCGAGATGGCCAAGGCCGCCGGTATCCAGGGGCACGAGCAGCTGGCGATCTCTTCCATCGGCGGTTCCCGGGTGATCCAGCATTGGGAACTTCCCCCGGAAAAGAACAAGGCCAAGCCCGTGCTGGAGGCGGGCAAGGCCGACCTGTTCACGATGGCGCCGACCTTCCTGCCGGATCCCGGCATCGAGAATTTCGTCAAGCTCGGGCTCGAACATAATCCGAAGATCCGTTTCACCCTGCAGCAGAACTGGGTCCCATTCGAGGATCCGGATATCTGGATGGCCAAGGTGAAGCCCAAGAGCATCGATCGCGACACCAAGACCCTCGCCGACCTGCGTGCGAAGCACGACCCGTATTTCAAGCTGATCGAGGATCACGTGAAGGAGCTCAACAGCCGCATCCCCGCCGCCAAGATCGCCGTCGTGCCTAGCGGCGAAGCGGTCATCGCCCTGCGTGACAAGGTGATCCGCGGTGAGGCTCCTGGCATCAAGACGCAGAACGAACTCTTCACGGACGTCCTCGGTCATCCCGGCCCCCAGATCCGCGTCCTTTCTGCCTATTGTCATTTCGCCGTGATCTATCGTCGCACCCCGGTCGGACTGCCCGTGGTCAGCCAGTTGGCGAAACTTCCCGAAGCCGAGAAACTCAACCGGCTGTTGCAGGAAATCGCCTGGAAGGCCGTCACCGAACACCCGCTGAGCGGCGTGACGAAATAAGCGGCCCGGTCAGAGGTCGGCGCCGAAGGCGATGAACCGGCGGTATTCGGCGAGTATCGCCAGGACCCCGTCGACCATCGCGGCGGCCTGCAGCGATTCATCGGCCTTGGCGGGCGTCTCGAGGATGATGTCGAACGGGGCCGGCTGCTGGTCCGGCGGAGCCGAGAGCACGCCGGGGAAGCAGAAATGGATGACGCCGGCATCCGCGGCGAAGCCGTCGATCAGCGGACGTTCGTCCATGGGCAGATGCTGACCGGAGGCTCGCAGGGCGGGACGGAGGAGTTCCTCGTTCAGCAGGCGTCCATGGGCGTACCCGTAGAGTCCTTCGCAGGTGTCGTCGGCATGCAAGGCGATGATGCCTTGGAAGCGGGAGGCGCGAAGCTCGGCTTCGAGCAGCCTGACTTCCGGTCGCGTGGATCCTTTCCAGAACTCCCGATTCAGGTCGAAGCCGTCCTGGTCGTGGCGGGTGCCGGCCGCAAGTCCGTGCGGATTGATCGTGGGGTAGACGGTCAGATGGTAGCCTGCGGCCAGGTGCGGTTCGCGCGAGAGGCGGCTGAGCAGCCTCGTCGCAGCGAGCGGACCGGCGGGTTCGTCGCCATGGATGCCGGTGAAGAGTCCGAGCCGGATGGAGTCATGGGCCGCCTTGGGGCCGATGAAGTCGATGCGACGCAAGGATGTCCCGTCGGGGAGTCCGAGGTCGGTGTGACAGAGGTGGGGGCAGTCGGTAGTACGCAGTTCCGCCAGCGCTGATGCAATGGACGGCGGCAAAGGGTGGCTGGAATGGTTTGCGCTCAGGTTGTCCAGAAAACAGCAATCCGACCCTTTGTCGAAACTCCACTGCAGGCGTTGTGTCATGGGGTGTCCGAAAGTCGTCAAATTTCGACCAGCCTACGAGCAGGCTTGCCAGCAAAGGGGGTGGTTTGAACATACGTGGACAAGATGCCACGCGCCGTTTGTCTTACCAATGTCGCTCACGAAGGCCCGGGAATGTTGGGCGAGTTGCTGGAAGAGGTCGGCTACAAGGTGGAGGTCATCGAGGCGTTCCGCGGCGAAGCGCTTCCTGCGGACCTGGGAGCCCGGGATGTCCTGGTCGTCATGGGCGGTCCGATGGGAGTGGCTGATATCGGCAAGCCTGAGACACCTTGGTTGGCGCCGGTCGTCGATTTGTTGCGATCACGTCTGGCTAAAGATTGGCCGAACGTCGGGGTCTGCCTCGGCATGCAGCTGATCGCGCATGCCGCCGGCGCGAAGGTAGTGCCGATGACCGACCGCGAAGGGCGTCGTCTTCGTGAGGTCGGCTGGGGGCTGCTCGATTTCGTCGGCACGGATGCGATTACCCGCGGTCTGCCTGCCAGCATGGAGGTGCTGCATTGGCATGGCGACGGGTGTTCGCTTCCCGCAGGCGCCAGTATCTTGGCATCCACGAAGGTCTGTCCCGTGCAGATGTTCCGTCTTGGGCGTTCTTTCGGCATGCAGTTCCATCCGGAGATCGACGGGCCGACCGCCTGCCTCTGGGCGAAGGAAGACGCCGCTTTCGTCGAGGCGGCCAATGGTTCCGATGGTGTCCGCCGGCTTCAGGAAGAGTCTCCGCTCGCGGCGCAAAGGACCTATGCCTTGCGTAGGAGGCTTCTTTTGCAGGCGATCGAAGCAGTGACGGCTTGATGGGGCTGAGAGCTGGGTGCAGGCTGGGGAACCCCGCCATGAACGCCCTGTTCGCCCTCTTCAGCCTTACGATGCTCCTCGCCGCCGTCGAACCGCCCAAGGGTGAGCCCACGAACGCCAAGGAGGCGGCCGCCCAGGCTGCGTCCAAGAAGGCGGCCCAGGATAAGGTCGTAGACGAACGTTATCAGGCCTGGCTCGCCAAGCTCACCCCCGAGGAACAGGCTTGGGAGCAGGTGCTGCAGGCGCAGCTCGGCAATTTCTACCTCCCGCTCCACAAGCGCGACAAGATCGCCGGCAAATCGAACGCCTGGGATTTCGTCAAGGACGACCCGAAGCTGCCGCGCGTCCTGCTCATCGGTGACTCCGTTTCGCGCGGCTACACCCAGCCGACGCGCAAGGCCCTCGAAGGCAAGGCTAACGTCCATCGTGCCCCGGCCAACTGCGGTCCGACGGCTTCCGGCGTCAAGAATCTCGACGTCTGGCTGGGCGAAGGGAAGTGGGACGTCATCCATTTCAATTTCGGCATCCATGATCGCGCCACGCCGGCGGCCGACTACGTGAAGCGGCTCGAGGAAATCGTCGGGCGGCTTGAGAAGACGGGCGCCAAGCTCATCTGGGCCAGCACCACGCCGATCCCCGACGACGTCGCCCATAAGCAGACCGCCGCGTCGATCGTCGAGAAGAACGCCCTCGCCGCCGAGGTGATGAAGAAGCATGGCATCCCGACCGACGACCTGTTCGGCGCCATCACCCCGCGCCTGGCCGAACTGCAGAATCCCAACGACGTTCATTTCAAGGGCGAAGGCTATGACTTCCTCGGCGCCAAGGTCGGAGAGTCCATCCTCGGACGCCTCAAGTAAGCCCATGGCCGCCGAATTGATCCATATCGCCCGGGCCGGCGCCGAGATAGGCGCGTATGCCTTGGAGGACGTCCGGGCCAAGGTCGCGTCCGGCGAATTGCGCCGGGACGACTACTATTGGAAGCCCGGCATGGCCGGATGGCTGATGCTGTCGGTCCTGCCTGCTCCGAAGCGCATGCTGCCTTTCCCTCGTCCGGCGGAAAAGGACGCGAATCTCTTCGACGGTATCCTCGGCCGGCAAAGCTATCAGGCCGGCTTGCTCGCGGTCTGGGACAGGCTCGCCGCCGCCCCGAGGGAATGCCTCCTTTCCGAGGGCGACTGGGCCGAGTTGGACGAAAAGGTAGGCTACAAGATCCGCAAGCGATGCCAGGCCGACCTCACCAAGTGGTACCGGGAGGCCGTGGAGGTTTATCTTTCGGACCGTTATTTCGCGCCCGAGGAAAAGACGAATCTCGCCAACCTCGCCCTGAGCTTCGGCCTCGATGAGGCCGCGGCGGAAGCGATCCATGGCGAAGCTTTCGCGAGCTACTACCGCATCGGAATCCTGACGGTCTTTGCCCGGGACATCACTCCCGGGCAGAAACGCGAGCAGATCGACCTGCTCGGCAAGGAGGTTCCTCTGTCAGAGACGAAGGTCAAGGAGGCCATGAACCAAGCCATCCAGGCCTATTTCGACCAGCGCCTCAAGTCGCTGATGCAGCAGGAAGACGGGGGCGAGGTGATTGATCCGGCGGCCTACGCCAGCTTCATGGACGAGCTGAAGCAGATGGATTTCAACGTCCATCTGGATGCGACTACCCAGACCAGGGTCGACAGCGCGCGACGCCTGTGGGCCCTTTGCCGAACGCCGTTGAAGGAGGTTCCTTGTGCCTTGGACCTGGGGTCCGAGGGATGTTTCTGGACGCAGCAGGTCGAACTCGGCCTTAATCGGCGGGTCACCACGCGCCGTAGCTACGGCGGCTTCGGCACCAGCATCAAGATCTGGGGCCCTTTGCGCTATCGTACCGGCTCTTATGAGGTCGAGCGTCAGACCGAGCAGCGGCTCGAGAAGGTCGACACCGGGACGCTCGTCTTCACTTCCAAGCGCGTCATCTTTTCGGGCAGCCTCAAAAGCCTTAATTTCAAGTACGCCAAGGTGCTTGATGTCACCGTCTACTCGAACGCTATCGAGATCGACAAGGACAGCGGCGGGGACGTCGTGTTCTTCTTCCCCGAAGGGCAGGCCGAGGCGGCCGTCATCCTGCGTCGCCTCGTCAGGCAGGCCAAGGGCTGATTCCGCGGGTTTTCCGTTATGACGGACGGCCGATTTGACTACGTATTAGGTTGTTAGTATAACGTCTGGCATGCCGCAGCCGCCGCTTACCGTCTACTACAGCCCCGCCTATGTCGTCGAAGGCAAGTCGGAGACCGTCACGAAGGCGCGATTGGTGGCCGAGATGATCGAGGCGGGGAAGGCCGGGGAGGTCCGGCTGGAGGCGCCCAAGCTGGCGACCCGCAAGGAACTGGAACTCATCCATGCTCCCGAGTACGTCCGCGGCACGTTCGAGGACAAAGGCAGTTTCCTCGAGGTCGGCGCCTGGTCGCAGCCGTTGCTGGACAGCATCCTCGCCTCGACCGGCGGCATGCGCGATGCGGTCAGGGAAGCCTTGAAGAACGGTCGCTCCGGCAGCCTTTCCAGCGGCTTGCACCATGCGCGCCGCGATGCCGGCAACGGCTTCTGCCAGTTCAACGGACTCGCCTTGGCCGCGCTGGAGGCGCTCAAGAAGGTCGAGACCGTCGGGATCCTCGACCTCGACGCCCATGGCGGCGGCGGGACTTTCGACATCCTGGGCGGCCATGAGCGGGTGTATCTGGCCGACATCACCGTCAATTCCTTCGATTCCTGGGAGCCGACCGATGCCGAGCGTCATTTCTACGTCGAGGTGGATGACGCCCGGGGTTATCTCGGCCATGTCGAAGACGCCTTGCACGCCTTGGAGCGCGTCGATTTCCTCATCTACAACGCCGGCATGGACACCTATGAGAGGGCCGGCGGCATGAAGGGCATCACCAAGGAGATCATCCGGAAGCGCGAGCGGCTCGTGGTCCAGTGGGCTCGCGCCCGGAGGATCCCGCATATCTTCGCCTTGGCCGGCGGTTATAAGTGGGACGGACTGACCTTGGCCCAGGTGGCCGAGCTTCACCTCGAGACCGTCAAGGCCTTCGCCGGCTGATCACTCCGGCTTGGGCACGTTGAGTTCCTGCAGGCGGAATGCGCCGCTCTCGGTCGGCAGGACCACGAACAGCTTGCACTCGCGGGTCTGAGCCAGGGCGACCATCACGTGCCACTGCTCCTGCCGGACGCCCGCGACGACGAACATCGGCATCGCGCCCGGCTCGGTGCCGGACGGTTCCTCGATCGCCACGCCCTTGTGGTCGACGTCGAAATTATGGGCCAGCCATTTGCCGAGTTCCTTGGCTAGGCCGCGCATGTCGGACTTGCCGGCCTCCACCTTGGACTGATCGACGAGCGCCCAGAGCGGGATCGCGAAATTGTGTTCCAGAGGTGCCATCGGGCGGCGCTCAGTTCTGGGGCGGGGGCGTATGCTCTGCGCTCTTCTCGCTCAGCTTGAGCATGCGGGCACGGACGTCCGGCGAGCCTTCGTTCAGCGCGACCGTGACCCAGTCGAGGAGGCGGTGGCGGACTTCGCCGAGCGTCGTGCAATCGCGGATGGCGCCGATGCCGCCGGTCGAGAGCACCGCCTTGGCCAGGCCGGACATTTCCTTCAGGAAGGCCACGCGCTGGCAGTCCGGGATCCAGTAGGCCACGAGCAGGTGGACTTTCTGGCCGTCGGGGGCGTCGTAATCGATGCCATCCTTCGACCAGCCCACCGTGCAGTAGATGTCGGCCGTGATGCCTTCCACACGGGCGTGGGGGCAGGCGAGGCCGGGGGAGACGGACGTGTTGCCGGACTGTTCGCGGGCGCGCATCGCTTCGACGACGCCGGAGTTGTCGGGTATCTCCGGGATCGCTTCCAGGACTCGTCCGAGGAAGTCGAACGCTTCTTCTTTGGAAGTCTCCGTCAGTTCGAACAGGCGACCGGACTGGAGGGCATCGAGGAGTTTGCGCATGGGGGCGGGTTCAGGCGGCTTGGAGTCGCGGACGGGCAATCAAGTGGGCGAGGGTCACGTAGGCAACCGTCATCGCCGTCAAAGAGAGCCAGAAGGTCGAGCCAAGGCCGGGGCCGTCGAGGCCGAGGCCGCCATGCCAGGGAGAGAAGGTCAGCCAGCAGGCGAAGCCCACGGCGGCGACCGTGGTCAGCGAAAGCTGCCAGGAAGCCCGGGCGCCGAAGAAGGGCACCTTGGCGGAGCGGATGACGTGCACCACGAGCGTCTGCGTCACGATGGATTCGATGAACCATCCGGTATGGAAGAGGATGATGAAGCGCGTCTGGCCGGCCGTGTCGAGCTGGCTCCAGGTTCCATGGCAGACCGCCGGGCAGACGAAGAACCACATCAGGGCGAAGGTCACGTAGTCGAACAGGGATGAGACCGGCCCCAGCCAGAGCATGAAGTTCCGGATGCCCGAGATGTTCCATTGGCGCGGCTTGGCGATCTGGTCTTTCTCGACGCTGTCGAACGGGATGGCCGTCTGCGAGAAGTCGTAGATGAAGTTGTTGATCAGGATCAGGATCGGGCTGAGCGGCTGGAAGGGCAGGAGCAGGGCGGCGCCGAGCACCGAGAACATGTTGCCGAAGTTGGACGAGGCGCCCATGCGGATGTACTTCTCGATGTTGCAGAAGATGCGGCGGCCTTCGTCGATGCCGTCGACCAGCACCAGGAGCGATTTCTCCAGCAGGACGGCGTCGGCGGATTCCTTGGCGACGTCGACGGCCGTGTCCACCGAGATGCCGACGTCGGCGGCCTTGAGGGCGAGCACGTCGTTGATGCCGTCGCCCATGAAGCCGACCGTATGGCCTTGGGCCTTCAATGAGCGGATGACCTGTTCCTTCTGGGCCGGGGTGAGGCGTGCGAGGATGTCGGCTTCCATCGCGGCCTTGTCGAACGCTTCCTTGTCCATCGCCGCCAGCTGGGTGCCGGTGACGACCCGGGCGACGGGCATGCCGACGTCCTGGCAGACCTTGCGGGAGACGAGTTCGTTGTCGCCGGTGAGGATCTTGGCCCGGACGCCGCGTTCGCGGAGGCCGGCGAGGGCGGTGGCGGCGGTTTCCTTGGGCGGGTCGAAGAACGCGAGGTAGCCGAGCAGGACGAGATTGGATTCGTCGGCGGTGCCGAAGGTCTCGCGGGAGCGGTCGAAGTCGCGGTAGGCGAGCGCGATGACGCGGAAACCCTGGGCGGAAAGGGAGCGATATTCCTCCAGGACCTCGTCCTTGATCATCGGAATCATCGTGTGGAGCTCGTCGTCGATCTGGTAGCGGTCGCAGACGGCGAGGATCTCCTCGACGGCGCCTTTGCAGATAAGCAGGTAGTCGCCTTCGTGGTCGACGACCACCGACATGCGGCGTCGCTGGAAGTCGAAGGGGATCTCGTCGACCTTCCGGCAGGTGCGTTCCACGTCCAGGTCGGTGCGGGTCAGGATGGCGCGGTCGAGGAGGTTGCGGAGGCCCGTCTGGTAGTGGGCGTTCATCCAGGCGTAGCGGAGGACGTCGTCGGATTCGCGGCCGATGACGTCGACATGGCGCTGCAGCACGATGTGGTCCTGGGTCAGCGTGCCGGTCTTGTCGGTGCAGAAGATGTCCATCGCGCCGAGGTTCTGGATGGCGTCGAGGCGCTTCATCACGACCTTCAGGCGGACGAGGGATTTGGCGCCCTTGGAAAGGCATCCCGCGAGGATCATCGGGAGCATCTCGGGGGTGAGGCCGATCGCGACCGTGAGGGCGAAGAGGAACGCGTCGAGGGGCTTGCCCGTGCGCCAGGCGCTGAAGCCGAAGGTCAGGGTGGTCATCACCAGCATCATCCGGATCATCATCCAGACGAAACTGCGGGTCCCGAGTTCGAAGGCCGTCGCGTCCTTGCGTTCGACCATGCGGGCGCTCATCGCGCCGAACTGCGTGTCACGGCCGGTGGCGAGGACGAGGGCGCGGCCCGTGCCGCTCTGGACGTTGCTGCCCATCAGGCAGCCGTTGGGGCACTCCTGGGCCGCGTGGTGCGTCTCCAGGGCGGGGAGGGGCATGCGTTCGACCGGCATCGACTCTCCGGTCAGCGCCGACTGGGAGAGGAAGAAGTCCTTGGCCTGGATGATGCGGCAGTCCGCGGGAATGATCGAACCGGCCGCCAGGACGACGATGTCGCCCGGCACGATCTCGTCGATCGGCACGATGGTCTCGACGCCGTCGCGGATGACCAGGCAGGAGGACTTCACCATCGCCTGGAGCTTGGCGATGACCTTCGCCGAGCGGCTCTCCTGGAAGTAGGAAAGGAAGACGGAGAGGAAGACCATCCCGCCGACGAGGGAGGTGCTCAGGATGCGCTTGGTGTTGTCGTCCTCGAAGAAGTAGGAAAGGGCGCAGATCACCATCAGCTGGACCACGAGCGGTTCCTTGAACTTACGCATCAGCTCCACGAAGGCGCTGGCGCGTCGGGCGGAGACGGAGTTGGGTCCGAACGTCTCGAGACGGTGCGCGGCCTCCGCGGAGCTCAGGCCGTCGCGGCTGGCGTGGACGGCGGCGAAAGCCGCGTCTTCGGGCCCATGCAACAGCGCCGTGACCTTGTCCGGCATTTCCTTGGATGGCTTGGATTCGGGCATGACGAAAGAGAGCCGAGGCTAAACCTCGGCATACGTGACGCCAGCCGATTCCGACCGACGACGGTGACGAAACCGTGACAGCCAGGGAACCCTCAGGCCTGCTTGATCAGTTCGGACGTGGCGGGCACGTCGGAGATGATCTGGTCAGGGTCCGGGCCTACGCCGATGTAGCGCAGGTTCGGCAGGTAAGGAAGAGAGCCGCCACGCGAGGCTAGGCGGACAATCTCGGCCATCGTGAAGGCCACGTAGCGGCGGGCTTCGGCGGGAAGTTCGGCGTAGGAGCGGACCTTCGTGATGTCGGCCGTCCAGCCGGGCAGGGTGGCGTAGATGGGCTGCAGGGTGCGGCGCACGGCGTCGTTCCGGGGGACGCCCGAGACGACCTTGCCGGCGGCGTCGCGATAGCCTGTGCAGACGAGCAGGTCGCCGCCTTTCCATTCGCCATGGGGCGAGAGGGCGTCGAGCTTGTTGAGGACGATGTCGTCGTAGCCGCCGTAGCGGAGGGCGTCGGCTTTCTCGACCAGGTCGGACCAGCCGACCATGCGCTGTCGGCCGGTGCTCGTGCCGAACTCGAGTTTCGCGAGGGCGCGCTGGAGCGGGTGTTCCTCCGGCATTTTCGTCAGGAAGACGTGCGTGCCGACCTTGGTGTCGTAGGCCTTGCAGCAACCGACCGTGTGGATGGCCTGGACCGGGATGCCGGCCGACTGGAAGAATTCCGGCGTGTAAGTGTGGGAGGCCGTGACGTTCGGGGCGAAGCCCGCGCGCTTATCGAGCCAGTAGGCCTGCCCGAATTCGCCGATGATGCGGCGGTCGGCGGCGAGGTCGCCGAGGATGCGCTCACGGACGTCGCCGATGGCGTGGGCGAGGGCGGCGCCGGCTTTCCAGTAGCATTCGAGCACGGCCGCGTGGTCGAAGGTGAAGGGCGTCTTGCCGGCGAAACGCGTGAAGTCGAACTCCGCAGCGGTGAAGACGCCGGACTCGATGGCGCCTTTGTTGGCGCGCAATTCGGCTTCGGTGAGCTTGGCGAAGAGGCCGGCCCATTTCTCGGGCGAGAGCTTGCAGACGTCGCGCACGATCGAGGCGGCGCGATCGAGACGGGCCGAGAGACGCGTGGCGTAGTCGGACTTCGCGCCCAGGAATTCCGAGTAATGGATCTGGAACTGGCCGACTTCGTCGGCGTAGGCCGGCGTGATGCCGCGGCCGGTGGAGCCGCGGGCCTCGTGGCCGAGGACGTTGATGCGGTAGTCTTCCCAGGCCAGGTCTAGGATGCGGTGCGCGACGTCGCTGATCATGCAGCGTTCGTCGATGAGCAGGCGGGAGAGGACGGGGATGCCGATCTTCTCGAGCGGGAGGGCTTCCCAGAGGGCCTTGCGCGGATCGGCCACGACGCCGGAGCCAAGGGCGAGGCACGCCACGTCGTGTTCGGCGACGCCGCCCGGAAGGAGGTTGAGCTTCAGGCCGGCGACCGTGTGGCCGGAGTTGGCGCCGCCGTTGACCTTGAGCACCGTGCCGACGACGTCGCGTCGGCCGGTGAGCGTCTGCAGTTCGCGGACGATCTCGGGGATGAGGCGGCCTTTGCCTTCGTCGCCCATGCTGATGCCGACGTCGGCGATGAGGTTGCTTTTAAAGGGAGTGAGTGCCATGGGCAGGAAAGGGGAGGCGGGCGGGCCGGGCCGTCCGCAAGCGGAAGAAGGCGGTGGTGAGGCTCAGGCCGAAGCGCCCTTCTGGCGTTCGTAGAAGTCGTTGATCTTCTTCGCGACGTCGCGGTAGCCGGAGTCGGCCATGTAGATGATCTTGTATTCGTCGACGGCTTCCTTGTCCTGGCCCATCTTCTCGAACGTGTCGCCGAGGGAGTAGATGATCTCCTTCTTCAGGTCGTTCATCATCTGCACTTCGCTCTTGGCGGCCGTGAGCTGCTCGACGGCGAGGTCGTATTTGCCGCCCAAGGTGAAGGCGCGGCCGATCGCGAGGAGGGCCGGCTGGCGGAACTTCGGGTTGCGCTGGGCGTACTGCAGCTGCTGGACGGCCTCCTCGAGGCGGTTGGCGGTGAGGAGCAGGCTGCCGAGCTCGAAGCGGTAGGAGAAGTCGTTCGGATAGCGTTCGACCAGCGAGATGGAGGTCTTGAGGCGGAAGTCGGCGAGCTCGGTCTCGTTCTTCGCGAGGGCGTCCTTGCTGGCGGCGTCGGCGGGGCTGGCGGCGATGGCTTCGCGAAGCTGCTTGGAGATGCGTTCGTAGCGGCGGATGACCAGGTCGCTTTCCTGGCGCTCAAGGGACGTGTCGGCCTTGCCGAGGGTCGTGAGGCGTCCGCGCTGCAGCCAGGCGATGGCGCTGTCGAGGTCTTCGGCGATCAGGAACATGCGCACGATCTCGCGGTAGAGGTCGAGGTTGTCGGGGGCGGCCTGGATCTTCTGGGCGATCTCGGCGGCCTGCGTGAGCGCGGTGGCCGAGTCGGTGACGGTGCGGGCGGACTGGTCGAGACGCAGGGCTTCGTCCTTGTCCTTGAGCTTGGACTGGAAGTCGCCTTTGTCCTCCCAGTTGCCCTTCTTCATGGTCTTGTTGACGGAGGCCTTGCGGACGGCTTCCTGGAGGTCGCCGTTGCCGGGGAAGAGCTTCAGGCCCTTGTCGGCGGCGACGAGCGCGTTGTCGTTCTCGCCGGCGGCGATCCAGACGTTGGCGAGGTCGACGAAGTGCTGGACCTGCGTGGGCTCGTTGACCGAGAGCTCTTCGTAGGCGAAGGCGGCGAGGTCATGGAAGCCGAGCTTGATGCCGGCGAGGGCGATGGTCTTGTTCGCGTTGGCGTCCGTCGGCTTCTTGGCCAAGGTTTCTTCGGCGGCCGCGATGGCGGCGATCGGGTCGGCCTCGACGGCCTTGGCGATCTTGCCGGCCGTCAGGGCGCCGGCGATGCCGTCGAAGAGTCCCTTCTTGGTTCCGAGGAGGGCTTTCTGGGCCTTGCGAAGGGTGCGTCGCACTTCGATGCAGCCGGGATTGCGGACCAGGATGCCCGTCAGCACCTCGATGGCGTACTGAGGGTTCGTCTTCAGTTGCTGGTCCGCGGCCGTGATCTGTTTCTGGAGTCGGGGATCGAGCTCGGTAAGGGCGACTTTTTTCATGAGTAAATGGGGTGTTTGACCTGCGAAAACTGACCTTCGGGAGGGGGATGGTCAATCCCTTGGACGTGAAAAACGCAGGTGTCGGCGCAAGGCCGGACGCAGGGGGGTGGCGATGATTCGGCGGACGCAGTCCGGGGCCCCGCAGGCGCACGGGTGGAGGAGGCTTTCGGCCAGCGAAAAGCCGTAGTCGAAGGTGATTTCCTCCCCTCCCCGAATCGTCCGCAGGGCCATGAGCCAGGCGGCCGATTCCGACTCATGCCAGACCAGTTCGGCGTTGGGGTGGCAGGCATGGTTGGCGTGGCGTGCTGGGTTGTCTGCCGAGGATCCGTCGAGCCAGAGTCCGGGCGCGACCTCGAGCGCATAGATTCTTCCGTCCTCGGCCGGGCCGGGCGCCTGACTGTTCGTCGCTCCCGTGTACGGCGCAATGCGTTCGCCGGCGATGAAGTCCTGCGTGGCGAAAAGTCCGAGACCGGCGATGGGCGACGGACGTGAGGCGACGCCCGGCGTGCTCATGCCTCCGCGCGGAGGTCGCGGGTCATCAGCGCCACGACGCCTGCGCGCGGATCCAGACCCTTATAGAGGATCGCATGCAGGCAGAAGAGGATCGGGGCATCGAGGCCACGGCTGGTCGCCAGTTTCGAAAGCGCTTCCGCCGCGCGGTGGCCTTCGACGGCTTCCTTGCGCGAGGACAGCGCGGCAAGCGTGCCCTTCGGGTCTTGCGCGAGCTGTTCGCCCAACGCGCGGTTGCGGCTCCAAGAACCATGCGCGGTGGCCATCAGGTCGCCCACGCCGCCGAGTCCGAGGAAGGTCTCCGGGCGGGCGCCGAGCGCTTCGCCGAGCCGGGTCATTTCCTGCAATGAGCGCGTGAGCATCGCGGCCTTGGCGTTGGAGCCGAGGCTGAGTCCGTCGCAGAGGCCGGCGCCGAGGGCGTAGACGTTCTTCAGCGTGCCCCCGATCTCGACGCCGATGAGGTCGGACGAGGTGTAGGCGCGGAGGGTTGGACCGCTGACGGCCGACTGGACTTCCTTGAGCAGGGCGATGTCGGCGGCCGAAGCGAGGACGAGCGCCGTGGGCAGTCCGCGGGCGACTTCGTCGGCGTTGCTCGGTCCGCTCAGCGTGCCGACCGGGATCGGGCCGAAGGCTTCGGCCATGAGCTCGGATGGGCGGCGCAGCGTCACGAGATCGAGGCCCTTGCAGAGCGAGATCGCCATCTTCGCGCCGGAGCCGCGGACAGCGGAGCCGATGGTTTGCAGCAGCTCAGGCAGGCCTTTGGAAGGGCAGGCGAGGAAGACCAGGTCCGCGTCCATCAGGGCCGGCAGCGGTTCGAGTCCGATCTGGATCGAGTCGTCGAGGCGATGGCCCGGGAGGTAGTCCTTGTTCTCGCGGGTGGTGGCGAGGGCGAGGGCCTGTTCGGCCCGGCGAGGCACGAGCGTGACCGTCTGGCCTTGTCGGGCGAGATGGATGGCCATGGCCGTACCCCATCCGCCGGCTCCGAAGATCACGCAGTTCATTTGGATTTCTTGGTGCGCACCTTGGCGGCCCAGCGGCGGACGGCCGCGACCGCGTCGCGGTGCAGGTTGGCTTCGGGACGGGCGAAGGGCGGCGGTTCGGGCGTGAGCCCGAGCAGGTCGTGGATGACGAGGATCTGTCCGTCGCAGCCCCGGCCGGATCCGATGCCGATCGTCGGGATGGCGACGGCTTCGGTGATCTTCGGCATGAAGGATTCGTCGACGCATTCTACGACCATCGCGAAGGCTCCGGCGGCTGCGATCGCCTGGGCGTCGATTAGGATCTTCTTCTGGTCTTCGGGCGTCAGCCCGCGGCGTCGGTACCCGGCGGAGTGGACGCGCTGGGGGAGCATGCCGACATGGCCCATGACCGGGACGCCGGCGTCGACCAGACGGGCGATGGCGGGGGCGAGCGAGGCGCCGCCTTCGATCTTCACGGCTTTGACGCCGCCTTCTTGCAGGAACCGGCGGCAGTAGCCGAGGAGCTTCGGGAAGCTGTCGTGGGCCAGGCCGAAAGGAAGGTCACCGACCACGAGGGCTTCGGTCTTCGCCCGGATCACCGCGGCGGAGTGGTGGATCATCATGTCCATCGTCACTCCGACCGTGTCAGGGAGGCCGAGGACGGCGTTCCCGAGGGAGTCGCCGACCAGGATTAGGTCGGCGCCGCCGGCGTCCGCGATGCGGGCGGTGCTCACATCGTAGGCCGTCAGGCAGACGATGGGCCGGACGCCCTTGAGGGCGCGGAGGGACCGGGTGGTGGACTTCACGTCATTGGGCTTACCGAGAGACCCTCCGCTTGTAAAGCGTGGGTAAAGGGTGTAGACAGGTGGTGTGTTGCGCCGCATCGCCAGCCTCTTCCGTAAGCCCGATTACCGGGTCAGTTCTTACTCGCATCCCGACCTTTCGGCGCAGACCAAGCTGGCGTGGCATGCTCGCCTGAGGCTCCTTCTGAGCGCGCGTCGAGGACTGGATCATTCCGCCGACAAGCCCGGAGCCTGGGTCCGTTATCGCAAGTGGGTGCTGCTGCTCCTCGCGCTGCTCGTCGCGTGGGTGCTGGCCGAGAGCGCGGTCGCCTGGAATTTCTACGAGGGTTGAGCCGACCCTTCGGTCAGGCCGGGCCGAAGCCGAAGAGGTCGATGCCGAGCTGCTTGGCGCGGGCGATCACCGCCGGCTTGTCGATCAGGATGACCGCGTCGGCCTCGAGGGCCGCCTTGGCGACGCCGCCTTCGGCCATGCTCTCGAGGGTCTTCACGCCGAAGCAAGGGACGTCGAAGCGCCAGTCCTGGGCGTGCTTGGCGGTCTTGGTCAGCATCATCTCCTTGCCGCCGGTCTGGGCGCAGCGACGGAGCATGTTGTCGGTGCCTTCGAAGGCTTCCACGGCGATCACGGTGCCTTTGGCGGTCACGACGGACTGGCCGACGTCGAGGCGTGCCATCTCGCGTGCCATGCGCGTGCCGAAGCCGAGCTGGTCGTCGCCGATGCCGCACGCCCAGCCGGTCATGCATCCCGGCGTTGCGAGGTGGTCGTCGAGGAAGATGCGCGCGTCGAGCATGCGGACGCCGACTTTCTCGATTTCGGCGGAGATCGCGCCGAAGATGGTCTCGGCGTTGCGTTCCTTGAGCGAAGCCATCAGCGCGATGAGCTTCAGGTCGGGCACCATGCCGGTGAAGAGTTTCCGGGGCGTGACCTGCCCGGCCATGACCGCCCCGGCGGCGCCGAGTTCCTTCAGCGCATCGAGCATCTGGCCGAGTTTGCCGACGGGGATCGCGCGATGATCGGCAGGGGCGAAGGTCGCGATGAGCGCAGGGTCCGTCTCTTCCTCGAAGGACACTAGCTTCACCTTGGCGCCGCGGGCACGGGCGCATTCGACGAGCAGGGCGGGGTAGCGGCCTTTGCCGGCGATGACCGCCACGGTCTGCGTGGGGTCGAAGCCGGGGGGGAGGAATCGCGAGGCTGACGCCATGCGGGCAGTGTTTCGGCGTAAGGGCTCGGGCTCAAGCCTGCTTTGGGTTGCCACGGGCTGGCCGACGGAGCGTAATGCGGCATGCCTGCTGCCATCGGCATCCTGGGTGGAACCTTCGATCCTCCGCATGCGGGGCACGTCGCCGCGGCCGTGGTCGCGCAGAAGCAGCTCGGGTTGGACGAGGTGCGCATCATCCCCGCAGGACAGGCGCCCTTGCGGACGGGAGCCCCGGTCGCCTCTCCGGCCGACCGGGCGGAGATGTGCCGTCTGGCTTTTGCCGCCTATCCTTGGGCGACCGTCGATGAGCGCGAGATGCGTCGCGAAGGGACGAGTTGGTCCGTCGAGACCGCGCAAGAATTGGCGAAGGAGTATCCGGAATCCAGGCGGGTCTGGATCCTCGGCGCGGACCAGCTGGCCAGGCTGGATCGGTGGAAGGATGTCGCGGAACTATGCCGTCTCGTCGAATTCGCCGTGCTGTCACGTGATGGCATCCCGACCGAGCCTCCGGCCGCCATCGCGTCGTGCATCCGCCTCACCATCCTGCAGGCTCCGCCTATCCGGGTGTCTTCGACCGAGTTGCGCGAGGCGCTTCGCCGCGGGGATTCGGCCCGAAACGGCTTGCCCCTAGCGGTCGCCCGCCACATCGATGAGCGCTCCCTTTACCAAGCCTGACCATGTCCGCCCTTAAAAAGAAGACCAAGAAGACCTCCGCCAAGCCTGCCGCCAAGGCTCGCCCCGCCGGCAAGTCCGCCAAGCCGGCCGCCCGTCCGGTCCGTCCGGCCCGCCGCGTCATCCCTGCCGTCCCGCCCTTGAAGGCCAAGAGCCGTGGCGAGAAGGTCGCCGCCAAGCCGATGGTGGTCCTGCCTAAGCTGCCGACGCACCTCGTCGCCGCCCTGCGCGCGCTGGATGACAAGAAGGCCGTCGAGATCCGCGTCCTGGAGATGGGCCAGATCTCCTCCGTCGCCGACTTCCTCGTGATCGCGACCGGCACTTCCGAGCCTCATCTGCGTGCCTTGCGCATCGCTCTCGAGCAGGCGCTCGACGAATGCGGCGTGACCTCCCGCTCCGAATCCCAGCGCGACAGCGGCTGGTCGGTCGTCGACGCATTCGACGTCCTCTTCCACGTCTTCCGCGAAGACGTCCGCAAGAGCTACGCCCTGGAAGCCCTCTGGAAGGACGGACTGGACATCCCGGTCTCGGCCATCCTGAAGGCCTGAGCGGAAAGCAAGTACTCGGTGGTGGTAGTGGGCAGGATCGAACTGCCGACCTAGGGCTTATGAGTCCCTCGCTCTAACCAACTGAGCTACACTACCGAAAACCGAGTTCGGTCAGTCCAGCCCAGCCCTCTTGGTTCGTCAAGCCGATTGAGGCTCAGGGGCGGGTATGGACCAGGATCCAGAAGCACCAGAGCCAAAGCACGTAGCCCAGGCAGGCGAGCAGGATGGCCAGATTGGCCTGGGTCTGCCGGATCTCCGAAAGGCCTTCCTGGTCGAGCGTCTTGCCGACCTTGCGGACGTAGGCGATCGGGAGGAAGCAGCCGACGGCGGTGGTGAAGGCCAGCAGGATGAAGAGGGAGATCGGCTGGGTGTCCGGCGATACTTTCTGCCAGGCGTAGACGAGCAAGGCGAAGAGCGGCGGCAGGAGGAAGGTCGAGCCGCACCAGAGGTAGCCTTCGCGCACGGATCGTTCGAGCGATTCGCCGGCGGCGTTGCGTCCGGTTTCTGGCGACAGCGTATCACCGAGGGGAAGTTCTGCTCCGGGCGGAGGCGGCGCGTCGGCGCCTAGCCCGGCGGGTTCGGTCGAGACGGTCGTCGGCGCGCGGGTGAGGCCGATGGCGCGGAAGTAGTCGCGCACCGTCATCCATGAGCCGTCGACTTCGATGTTATGGAGGAGGCTGATCTCGCCGGCGCGGAGCATGTCGCTCACGCGGAGCAAGGGGAAGGGGCCGGTGATGGCGCCTTTCCAGCGGAGACGGAATTGGGTGGGGCGTGACATCGTTCAGAGATCCCGGCCTTGGAGGAGGGTTTCCCAGCCGCCGTCGGGCACGAGCAATCCTTTCGGGATGCCGGCGGCCTGGGCGGCTTCGGCGACGGTGCCGGGGTAGCGTAGGAGCGGGGTGAGGGGGGCGGCTTCGGCGACGCGCTTGATCTCGCCGTCGTCGCCGATGCGGAAGAGCACGGTGGCCTTGCCTTCGTTATCGAGCCCGTAGAGGGCGCTGCCCTTGATCGTCTCGCGCAGCGCCGGCGTGCCGTCGCGGCCGACCATGCCGGCGAAGATCAGCTTGCGGTTGCGGAGGGCGGAGAAGGTGGCGCGCCAGAAGCGGGCTTCCTCGGCGTAACCGGCGCCGCCGGGGGGCGTGAGGAACGCGCGAAGCTCGATCTGGATGTCGGCCCACTTGTCCTTGAACAGGTAATCGTAAGGGCGGAGGGAGTTCTGCGTGATGCGCCGCAGCTGGTCCGCGTCCCGCTGGGCGGAAGGGGAGAAGATCAGACCCCAGGCGTCGGGGCGGGTCGTGGCGATCTTGTAGAGTTCCTGGAGCTGATAGGCGCGCAGCTCCGGGTAGGGCGAATCGCTCCGGCGGATGCGGTCCATCGTGCGGATGAGCGGTTCGAGCAGCTTGCCGGACTTCGCGTCCTGGAAGCGGCTGACCTGGCGGATGAATCCCAGTTCGCTGATCGTGGAAGGAGTGGCGAGCTCTTCGCCGGACCGGACGCCATTGTTGAACTCCCGGCGGCTCCACGTCGTCTCCACCACGGCGCCGTCGCGGGTGAGTTCCTTGGCCTTCTGGAAGAACTCGAAGCCGTCGGAGATGGCCTTCTTGCTTTCGGCGATCTCGCCGACGATCAGCACCGTGCGACCCGGGGCGATGCCGCGGATCGAATACAGGTTGAGGGTGTAGCGGCGCAGCGTCTCGGAGAGCGACGTGTCGGAGAGCTGGCGCAGGCCGCGCTGTTCGACGTCCGTGAGCGTCGCGGGATTGAAGGCTCCCGTCGGGTCGGCGGTCGGCGCGGCGTCCCACATCGCGCCGACGCGAGGGGCGAGGGCGGTGCGGGGCAGGGCTTGGAGCGTGGGGGCGCGGGTGAAGACGAACGAGGCCCGTCCGCTGAGGTCGGATTTCTCTCCCGCCGTGTTGGCCGCGGTGTCGGCGAGGGCCGCGAGGTAGCCGTTGAGGTCCGCCGCCTTCGAGAGGTTGCGGAGGGCGGCGATCGTCTTGCGTTCGCCGGACAGGCGGAGTTCGGCGCGGTCGGCGGTGGCGAGGTAGCCGTCGAGGTCCTTGTCCTTGGCGTCGGCCAGCGTCTTGAGGAGGACGCGCAGGTGTTCGAGGGCTTCGGCGGCCTTGGTGAGGTCGCTCGCGTTCTCTTCGCC
Source organism: uncultured Opitutia bacterium (assembly GCA_903913915.1). Lineage (GTDB taxonomy): Bacteria > Verrucomicrobiota > Verrucomicrobiia > Opitutales > UBA953 > UBA953. Next base: position 64,386 of record CAIWNE010000064.1, read on the forward strand.
CATCGCCTTGTTGAGCACGGCGATCTGGACGGCGACGTCGTTGCGGGTGCGATCCAGGAACTGTCGGCAGGCGGAGAGCAACGTCTCGGGCTCGGGCAGGATGGCCTTCAGCTTCGTCTGGAGCGCGCCGCCGACGTGGTTGAATTCCTGCAGGTACCTCGAGGCGCGGCTTTCGGTCTCGGCGACGTTGCCGAGGGTGAGGCCCTGCTTGCGGCGATCGGCCAGCGCGAGCGCTTCCAGCCGCAGGCGCTGCTCGTCGGCGGTCTGGCTGGCCAGCCGTTCGCGCAGCGGGATCGTCTGGGCCTTGCGGGCGGCCTGGTCGGCGGCGGAGAGGCCGCCTTTCTCGAATTCGGCGAGCGCGAGGAGCGCGGCGGGATGGTCGTAGAGTTCGATCAGGCGGGAGGCCTCGGAGAAGCGGTCGCGCGATTCCTCTTCCTGCGTCTTCAGGAAGTTCCAATAGACGACACCGGCGATCAGCAGGAGGAGCCCGCCGACCCAGGATGTCGTCATCACCATGTAGCGGCGGTTGAGCCGGGTGCGCGTATTCTGGCGGAGGGCGCGGGCTTCGCGGAGGAGGCCGTCCGGCAGGCGGTCTTCCTGCGGGGTCGCGCGCTCCAGCCAGGAGGTGAGGCGGACGATGAGGATGGCCGGCGAGGAGCCGCGGGAGGCTTCCTGCCGGAGGATCGTCCACTCGTCATTGAGGCTTTCCAACGCCGCGCGTTGGGAGGCCTCGGCTTCGGAAGCGGCGGCGAGTTCGCCGGCCCAGGCTTCGAGGTCGGCGATCTGCGCGACCGCATCTTCTGGGAGGGTGAGCTGATGGTCGCGTTCGAGCGAGCGGACGCGGCCGAGCGACGCGGCGCAGGACTCCCAGTGGCCGCCGGCGCGCGCTTCGGCCGCGTCGGCGACGAGTCCGGCCACCTGTTCGGCGGCCTTCGAGCGCAACCAGGCGACGCGGCGGGACAGGGCGTCATCCCAGCGCGGTTCGCCGGCAAGGTCGTTGGCCCCGAAGCGCTCCATGCGGTTCATGAGCTCGACGGCTTCTTCGGCGCGACCTTCGGCGAAGGACGCCGCCACCTTGCCGAGCGATTCGCGGAGGAACTTGGCGGAGAGGCGGGCGAGTTCGGAGCGGGCGTTCGGGTCGTCGGGATTGATGCGGACGATCGAGCGTAGGACGGAGAGGGCGCGGTCCTCCTCGCGGCGGCGGATGGCGTCGCGGTAGTCGCGGTACAGCGGATGGCTCTCGCCGATTTCGCGTCCGTAGAGTCCTTCGACGGCGAGGACGTGCTGCCCGTCGAGCGGGAAGCCGGCGGGCAGGCCGCGTTCGCGGCAGAGCGCGTTCCAGCGGTCGGATTCGGCGAAGCTGAGCATCGCGCACAGCCCCAGGAGGTCGGGATCCGATTCGGCGGACTGGAAGGCCGCATGCTCGTTGCCGCTGCGAACCAGGGTCGCGCACTGCTCGAGCCGTTCGCGGGCGCGTTGGCAGAGCGCGGCGTATTCGCCGGCCAGGGAGCGAGCCTCAAGGTCGGGCGTGCCTAGTTCGAGCTGGCCGCGGATGCGGGCGATGAGGCGTTCGACCTGCATGGATCAGCGGAATTCGATGAGGCGCGGGCCGGCGGCGCCGTTGGCGTCAATGGCCTGGACGGACCAAGGCGCGCCCGCCTGCAGCAGCTTGCCTTCCTTGAACATACGGCGGCGGTTGGCGATGACGTCGTACGGCGGGGTGCCGGGGCCTTGCTTGGATTCGAGGCGGATGATGTCGGTCTCGAGCACCGAGCGCGTGGCGCGGATCGAAGGCAGGTCGCGGTCCGGGAACTCGTGGCCTTCGGGGTAGAGGCCTACGGAACCGTTGACCCAGATGAAGGCGTTCACGGCGCTTTCGGCCCAGGCGGCCGGCCGGATCACGCCGGTATCGGCATCCAGGATCAGCGCGTCCTTGCCGAGGTTGAGCGGCTGGAACGTCCTGAGGTCGCCGATGAGCGCGAAGCACTGGCGCTCGCCTTTCGGTAGCACGACTTCGATCAGCCGATTGGCGCCGGCGCGCGCGCCTTCCGCCGTGGGGAAATTGAGCGAGACTTCGCTCCGACGGGTGGTGATCCCGATGCCGATGGCGGGAAGCTTGCCGGGTTCGGGGGTCGATTCGATCCAGGTGGCTTGGGCGGTGCGCCGGATCTCGGCGCTGAGGAATTTCGTCCGATCGTCGCGCAGGTGGGGCGTCGTCAGCGGCAGCAGGCGGATGCGTGCCTGCACCGATTCGCGTTGGGTCGCGCCGGCGGACTCGACGAACTTGGCGATCTGGTCGGCCGCCGCGCGGGACAGCGGGAAGTCCGCCTGCGAGGGCGTGTTCTGGCCGGTCTCGCCGGTGCGCCATTCGCCGGGGATGAGCATCGTCGGGCGCACCTCGATGGAAGTCAGCGACTGGGCGCGTTCCAGCGCGGCCTGCAGGGCTTTCCATGCGTCGTTCTTCGGCACGTCGACCTCGGCGCCGACGCGGATGGCTTCCTCGGCTTCGTCGATGATGCCTTGGAGGGTCTTGGGCGCGTCGAGGATGCCGGGGCGGTCGAGGCGCGCGATAAGCTGCTTGGTCGCGCTGGCGGAATATTCCTTCAGGATGCGCGGCAGGACCTGTTCGCGATAGTTGCGGCTGAAGCTCGGGGAGAGGGAGCTCATCTCGGTCCAGCGTTTGGCCGCTCCGATGAAATCGTCGGCTTCCATCAGGCTCTGCACTTCGGTGAGGGCGCTGTTGGCCTTCAGGATGTCTTCGGCTTTGGCCGTGTCGGCGGCGGGGGCCGGCGGCCTGACCTCGACGATGGGCGCCGGAGCAGGGGCGTCGTCGGTGCGCTTCAAGAAGAACAGCCCGGCCGCGCCAGCGGCGAGGAGGATGATTCCGCCCAGGATCCACGCGGACGAAGTGTTGCCGGAGGAGTCGCCTTTCGCCGAGGCGGCGGCGCGTCGCTGAGCCTGCGACGACGCGCCCTTGGGCGAGGTGAGTCCGGCGGCGGCTTGGCGCGCGATGTCGCCCGCGGGGGCTGGCAGGGATTTCGCGGTCGTGAAATCGATGGTCGCCGCGGAAGCGGTCGAATGGGCCGCCCACAGGAAGCCGTCCGCACCGGTGGTCGTGGCGTCGGTCGTGAACGTCGCCGCCCACGAGGATTTTCCGAGCAGTGCCGAGGCTTCCGCCAGCAGGCGGAGGAGGCGGGGCGTCTCGGGCGGATTCAGCAGGCCGGCCGCGGCGGGTCCGGAAGCGTTGATCAGCCAGGCGGCCTTCGCGCCCGTGCCGGTTTCTTCGCGCCAGGTGACGGCAGGCGTGAGGGGGGTCTGGTTTTCCAGCTGCAGCGGGCGGTCTTCGCCTTCGAGCCACGTGGGGGCGCCGGTCCATTCGTTGCGCCAGCCCTTCCAGCGGCCTGCGATCGCGGCGGGCGGAGGACGGACGGAGGCTTCTTCGAGCGAGAAAATCAGGTGGTGCGCGAGACGGTTGTCGCGCTGGGTGTAATCGAGACCGCGCGCGACGAAGCGCGAGAGCACGTACCAGTTCTTGCCGCCGGCCTCGAGCAGGCGGAACGTGAAGGTCTCGCCTTCCGGTTTCTCGTGGGGCGTGCCGACGGACTCGAGCAGCTGCGCGAGGCGGTCGGGGATGGCGCGATGGCGGGCGATGGTGCAATAGCCGCTGCGGCCGGGCGTGAGTCCCTGCGGCGCCGACGTGAAGATAAGTTGGAGGGGCATCAGCGGGCTTGGGTTTCGGACGAGGGGAACATCGCCGGTGAGGCGAGGTGCATCAGCCAATAGAGGGGTTCTTCGACGTGCGCGGGGGCGAGGCGCTGCGGGTCGGGGGCGATGCGTCCCTTGTTAAGGCCGGACTGGATCATCACCGGCGTGTGGCCGAACGACGTCGCGGCGAAGTAGCAGATCTGTTCGGCGAGGGATTCGGCCGAAGCGACGAGTCCGGGGCAGAGGGCGACGAGCACCTCGCGGACGCGGTCGGAGTTGCGGCGGACCGCGGCGAGGTCCAGCGTGCCGGCCTTGATCACCGGCTCGAGCGGCGAACTCAGCAGCTTCTCCCATGTGTCCGACTTGCCGACGACGAAGGCGAGCGGCGTCTTGATGCGTTCGTCCTGCGCGAGTCCGAGCACGCGTTTCATGCGGGTCTCCATCTCGGCGAGGATGCTGTCCTGCTGGTCGATGCGTCCCTTCAGCGAGAGCTGCGGATCCTCGACGCCGACGAGCTTGGCCTTGAAGCGGGCGTTGGCCGTGGGGTCGAAGAGGAAGACCAGTCCGCTCGAGGTCGCGACGTGCATCGCGCCGGGCGAGTCATGGATGTCGATGCCGGGTTCGAAATGTTCTCCGGCGTTGTCGTAAAGGATGACGGAGGTCTCGTTGCGCTGCTGTCCGGGTCGGCTGACGGAATAGATGAACGGGCGTGGCAGGGAGACCATGCGGCCGAGGCGCGGGAGCTTCTCGTAGGTCGCGCCCTCGAGCGCGGTCTTGCCGAGCAGCGCGTCTTCGGGGGTGGCGGCCGAGAAGAGCGTGTTGCGCATCTGGTTGAGCAGCATGTTGCCGCTCGGGTCGCCGTCCTTGAACGCGAGGTTGAAGTCTTCGGGCAGCCTGTCCTGCAGCGTGCGCGTGAGCACGGCGAGGTAGTAGGACTTGCCGGCGCTGGGAGCGCCGATGAGCGAGATGATGCGATGGGGCCGGTCGAGATAGCCTGGCGGCAGCTGGCGTCGGCAGTGCGGGCAGGCGATGTCGGTGCACGCCAGCCCCATCGGGTCGAGCGCGAGGCCTTGGTCGTTGAAGCGCGTCGGCTGGAAGCGCAGGCGGGCGTCGGCCCCGAGGATGGGGTCGCCGCGCAGGTCTTCGTGGACCGCGATGCTCAGCGCGTCGCCGGCGTCGAAGCGGGTCCAGCAGACCGGACAAAGGTGGGCGCCGCGGTTCTGTTCGGCGGCGAGCATGGCCTTGCCGCTCGGACGGACCGGGGCTTCTTCCGGCGGGGCGAGCAGCGGGGCGATCTGCGAGAGGCTGAAGCCGACTTCGAGGCCTTGCGGCGTGCAGGCGAGCGTGTCGGTCGCGCGGCCGAACTGCTGGGCGGCGTCGAGCAGCGCGTGCGGCGCGAACTCTCCGAGCTGATCGCCGGTCTGCGCGTCGAAGAGCACCCAGAGGTCGGTGCGGATGAGGGCGAAATTGTTCTGTCCTTCGGGAGCGGCGACGAGCAGGGCGGCCGGAAGTTGGATCGTGGTCGCTTCGGTGACCTCGAAGCGTTGCCGGAGCTGGGCTCCGTTGATCAGGGCCGTACCTTGGCCGGAAGGTTCGAGGGCGACGGATTCGCCGCTTTTGACCAGCGAAAGCGAGGGGGCGGGGCCGTCGCCTGGCAGGGCAGAGGGGAGGGTATCGATGGCCCCCCGGGCTCCGGTGAGGCAGTCCACCCAGAAGAGGGTGGGGTTTTTCTTGCTAAGCGTGAACATCGGCTCCGGGGTGGGGTCTGAAATAGGTTGATTAGCGAGGTCGAATTGTAAAGATATGTCACCACGATTATAGGTCGACCCCCGACCTGTTTCCCCACCCCCTTAATCTTGCCTTAATGGAGACCGAAGCCGACCAGTCCGCCTTGGATCGCGCCCGTCAGGGGGATCTGTCCGCCTACAACGAATTGGTCCTGAAATATCAGGGACGTATCTTCGCCAAAGTCTTCTCGTTGCTGCGCAACCGTCAGGATGCCGAGGAAATCACGCAGGACACCTTCATCCGAGCCCATCGCGTGCTGGCCTCCTTCCGTGGGACGGCCACTTTCTCCACCTGGATCCATCAGATCGGCACCAATCTGGCCCGCAATCGCTACTGGTACTGGCGTCGTCGCAAGCGCGACCAGTCCATGTCCCTGGACGCCGACCTGGGCGACGATCCCGGCGCGACGCTCCATGACATCCTTTCGGATGGCGCCCAGGGGCCGGGGCACGAGGCCCAGCACAACGAATTCGTCAAGAAAGTGGCCGAGTGCATGGAACAATTGAAGCCGGAACACGCTCGTATCCTGACGATGCGCAACGTCCGCAACATGTCCTATGAAGAGATCGCCGAAGACCTCGGTCTCTCCATCGGTACCGTGAAGAGCCGCATCAATCGCGCCCGCGAAGCCTTGCGCGACCTCATGGGGGAGGAGTTCCGCGGATGAGCGCTTCCGAATTCGAATCCTTGGTGGCCAGCTTCCTCGAAGGCACCGCCAGCGATGCCCAGATCGCCCGCCTGCGCGCCGCTCTCGGCCAGTCGGCCGAACTGCGCGCCCGCTTCCAGTCCCGTGTCCGGCTGCATAAGGCGCAGCTGAGTTTCCTCAGCCGTCGCGAAGAACGTTCCCTCTCCGGGGTGATGTCCTGGCTGCACGCCTTCGCCCAGCGCATGGGTCGATCCTTCGCGCACCTCTGCCTGCTTGCGTTGGTCCTCGTCGAGCTGCAGGTCACGATTCCCGCCGAGTACTCAGGCCTGCTTTCCTATGTCGATTCGCCGGCCTCCGAAGAGCAAGTCCTGCCCGGCGCCGAGGTGCCGCTCCGCCTGGTCACCGACATCAGCCAGGATTTCGACCTTTCGCAGTCGGTCGAAGTGCCCGACCTCACGATGCCGAACTTCGTGATGCCGGACATGGTCATGCCGACCGACGAACCGACGACCTTGGAGGTCTGAGGCGAGTCCTGCCTTGCTTCCGTCGAGGCGTGAACGTCAATTGACGAACGGATGAAGGCTGGAAACCATAGGCCCGAGGTGCGCCTCAGGGGCATCGCCGCGGCCCCCGGTGTCGCCCGTGGTCCCGCTTACCCTCTCATGCGGGGCATGGCCATCGTCTCCTGCGAGAAGGTCGCGGACCCCGAGGCCGAGATCCGCCGCCTGGAGGCCGCCTTGCTGGCGACCCGTCAGCAGATCTCCCAGCTCCGCGACGACGTCGCCCGTAAGCTCAACGAATCCGAGGCCTCGATCTTCGACGCGCACCTGCTCGTCCTCGAGGACGTGGCGCTGATCGATGACGTCAGCAAGGAGGTCCGCCGCAGCGGCTTCAACGTCGAGTTCTGTTTCCAGGAAGTCGCCCAGCGCTACATCGAGATCTTCGAGAAGATGGACGACGATTTCCTGCGCGAGCGGGCGTCGGATATCCGTGACGTGACCGGTCGCGTCCTCGACCAGTTGCTCGGCACGCAACCTGAACGCGTCGGCCAGGCTGCCCAGGCCCATGTCGTCGCCGCCCGCGATCTGACGCCTTCGGACACCGCCGGCCTGCATGACGGCGGCGTGCTCGCCTTCGTCACCGAGGAAGGCGGGCGCACCAGCCATTCCGCGATCATGGCCCGCTCGCTCGACGTCCCGGCGGTCGTCGGCGTCAAGGGGCTCATGGAATCCGTGCAGGAGGGCGACGTGCTCCTCGTCGACGGCGAATCGGGCCTCATCATCATCAACCCCACGGCCGAGACGATCGAAGGCTACCGCGACAAGGAACTCGCGATCCGGACCCGCCGTGACCGGGTCCTTGCTGAGGTCTCCCTGCCGGACCTGACGACCGACGGCTCGGCCTTCAGCCTGCTGGCCAACGTCGGCGATCCCGCTGAGATGGAAGATGCCTTGGCCTACTGCGCCCGTGGCGTCGGGCTCTATCGTACGGAGAACCTTTACCTGCGCCTCGACGGCTGGCCCGACGAGCAGGTCCAGTATGATGAATACGCCGAGGTCGTGAAGGCGGCGAAGGGCCGGCCGGTGACGTTCCGCACCTTGGATCTCGGCGGCGATAAGCGTCTCGGCGACCTCGCCGACGAGGCCAATCCTTTCATGGGTTATCGTGCGGTACGTCTCTGCCTCGAGCGGCCCGACGTCTTCCGTCCGCAGTTGCGCGCGCTCATACGCGCGGCGGCGCATGGTCCGGTCCAGGTGATGTTCCCCATGATCTCCGGCGTCGAGGAGCTCCGTCGCGCCAAGGAGATCTTCCGCGACGTCGAGGCTGAGCTCGCGCGCGAAGGTGTCCGTCCGTCCGCGCCGATCCGTCTCGGCGCGATGATCGAGATCCCGTCCGCCGCCGCGGTCGCCGCGGAGCTCGCCGCCGAGTCCGACTTCTTCAGCGTCGGGACGAACGACCTCGTCCAGTACCTGCTCGCCGTCGACCGCGGCAACCAGCGCGTCGCTTCGTTGTACGATCCGTGCCACCCGGCGGTCGTGCGTACGCTGATCGCCATCTTCGGCGCCGCCCGTGACCGGGGGATACCCGCCGCCGTCTGCGGTGAACTCGGCGGAGATCCGCTCTGGGCGCCGCTTCTCATCGGGCTCGGCGTGCACGAGCTGAGCATGACCCCGGCGGCCTTGCCCGAAGTCCGTTTCGTGCTCCGCCATTCCGCCGCCCGCGAGCTCCGCGAGCTCGCGGCCAAGGTCGTCGCCTGCGCCGACGCCGCGAAGACCCGCGCCTTGCTCCAGGATTTCGCCTCCGCCAAACTCAAGTTACGCTGATGTCTTCCAAGATTCCCGCCGCGAACCCGCATGTCGCGGCCATGTCTCCGTATGTCCCCGGCGAGCAGCCGCAGGGCGGGGGATGGGTCAAACTCAATACCAACGAGAACCCTTACCCCCCCAGCCTGCGTTCGTTGGAGGCGATCCGCGCCGCCTTGGTGAACGACGGAGCCGCCTTGCGTCTCTACCCGTCGCCCGACTCGGCTCCGCTGCGCGAGGCCGCGGCCCGCTTCCATGGGTTCGACGCCGCCCGCGTCGTCGCCGGCAACGGGTCCGACGACATCCTCAACCTGATCATCCGCGCCTACGCCGGCCCGGGCCGTCCGATCGGCATGCTCAATCCGAGCTATTCGCTCTATCCCGTCCTCGCCGCCGCGCAGGCGGCCGAAGTCGTGAAGGTCGAGGTCACGGATGGCCTCGGCGTCGATGTCGCCGCGATCGCCAAGTGCGGTGCCGCGGTCTTCTTCCTTACGAACCCGAACGCGCCGCTGGGCGTGGCTTTTTCGCCTGAGGTCGTCCGCGCCGTCGCCAAGGCCTTCCCCGGGCTGCTGGTCGTCGATGAGGCCTATGCTTCTTTCGCCGATGCCGACTGCGTCACGCTCGCCCGTGAGCTTCCGAACGTCGTCGTCACGCGCACCATGTCGAAGGCGCATGCGCTCGCGGGCCTCCGCGCCGGTTATGCGCTCTGTCCCGCGGGAGTCGCCGAAGTCCTGCATCGTGTCCGCGACAGCTACAACGTCGACCGCCTCGCGCAGGTCGCGGCCGCCGCGGCGCTCGACGACCGCGAGTGGCTCGACGTCACCGTCGCCCAGGTGCGCGCCACGCGCGAACGTCTTTCGGCCGGGTTGCGTAAGCTCGGCTGGCAGGTGAATCCCGCCGCCGGCAACTTCGTGCTCGCCGCGCCGGTGTCCTCGACCCGCGCCGCCTCGGCCGAGACGTCCGCGCATTGCTTCGAGTTCCTCCGCGCCCGCAAGATCCTCGTCCGCCGTTTCCCGAACCATCGCCTCACCGAGAAGTCGTTGCGCATCTCCGTGGGCACCGAGCAGGAAACCGACGGATTCCTGCGGGCCGTGGCGGCTTGGATGGAAGGGTGAGGTTGACAATCCCGCCTTCCGCGGGGATTTCTCTGGTATGAGCGCAGTCGTTCGCAAAGCCAGCCTCCGACGGGACACCGCCGAGACCAAGATCGCCCTCGAGGTGAGCTTGGACGGCACGGGCACTTCGGAGATCGCCACCGGGGTCGCCTTCTTCGACCACATGCTGACGCTGTTTTCCCGCCACTCCTTGGTCGACCTCAAGGTCAAGGCCAGCGGCGACACCGACGTCGATTACCACCACACCGTCGAAGACGTCGGCATCGTGCTCGGTCAGGCCATCAAGGAAGCGCTCGGCGACAAGGCCGGCATCCGCCGCTACGGTTTCTTCATCCTCCCGATGGATGAGACCCTGGCCCGCTGCGCCGTCGACCTCAGCAACCGTCCGATGATGGTCTACCAGGTCGAGATCACCAACTACATGGTGAAGGACTTCAATATCGCGCTCGTCCGCGAGTTCTTCCAAGGCCTCGCCAATTCGCTCGGTTGCAATCTGCACCTCAAGCTCGAGTACGGCGATGAGCCGCACCACATCGCGGAAGCCCTCTTCAAGGCCTTCGCCCGTGCGTTGCGCGAAGCGCTCGAAGTCGATCCGCGCCAAGGTGGCCGCGTGCCGAGCACCAAGGGTACGCTGGCCTGACCGTGGAAGCCTCTGGGTCAGTGCGTCGCCCTCGGGTTGCCGTCATCGATTACGGGATGGGCAACCTGCGCAGCGTCAGTCGCGCGATGGTGGCCGCCGGCGCCGATGCGTTCCTCGCCGCGACCCCCGCCGAGGCCGAAAAGGCTGAGCTGGTCGTCTTTCCGGGGCAGGGGGCCATGGCCGACTGCATGGATTGCATCCGCCGGACTGATTTCGAATCCTTCCTGAAGCAGTGGATCGCCGCCGATCGGCCCTTCCTAGGCGTCTGCATGGGCCTCCAGGTCCTCTTCGAGCGCTCCGAGGAGGCCGACCGACCCGGACTGGCCATCTTCCCCGGGGTCGTCCGTCGTTTTCCTTCCCAGCCCGGACTGCGCATCCCTCATATGGGCTGGAATGAGGCTATCTTCAAGCCGGGTGCCCCCCTGACCGATGGCCTGCGGGCCGAAGGGGAGCCTTTCTACTTCGTGCATAGTTACCGGGTCGTCGAGACGGACCCCTCCCTGGTCTGGTGCGAGACCGACTATGCCGGCCGGTTCGTGAGCGGTGTCCGACGGGGCCGGGTCTTCGCGACCCAGTTCCATCCGGAGAAAAGTCAGGTCAAAGGCTTGCAACTCTACCGCAATTTCCTGACCTTGTCCGCCCGCTGAGGCGTGTTTCGACCTCTGACGGCACCCACCCCGCCATGAGCACCCAGAACGCCACTCTCAAACTGGACGGTAAAGACATCGTCCTCCCCATCGTCGTCGGTACCGAAGGCGAGCGCGGGGTCGACGTCCGCAAGCTGCGCGACGAGACCAGCTACATCACCTTCGACGACGGCTACGCCAACACCGGCGCATGCGAGTCCAAGGTCACCTTCATCGACGGCGAGAAGGGCATCCTCCGCTACCGCGGCTACGGCATCGAAGAGCTGGCCGAGAAGTCCAACTTCATCGAGACGGCCTATCTCCTCATCTATGGCGAGCTGCCCACCGCCGCCCAGCTGACCGCCTTCAAGGCCCGCATCCTCGACAACTCCCAGATCCACGAAGGCCTGCGCATCGCGCTCAGCGGCTTCCCAGGTAACGCCCACCCGATGGCCGTGCTTTCCGCCACGCTGAACACCCTCGGTTGCTACTACCCCGAGCTCGGCACCAACGAGCGCACCCATGACTTGGCCAAGTTCGACGAGACCGCCGCCGTCCTGATCTCCAAGGTCCGCACGCTCGCCGCGCTCGCCCACCGCTCCAAGGAAGGCGAGCCGCCCGTATATCCGAAGCCGGGTCTCGATTACTGCTCGAACTTCCTGCACCTGCTCTTCTCGCAGCCCAACGCCGATTACGCCGTCCATCCGGAGATCGCCCGCGCGCTCGACCTGATCCTCCTCCTGCACGCCGACCACGAGCAGAACTGCTCCACCTCGACCGTGCGCATGGTCGCCTCCGGTGGCGCCAACCTCTTCCCGTCCGTCTCCGCCGGCGTCTGCGCCCTGTGGGGTCCGCTCCATGGCGGCGCCAACCAGGCCGTGATCGAGATGCTCGAGGAGATCCACGCCTCCGGTGACGACGGTTCGCGC
>CAIWNE010000065.1 GCA_903913915.1 uncultured Opitutia bacterium
GCTCCGGATCACTCTCCAATATGCACCGTCTTTTGTATTCAAAATGTTGATTCATTTAGTATTCATTAATCTAAAGAATGTCAAAACATTATTAATCAAATATTTACGTGCTCAACGAACGCATCAAGGTGCTCGACCAGGCCGTCGCGGCCTACACGGCGCAGGGCACGACCAGCCAGTTCCTCTTCTTCGACAAGGACAACGTGCGCAAGGGCCAGGAACTGCGCGCGGAGCAGAAGCCCGAGCGCGACGCGATCACGGGCAAGCTGACCGAGGCCGCCGGCCGCATCGAGCGCCTCCGCTCCGAGCAGGCCCGCCTCGACGCCGAAAGCGGCAAGGAAGTCTCGGGCCTGCGCCAGCAGTTCGCCGACGAGCTCGCGCGCGTCGACGCCGAGGAGAAGGAGCTGCGCCGGAGCGGCGCCGCGACGATCGCCGACCTCGAACGGCAGCTCGCCAGCCTGCAGGAACAGGGCCAGGGCAAGGTCACGATCAGCGACGCCGAGATCGAGAAGCTCCACAAGACCCTCGCCGAGCGCAACCGGCAGATCCATGACCTCCGCGACCAGATCGCGGCCGCCGACATCGGCTCCTACCGCTTCGTCGCGCGCGCGTTCGACGCCGAAGCCGACGACGTGGTGAAATGGCTGATGCTCGCGCTGGTCGCGGTGTTCGACCCGCTCGCCGTCACGCTCGTCGTCGCCTTCAACATGGCCGTCCAAGGCCGTCGCAAGGCCCTTCCCGAGTCCGAACCGGCCGCCGGCGGCCGCCCCGCGCGCGGCACGCGCTCCTGGACGCCCTGGGAGATCGCGGTCGTGGTCATCCTCGGCCTCGCGCTCGCCCTCATCGTGGCCTGGGCCTGGGCCACCGAAGGCGCCGGCCCGCCCAGGCATGCGAGCGCCGGCGGCCTCAGGGCCGTCCCCGGCGACAGCTTCGCGGTCATCACCCTCCGCCCCGACGAGCTTCGCCAGAAAAGCACCAAGGCCTTCCCGGAGTGGCTCGATCGCACCGGCGGCAAAGGCATGTCCGCCGCGTTCGGAGAATTCCTGAAGTACGGCCTCGTCGCGCACTCGGAGGTCCAGGTCTTCGCCAAGTTCCCCGACGCGCCCGGCGCCGGCGACGTCGGGCACCCGTCGATGCTCTGCGGCGCGGTCCTGCAGGTGACCGACCCTTTCATCGCCGAAGCCGCCCTGTCGCGCATCGCGGACCAGGTCAACGACGCCATCCGCGGCGAGGCCGGTCGACCGCCGTCGAAGCTCACGCGCAGCCGCGCGATGATCCGCCACGGCGAAGGCCGCTACATGGACCCCGAAGGCGGGTTTTTTACCTTTGGTCTGACGAACCGGACCGCGATCATCTTGGTTGAGTTCGAAGGCAATCCGCACGCCCCGGCCGTGGAACAGGAGATCCGCCAGTGCCTGCTGCGGACGCCTCGCCCCGGCGACAAGGCCCCCGAACGCCTGCCGGCCTACGTCGGCGAGCAGCCGGGCGCGCTCACGCTCTGGCTCGACGCGGGCCGCTTCTTCCGTCGCCTGCCGATGGGGTCGGAGACGCGCCGCCGCTACGAGCAGCTGAAACCGTCCCTCGACTTCGAGACGCTGCTGTCGCTCACCCCGACGGGCAACGACTCGCTCGCGATCGGCGGGAAGTACCTCTACCAGTTCGACCGCTTCGCCGAGGGCTCGCCGCGCGACCCGCTCGCGATCCTCGCCAGGATCAGCCCGCCCAAGGAAACCGACCTCGCCTGGAAACTCATCAACCGCGGCGTCGACACGCTCGACTACGAGGCGATGGTCGAACGCCTGCGCGCCACGCTCGGCGACGACCGTTCCCCGCTCGCGCAACGCGTGCTGGTCGAGAAATCCGTCCCGTCCGCCCGCGAGGCGCGGTTCACGATGAACGCGAGGTTCGACCCGAAGGCCGGTCCGCCCGTCTTCGCGACGATGTCGCTCCTGTCGAAGTAAGCAGGAAGCGGCGATGAACCCTCCCGGCTTCCGCTTCGCCTTCCTGCTCGCCGCCGCGGCCCTGCTCGGCGGGTGCGCCTCGACCGATCCGACCGGCTCCGGCCAGGCCGGCATGACGTCCTCGACGGGCAATAGCGGCGGCGCCGGCAAAGCGGACTCAGCCCGGGAGAAGACGGAAAAATCCGCGGACAAGGACACCGCCCAGAGCGCGCAGGCCAAGGCCTCGCCGAAGGCCGACGACCGTTGCCCGCCGAGCAGGAAAGTCGCGGGCACGTCGTCCAAGACGCCGGCCAAACGCGTGGGCGCCGCCGAGACCGACGGCCGCCCTGCCGCCGCCAAGAAACCTCCGGAAGAAATCCTGTCGCCCGAAGCCGCCCTTGCCAAGGCCGTCGCGGAAGAGAAGGCCTACGACCAGGAACTCCGTCGACGCTTCGGCGTCTCCGAGGACGCGAAGCTGGGCGACCTGCTCTCGCCGGAGGAAACCAAGGAGGCCGTCCGTCTGCATGCGCGGACGGAAGCCGCTCGTCGGCGTCTCGCGCTGACCCTCAAATCCGCGCCACCCGCCAGCCCCGCGACGGCGGCGAAACCCCTCAAGGGAATCGACGGCGATGGCCAGGCGATGGCCGCCGCCACGCCGACTACCGCCAGCCTGCCGGCGATTCCGGACGCAAGCGCGCCGGCCGCGGCCAAGACGCCGACGGCGCTGCACCTGAGCGACTGGCTCCTGGACGACAAGACGCACCAGGCCTGGCGGGAGAAACACCTCTCCAAACTGGCCGAGAGCAAGGACGGGCCGCCGACCGAGCCGGAGAAGAAGTGATCGGGCGCAAAAAAGGCGCGGCCGGAGCCGCGCCTGATGCGCACGCCAAGGGCGCGCTTACTTGATCTCGCCGATGAAGATGTTGCGGTACTCGACCTTCATCACGACACCCGGGTGGATCTGCAGGCCGATGGCGAAAGGATTAGGGCAGGTGGCATCGACGTATTCGACTACCTGCTCGCCGTTGAGCCACACGGTGTAGGTGTCGCCCTTGGCCTGGTAGCGGACCTTGTTCCAGGCGTCCTTCTTCCAGAGCTGCTCGAGCTTCTTGCACTGGCCGGCTTCGGGATACTTTCCGGTCGGGGCGTAGATGGAGCAGGTCATGTCCTTCTTCAGGCTGCGGGAGACGCCGATCTGCATCTGCATGTCCCTCTTGCCCTTGGCGTCCTTGCGCATCATGATGCCGCTGTCGATGTCGCCGGAATAGCGGACTTCGCACTCGATGACGGCGTCCCGGTAGGACTTCTCGGTATAGAGCATGTTGCCCTTCTTGGCGGCGTTGTTCTCGCCGACGAGCACGCCGTCGACCACCTTCCAGAACTCGTTGTTCTGGGCGTTCTGCCAGCCGGCGAGGTCTTTGCCGTTGAAGGCGGATTCCATTTTGATGTCCGCGGCGGAGGCCGAGACGATGAGGGCGGCGAGGGCCGCGAGGAGACGGAGGGATTTCATTGGGTGCATCAGGGGTAGGGCTAGGGATAGGGGTCGGGGCAGGAGATACAATCAAAGAGCGAAGCCGAAAACAGCGTCCCGCCTGCCGAAATCCGTTTGCCTCCCCTTGGTCCGCCCCCTACCCCTACCTCAACCCCTTCACCACCCCCATGCCCACCCTCCGCGCCCTCGCCCTCCTCGCCGTGTGCTCCCTCGCCCAAGCCGCCGAAGTGAAATATGACTTCGTTCCCAACTTCCTGGGCACGCCTCCCGGCAGGGCTCAGATCGGCAACGGCCACGGCGAGATCGCCGTCGACTCCGCCGGCCTGATCTACGTCAGCGTCCAGGACAAGGACGCCGGCCTCCAGGTCTAAGGCAAGGACGGGAAGTTCATCAAGGCCCTGCCCCTGCCGGCCTCCCTCCACGGCTTCGTCATCCGCAAGACCGACGAAGGCGAATTCATCTTCGCGGCCGTGCTCGGCGAGCAGCGCTTCATCAAGGCCAAGCTCGACGGCACCATCGTCATGGAGATCAAGCCCGACGCCTTCCCGGCCGACAAGGGCAAGACCAAGGACAAGAAAGGCAACGACGTGAACGCCCTGAAGCTCACCAACTGCGACGTCGCCCCGAACGGCGACATCTATGTCGTCGATGGCTACGGCAAGAGCTGGATCTTCGTCTTCGACAAGACGGGCGCCTTCAAGAAGGTCTTCGGCGGCCCCACGCAGATGGTGGACGGCAAGCCCTTCGCCAACACCCACAAGATCTTCGTCGACACGCGCTTCTCGCCGGTGCGCCTGCTCTGCCTCGACCGCGGCAACAACCGCATGTTCCACCTCGACCTCGACGGCGGCAACCCGCAGATGATCGCGAACACGGGCCTGCGCAACCCCTCCTCCGCCTCCTTCCACGGCGACCTGATGTGCGTCGCCGAGATTGCCGGCCGCGTCTCGGTCTGGAACAAGGAAGGCCAGATGGTCGCCGCCCTCGGCGTCAACGACAACACCGGCGCGAACGGCACGAAGAAGGAGACCAACACCCCCGGCGTGAAGCCCGCCGCCTGGCGCGAAGGCGTCGTGACCTCCCCGCACGGCATCACCTTCGACGCCCAGGGCAACATCCTCGAGACCGAGTGGAACACCTTCGGCCGCGTGCTGCGCTGGGACCGCAAGTGATCCGCTCGCTGCGCCAGCTGATCGTGACTTGGGGAGCCCTCGTGCTCCCCTTGTTCGTCTGCGCCCATAACGGCGAGTTCCTCCTCGCGAAGCTGACGCTCCGCGCCGACGGCGCCTGCGTGCTGCGCGTCACGGTCGACACCGAGGCCAACTTCAACATCCCGGACCGCGCCCAGCTGGCGAAGGCGGCGGAAAACCTCTTCCTGCTTTCCGCGGGCAAGGAGACGACCCCGCTGGCGAAGCTCGCCGGCGAGCCGGCCTTCTTCTCCGAGACCAAACTCGATCCGGCCGCGCCCACCGGCCACACGGCCGAAGAACTCGCGAAATCCTATAAGCTCGAGGTCGTCGAATGGACCTGGACGCCGGAATCGCCGAAGTTCGTGCTCCGTCTGCCGGAGCTGAGCCCGCACACGGTCGTGCTCTGGCTGAACGACGAGACGAAGCCCCGGGCCAAGCCGCGCTGGATCATGATGGTGGCCGAAGACGAGTCCCCGCTGATCGTCGCGGCGGAGCCGTTCAATCCCTTCGGCGCCAGGATCATGACCCTGTGCGTCGGCTCGATGGTCTGCCTGGCGATCCTCTTCACCGGCGTCGGCCTCTACGTCAGGAAGCGCCGCCGGCAGCAGGCTTAGGCCAGCGTCGCCTCGACGAACCCGGCCCGCGCCTCGAAGTGCGGGTTGTGGCCGCTGTCCGGCAGCGTGATGACGTCGGCCTGCGGGAAGTGCGCGCGGATCGTCGCGAAGTCTTCGTCGCGGATGTAATTCGATTTCCCGCCTCGCAGGAAACGCGTCGGCCCTGCCCAGGTTTCGCCGACGCCCAGAGGGTTGCCGAGGATCTCCGGCAGCGAACGCGTCAGCGCCTCGCGGTTCACGGTCCAGCGCCAGCGGCCTTCGGGGTCTTGGCCGAGGTTGGTCAGGATGAACTGGCGCATGCCCCATTCGGGCACCTGCGCCGAAAGCTTCTCCTCGGCGTCCTTGCGCGACCTGACCGCCGGAAGGTCGAGGGCGTTCATCGCGGCGAACTCGACGCGCACGCGGTCGGAATAGGCGCGCGGGGCGATGTCGACGACGGTGAGGCGGGCGACGAGGTCGGGTCGGTCCATGACGAGGCGCATGGCGGCCTTGCCGCCCATGCTGTGGCCGACGAGGTGCACGGGCCCGAGCGCGAGCCGGTCGAGCATCGCGACGACGTCGCAGGCGAGCGCCGCATAAGAACAGTCCTCACCCCAGGGAGAGGAACCGTGGTTACGCAGGTCGGGCGCCAGCACGCGATGGCCGCGCTCGGCGAGAGCCACGCCGGCGGACTGCCAGTTGCGCGACGACCCCAGCAGGCCATGCAGCACCACGAGGGGCGCGCCGGCGCCGCCGAGTTCGCGGACGATCAATGGAAGCGGTGCAGGCACAGGAGATGGCCAAGGTGGAGGCGCCGGGCCCGAGGTCGAACCATTTTCCCGCAGAGGTCTTGAACAACGTCGGCGGCCTCCTATGAACATCGCATGCTCACCCGCCTGCTCCCCCTGCTCGCCTGCGCCGTCTCGGCGTGCGCCGCCATCGAAGTCGTCAAGGTCCCCGGCGCCGAGGACCTGCACGAACCCTTCAGCATCGCCTTCGACGCCAAGGGCGACGCGTACGGCGTCGAGTTCCAGCCCGCCAACCGCATCTTCCATCTCCATGACGGCAAGATCGAGTACGTCTCCGGCGTGAAGTGGAACAGCGCGGCCAAGGGCGCCAAGGTCCCCGCTCCCGCCAAGCTCCTGGACCTGTCGCCGGCCGTCTACAACGGCATGCACGACATCTCGATCGCGCCCGACGGCTCGATCTACGCCTCCGACAGCTTCCAGCATCGCATCATCCGCCTCGACCCGAAGACGCACGCCACGACGGTCTTCGCCGGCACGGGCAAGTCCGGCTTCGCGGGCGACGGCGGCCCCGCCGACCAGGCGCAGTTCAACATCCCGATGTGCGGCGTCATCGACCCCGCCGGCAAGTTCATGGTCATCGCCGACATCGGCAACAACCGCGTCCGCCGCATCGACCTCGCCACGAAGACCATCACGACCATCGGCGGCAACGGCAAGAAGGGCCTGCCCAAGGACGGCGCTCCGGCGCTCGAGACCCCGCTGGGCGACGTCCGCGCGGCCTGTACGGCCAAGGACGGCACGGTCTACGCGCTGCTCCGCGGCGGCCACGCGCTCGCCGCCATCAAGGACGGCAAGGTCAACGTCGTGGTGAACAAGGCCGGCAAGCCGGGTCCGGCGACCGACGGCCCGGCCGCCGACGCCCGCATGAACGGACCGAAGTACGTCACGATGGACGCCAAGGGCGACGTGCTGATCCTCGACACGGAGAACCATTGCCTCCGCCTCTTCGACCCGGTGAAGCAGACCATCCGCACCATCGTCGGCAACGGCAAGAAAGGCTCCGCGGTCGGCGCGGACTGGGCCGGCACGCAGCTCAATCGCCCGCACGGAGCCCGCATCGGACCCGATGGTCGCCTCTACGTGACCGACACGGAAAACAACCGAATCCTCATCGGTCCGGCCCCTTAAGCGGGGTTCGGCCCGCTAGGCGGGGTTTTTGGGTTTGTCTCTTTCGGCAGGGGGCGGTTGGTTCGGGGGTCCAATCCCGCCCAATGTCCTCGACCGGTTCCACCTCCTCTCGCCGTCCCTTCGGCCCCCGCGCTTTCGTGGGAGCCCATACGGCCTTGGTCACCCCCTTCCTCAACGGAGCCGTGGCGTGGGATGACCTGAAGAAGCTGGTCGAATTCCAGATCAAGGACGGCATCGACGGCCTGGTCGCCGTCGGCACCACCGGCGAATCCCCCACCCTCGACAACGTCGAGCATATCGAAGTCATCCGCCAGACGGTCGAGTTCGCCGCCGGCCGCGTCCCAGTCATGGCCGGCACTGGCTCCAATGCC